>NZ_JAOPXQ010000117.1 GCF_025965075.1 Aeromicrobium sp.
GCGCGGTCGAGCAGCGTGTGGACCGTCAGCGTCGTGTCGATCAGGACGACGGCGTTGAGGAACTTGCCGGCCTTCTCCGGGCCGCCGACGGGCTCGGTCTCGTAGACCGAGGAGATCGCCACGACCGTGACCTCGGGTGTGTCCTCGAGTGCCGAGACACCGCCCTGGAGCCGGTCGAGCCGTTCACCCAGGTTGGACCCGATCGCCAGGACTGCCTGACGGATCGGCCTCATGCCGCCCGTCATGGTGTCCGCGTCCAGGACGTACGGGGTCGGCGCTTCGGTCACAGTTTGCTCCGCTCTATCGTGACGGCGACATCGTCGAATGTCACCGCGATGGGCGCTTCAGGCTTGTGCACCGTCACGCTAACCCATTGAACCGGCTCTTCGGCCAGACACAAGTCCACCATACGGAGCGCGAGCGTCTCGATGAGGTCGACGGGGTCCTCGACGATGGCATCGTGTATCTGCTGGGCCAGGACGCCGTAGTGCACGGTCTTGGTGAGGTCGTGCTCGCGCGCGGCGGGGCCCAGGTCGAGGCCCAGGCTGACGTCGACGACGAACGTCTGCCCGTCCCGCTTCTCCGCGTCGAACACCCCGTGGTGCCCGTGGGCGGCGATGCCGCGCAGGTCGATCCGGTCCAGCCCGTCGGGAATGGCCATGGGTCAGTCGTCCTCTCGGAGGTGCAGGTCGGCGATCGGGGAGGCGTGCCGGGACCACAGCTTCCAGTCTCCGGCGGTCCTGCTGCCGGAGGGGTCACGGACCAGGATGCTGGTGCAGACGGCCTTGCCGCCCGCGAAGGCCTCCGGCGACGACATGCCCTCGCCGGACAGGATGTTCTCGGTGCACGTGATCGTCGCGGCGGTCGGCTCGTCCGAGCCCCGCGGGAACGTCACGACGTCGACGTCGGTGAGGAAGAACTGGATGTAGCCGACGTTGGCCATCAGGACCGTCCACGACCGCAGCACGTGCGCCGTGCCCCGCAGCGGGACCGCACCGGGGTGCACGCAGGACGTCCCGGGGTCGTCGACCCACAGCGACGCCATGAGGTCGACGTCACCGGTCTCGACGGCGTCGTAGAACGCCCGGTGGACGGCGAGGGCCTCGGCGGTCATGCGCGGTCCTCCCGGGCCAGCCGGGCGACGACACGTACGGCGTCGGCCGAGGCTGCGGGCTCGTGGACGCGGACGCACCACGCGCCCGCCAGCGCCGACAGCGTCGAGATCGCCGCGGTCGCGTCGTCCCGACCGTCGGTGGGGCGCAGCCGGCCGTCCGGGCCGGCCAGCACCTCGCCGAGGAACCGCTTGCGGCTGGCCGCGACGAGCAGCGGGGGCCCCAGGGCCACGAGCTCCTCCAGGTGGGCCAGGACGGTCCAGTTCTGCTCCCCGGTCTTGGAGAAGCCCAGGCCCGGGTCGAGGATGATCTGCGCGGGGTCGACCCCCGCGGCGACGGCGGCGTCGACCTGCTGCAGCAGCTCGGACGTGATGTCGGCGACGAGGTCCTCGTAGGCCGTGTGCTTCTGCATGACGTCGGAGTGCTCGCGCCAGTGCATCAGGACGATCGGGGAGCCGGTCTGTGCGGCCAGGCCCATCATCGCGGGATCGGCACGACCGCCGGACACGTCGTTGATGATCGCGGCCCCGGCCTCCAGCGCCTGGCGTCCCGTCGAGGCCCGCATCGTGTCGACCGAGACCGGTATGCCCTCGGCGACCAGCCCCGTGATGACCGGCAGCACCCGGCGCAGCTCCTCGTCCGCGTCGATCCGCAGCGCCCCGGGACGCGTCGACTCCCCGCCGACGTCGACGAGGTCGGCACCCTGGGCGGCGAGGTCGATCCCGTGCCGGATCGCGGTCGCGGCGTCGAGCCACTTCCCGCCGTCGGAGAACGAGTCGGGGGTGACGTTGACGACCCCCATCACGAGGCATCGGTCCTGGGCGAGGCCGGCGAGCACGAACGGTCCTAGCGAGCCGTGATGAGGCCCATGGCCTCGGCCCGGGTCGCGGCGTCGCGGAGCTGTCCACGCACCGCGCTGGTCACGGTCTTGGCGCCGCCCTTGCGGACGCCTCGCATCGCCATGCACAGGTGCTCGGCCTCGAGGACGACGATGACGCCCCGCGGCTGGAGATGCTTGACCAGCGCGTCGGCGATCTCGGTCGTGAGCCGCTCCTGCACCTGAGGACGCCGGGCGTAGACGTCGACGAGCCGGGCGAGCTTCGACAGGCCCGTCACGCGGCCGCCCTCGGTCGGGATGTAGCCGACGTGCGCGACCCCGAAGAACGGGACCAGGTGGTGCTCGCACATCGACCACAGCTCGATGTCCTTGACCAGGACGAGCTCGTCGTGGCCGACCTCGAACACGGCCGTCAGGACGTCCTCGGGGTCCTGGTCGAGCCCCGCGAGCAGCTCGTCGTACGCCTTGGCGACCCGCTTGGGCGTGTCCTTGAGCCCCTCGCGGTCGGGGTTCTCCCCGATCGCGAACAGGAGCTCACGGATCGCCGCCTCGGCGCGGGGGCGGTCCACCGTCACGGAGCGTCCGGGTTCTCGTGCATCGGGGGGCCGGCCGGCGGCGGCGCGTCCGGGCCGGCGTCGGGGCCGACCACGATCGGGGTGCCGCCGGTGCCGTTCTGGTCCGAGTAGGACTTGCCGGGGATGTTGTCGACCGGCGGGCGGGTGTCGGGGACGCGGGTCTCGGACCCGGTCCACGCGGGACGGATCTCGCGACGGCGCAGCGGCTCGAAGATCCGGGCGACCTGCGCCTTGTCGAGCGTCTCCTTCGCGAGCAGCTCGGTCACCAGGGCGTCCAGGACGTCCCGGTTCTCGTTGAGGATGTCGAACGCCTCCTGGTGGGCGTACGAGATCAGTTTGTTGATCTCCTCGTCCACCACCGCGGCGACGGCCTCGGAGTAGTTGCGGGCGTGGCCGATGTCGCGACCGAGGAACGGCTGTCCCTCGTTCTCGCCGAGGCGGACCGCGCCGAGGCGCTCGGTCATGCCGTACTGCGTCACCATGGCGCGGGCCAGACCCGTGGCCTTCTCGATGTCGTTGCCGGCGCCCGTCGTGGGGTCGTGGAACACGAGCTCCTCAGCCGCCCGGCCGCCCATCATGTAGGCCAGCTTGTCGAGCAGCTCGGCCCGGGTCTGCGAGTACTTGTCCTCGTCGGGCAGCACCATCGTGTAGCCCAGCGCACGGCCACGCGGCAGGATCGTGATCTTGTGCACCGGGTCGCTCTGCGGCAGCGCCGCGGCGACCAGGGCGTGCCCGCCCTCGTGGTACGCCGTGATGCGTCGCTCGTTCTCGTTCATCAGGCGGCTGCGCTTCTGCGGGCCGGAGATGACCCGGTCGATCGCCTCGTCGAGCGCGACGCTGTCGATCGTCTTGTCGCCGTTGCGGGCCGTCAGCAGCGCGGCCTCGTTGAGCACGTTGGCCAGGTCGGCGCCGGAGAAGCCGGGCGTACGTCGGCCGATGGCCTCGAGGTCGACACCGGGCGCGATGGGCTTGCCGCGGGAGTGGACCTTGAGGATCTGGGTGCGGCCGGCGAGGTCCGGCGCCTCGACGCCGATCTGGCGGTCGAACCGGCCCGGGCGCAGCAGCGCCGGGTCGAGGACGTCGGGACGGTTGGTCGCCGCGATGAGGATGACGCCGCCGCGGACGTCGAAGCCGTCCATCTCGACCAGCAGCTGGTTGAGGGTCTGCTCACGCTCGTCGTGGCCGCCGCCCATGCCGGTGCCGCGGTGGCGCCCGACGGCGTCGATCTCGTCGATGAACACGATGGCCGGGGCGTTCTCCTTGGCCTGCTCGAACAGGTCGCGGACGCGGCTCGCGCCGACGCCGACGAACATCTCGACGAAGTCCGAGCCGGAGATCGAGTAGAACGGCACGCCGGCCTCACCGGCGACGGCGCGGGCCAGCAGCGTCTTGCCGGTGCCGGGAGGCCCGTACAGCAGGACGCCCTTGGGGATCTTGGCGCCGACGGCCTGGAACTTGGCCGGCTCCTGGAGGAACTCCTTGATCTCGCCGAGCTCCTCGATCGCCTCGTCACAGCCCGCGACGTCGGCGAACGTCGTCTTGGGGGTGTCCTTGCTCATGAGCTTGGCCTTGGACTTGGCGAACTGCATGACCCGGCCGCCACCGCCGGCGGCGTTGTTCATCATGTAGATGATCAGGCCGAAGATCAGGATGATCGGGAACAGCGTCACGAGGATCGACAGGAACGGGTTGGTCTTGGGGACCTCGACGTCGAACGACTTGAGCTTCTTGTCCTGCACCGACTTCTCGGCCTGCTCGACGAGCCGGGCGCCCTGGTCACCGAGGAACTTCGCCTTGACCTTGGTGCCGTCGTCGAGCGTCGCCTGGATCTGCTGGTCGCCCTCGACGAACTTGACGTCGCGGACCTTGCCGTCGTCGAGGTAGGTCACCATCGTCGCGGTCTTGACCGACTTGTAGCCGTCGGCGCCGGAGGACAGGCTCACGACCGTGATGACGAGGATGGCGATCAGGATGATCCAGAGCCACGGGCCCTTGAAGAGGCGTTTGAAGTTCATGTACGGCGTGGAGCGGGTCCACTCCTCCTCATGTGCTGGTCGGTATTCGAACGGTACACGGATGACCGTCACCCCATGGAACGAGTTGTCCCCTATCCAGCGTTCCCGATTCCGGTTCGCCCGAAGCGAACGCGGCCGCGGTCCGGCCCGTACGTCCCGCGGGACGTCCTAGGAGTAGACGTGCGGGGACAGCGTCCCGATGCAGCGCAGGTTGCGGTAGCGCTCGTTGTAGTCGAGGCCGTAGCCGACGACGAACGCGTTGGGGATGTCGAAGCCGACGTACTTGACCTCGACCTCCATCTGCTGGGCCTCGGGCTTGCGCAGCAGCGTCGCGATCTCGACCGAGGCGGGTCCACGCGAGCGGAGGTTGGTGATGAGCCACGACAGGGTCAGGCCCGTGTCGATGATGTCCTCGACGATCAGGACGTGGCGCCCGTTGAGGTCGGTGTCGAGGTCCTTGAGGATCCGCACGACGCCGGATGACTTGGTGCCGGAGCCGTAGGAGGACACCGCCATCCAGTCCATCTCGACGTGCCGGTCGAGGCTGCGCGCGAGGTCCGCCATGACCATGACGGCGCCCTTCAGGACGCCGACGAGCAGCAGGTCCTTGCCTTGGTAGTCCTTGCTGATCTCGGCGGCCATCTCCTGGAGGCGGCTGACGATCTGCTCCTCGGTGTAGAGGGTCTGATCGAGCTCGAGGTCGCCTTCGACATGCGTCTGGTCCACGTGCTCACTGTCCCACAGGCGTCGCGGCGAAGCCCAGGGAGTTCCCCGTTCGGGCGGCGCTGACACCGCCGGGCAGCTCGATCCGGGCCTGGCCGTGCCACTCGGTGACGAGCCGGTCGAGCCCGGCCAGGTGCACCGCTCCCAACGCCGACGGGTCCGCGCCCGCCGCGAGGGCCGCCCGGCGCAGCACGCGGGACCGCAGCGCGGGGTCGAGTGCCGCCAGGGTGGGCACGTCCAGCGGGGACCCGACCGCGGCGGCGAGGGTGTCGAGGAGGGCGGAGTCGGCGCGCACCTGGTCGGCGGTCCGCGCGAGTGCCTCGGCGACGCCGCGTCCCAGGACGTCCTCGAGCAGCGGCATGACCTCGGCGCGGATCCTCGACCGGCGGTAGGCCGGGTCGCTGTTGTGCGGGTCGACCCACCACTCGAGGTCGTACGCCCGGCAGATCCGCTCGGTGTCGGCACGACGCAGCGTCAGGAACGGGCGCCGCCACATCCCGTCGACGGCCGGCATCCCGGCGATCGAGCGGGGCCCGGAGCCGCGCCCCAGGCCCAGCAGCACGGTCTCGGCCTGGTCGTCGAGTGTGTGCGCGAGCAGGACCGCATCGGCGCCGGCGGCCTCCAGCGCCGCGCGCCGGACGGTGCGGGCAGCCGCCTCGGGTCCCCCCTCGGTGCCGACCGCGACCGGCACGACCGCGGCGTCCACGCCGAGCCCGGCCAGCTGCTCGACGGCCCGCGCCGCGACGCCGGCGGAGCCCTGCTGCAGGCCGTGGTCGACGACGACGGCCCGCAGCTCGTACGCTCCGCGGTCGGCCACGAACGCCGTCACGGCAGCGAGCGCCAGCGAGTCGGCCCCGCCGGAGACTCCGACGACGAGCCGGGCGCCGGGCTCGAGGTCGGCGAGGGTGCGCTGCACCGCGATCCTGCCCGTCGCGACGGTCGGGTCGAGTGCGCCGCCCATGGGTCAGCCGTGGACGCGCTTGACCCACGCCGCGGGGTCGAGGATCTCGGCCTTGTCCGGGAGGTTGCCCGGCTCGGCCCACACCGCGTTGAAGCCGCTCAGCCCGACCCGCCGGTTGACCTCGCGGACGAACTCGGCGCCGTCGCGGTACTGCGCCATCTTGGCGTCGATCCCCATCAGCCGGCGCAGCATCCGGTCGAGCATCCCGGCGCCCTTGCGGCGCTCGGTGAACTTGCGCCGGATCTCGACGACGCTCGGGATGACCTCCGGGCCGACCCCGTCCATCACGACGTCGGCGTGCCCCTCCAGCAGGGACATGATCCCGGTCAGCTTGTCGACGACCTGGCGCTGCTTGTCGTTCTGGAACAGGTCTGCGAGCGAGGCGTCGGAGTCGCCGCGGGCGATGCGGACGACCTCGCCGAAGCCGTCGGAGACCAGCGACGACAGCGCCGCCGAGTCCATCTCGGTGGCGTCGACGAACTCGTCCATCAACGAGCGCATGTGTCCCCGCATCCAGTCGACCGCGGTGAACTGCACGCGGTGCGTCTCCTCGTGCAGGCACACCCAGAGGCGGAAGTCGTGCGGGTCGACGTCAAGCTGGCGCTCGACCTGCACGATGTTGGGGGCGACCAGCAGGAGGCGGCCGCCCTCGCCGGCGGGTCCGTCCCAGAACGGGTCGAACTGGCCGAGCACCTTGGACGACATGAACGACATCAGGGCGCCCACCTCGGCGCCGCTGATCTTGGAGCCGACCGACCGGGACAGGCCCGAGGGCATCTTGTTGGCCGCCTGGAGCTTGGCCAGCACGGGGTCCATCAGGACCTGGAACGTGTCGATGTTGGCCTCGACCCAGCGCGGTCGGTCCACGATCAGGACGGGCGCCGTCGCGGAGGTCGCGTGCAGGTCGCTGAACTCGCGGACCGGGGCCTCGGAGCGCGCGGCACCCTCACGGAGCTCGGCGACGGCCTCGGCGACCTCGGCGGCGGACACCGCGGGGCCAGGCTTGGACAACCGGGCGGCGGTCGACTGCGCGAGCTTCCAATCGATCATGCACCAACGGTACGGGGTGACAGGTCGCCGTTCCCGTTCACGAGCCCGGGACACTGGCCGAGCATGCCCAGCGGTTCGACGCCCGCCTCGGAGGCGAGGGGTCGTCTCATCGGTGTCGCCGGCCCCCGGACGTGAGACCGGGCAGGCCCAGAGTCCTCGGCATCCAGTGGGCGGTGCGTGGCTCGCCCGTTCACGACCTCGTCGGGCGACTGCCGCACCGCCCCGTCATGGGAAAAGCGATCAGCCCACCGCCGGTCGTGAGAAGGGCGATAAGCTCACCGCTCCTCGACGACCGTGGCGAACCCAGCCAACACCCCGTACACCTGGTGGACCTGGATACTGTGCGGCCATACGGATCGAGTCAGCGATCGAACAGGACAGCAGCTGGGCGCGGCTCGACGCCGTCTACCGGGTGTTCCTCTTCTCCGACGGGGCTGGCGACCGATCGTGGGCAACCGACACGCACGACGTGTGGGACGCGGAGGTTGACGAGGTCATCGCATGGGCGGAATCTCGATGAGCACCAGGCGATCTTTTCTCTGTTGCGCTTCGCCAGGGTGACGGGGACGCCCGAGGTCTGATCTGGCTCGTGGGCTTCGACGTGAACGACGATCCGATCACTGAGCGTGAGCGGCAGATCCAGGCGCGGATGCTGAAACGGCGAGCGCCAAGCCTGCGCGCAGCCAACGACCAGCTTCGCTATTGGCGGAGGTGGCCGGGGTTGTTGTCGCGGGGCAGGACCGGGGGTGGGTCGGACCGGTATTCGTGGCCGGTCGGGGTGCGCCAGATGGTGGCCTTGCCGGAGCTGGTGACGTGCCAGCCGGGTTGGTGCTTGATGGAGTGGGACCGTTTGCACAGGGCCTTGGCCGTTGTCGGCGGTGGTGGGGCCACCGAGCTGGAAATCGGTGATGTGGTCGGTGTCGCGGATGCTGCAGTCGCACCCGGGTTGCCGGCACCTGCGGTCGCGGGCTCTGACGTAGGCGTTGATCGGGCCCTCGTAGCGTCGGCGGCGGGGGGCCCGTAGCCGACGAGGTCGGCGGGGGTGTCGCCGCCGTTGAAGACGGTGTCGGCGTCCATGACGACCTGCACCTCGACGTCGACGTCGTCGGCGAACGCCCGGCCGGTGACGCGTTCGACCAGGGTCTCGGCCATGATCGTGCCCCGCGACCGGGGATCGCCGGTGG
>NZ_JAOPXQ010000171.1 GCF_025965075.1 Aeromicrobium sp.
GCTACGAGGCCGAGGTGCGCAAGGCCGCCGTCGACGACGCCGTCGCCAAGGCGCAGTCGTACGCCAACGCGGTCCGCCGCGGCAAGGTCACGGCGGTCCAGCTCGCCGACCCCGGCATGCTGACGTCGCCCGGCGACGGCGCGCAGGGCGCGCCGGTCCTCCACCAGGCGGCGTACGGCCTCGCCGGCGAAGGGCCCGAGCTCGACCTGACGCCCGAGGAGATCGTGATCCGGGTCGAGGTCGACGCGCGCTTCCGCGCCGACTGACCCGCCGGCATGGCGGCTGACCTGCGCAAACGTCGTCGCGACGGTTGAGCTGGTGCCATACCGGCGGTACGCTCGAAGCATGCCCCGATTGCCTGCGCTCACCCACCTGACCTCGATCCCGAGGGTCCGGAGGCGGTCGGGGGACCGGGTCCTGCTGGCCCTCCCGGGTCGCGGCCCGATGCGGGTCGTGTTCGACCAGGCCGTCGTCCACGAGGCCTTCAGCTTCAAGGCCCGGGTCCTGCAGCGGACCGCGCGCCTGGTGTTCAAGCCGATCCTGCTCCACACCCCGCTCAGCGACCGTTCGCTGGCGACGATCCGCCGGATCGACAAGCTCTCGGCCCGCCGCAAGCGGTCGCGATACATCGAGCCGGTCCGGCACGACCTCGGCGGCGTGCCGGTCGAGTCGATGACCCACCGCTACGGCCCGGCGACCCGGATGACGCTGCTCTACCTGCACGGCGGCGGCTTCTTCTCCGGCAGCATCGAGACGCACCGGCGCATCTGCGAGCGGCTCGCGCTCAAGACCGGCGCGACCGTCATCTCGGTCGACTACGTCCAGCTGCCCGAGGGCAGCGTGGCCGAGTCGGTGCAGGACGTCATCACGGCGTACGCCGCCCTGGTCGAGCAGAGCGAGCACCCCGACAAGATCGTCGTCGCGGGGGACTCCGCGGGCGGCTACCTCGCGATGAAGGTGGCCGAGCTCGCCACCCGACGCGGGCTGCCGGCCCCGGCCGCGCTGCTGGGCTTCTCGCCGCTGCTGAGTGTCGACCCGGAGCGCCAGGACAAGGCCGTCGTCCGGGTCATCCGTGACCGGGACGCCTATCTGCCGGTCAGCCGGGTCGCGCAGATCCGGGAGCGCTGGCTGCCCGAGGAGGGTGTGCCGATCGAGGGCTACGCCTCGCCGCTGCACGCCTCGGCGTACATCACGTCCCCGACCTTCCTGGTCGCGGTCGAGGACGAGATGCTCCGGCCCGAGGTCGAGGCTATGGCGCTGCTGCTGTCCGAGCGGGGGGTCGAGGTCGAGACCCACCTGTGGCGCAAGCAGGTGCACGCGTTCCCGGTGCTGGCCGACGCGCTGCCGGAGAGCGAGATGGCGCTCGACCTCGCCGCCGAGTTCGCCCGCCGCGCCGTCGGCGAGCCGGTCCCCGAGCCGACGGTCGACCCCGACGCGCACGAGGAGACGATCGTCGGCGAGATGGTGCCCGGCTCCGCGGCGTAGCGCCGGTCCCTAGTCCTCGGTCAGCGCCAGGCGCAGCCGGAGGGTCGAGTGGTCGTCATCCTCGCCGACCGACAGTCCGAACGCCGACAGGTCGCTGGCCTCCTCGAGGTCCTTCGCCAGGTCGTCCGGCGGATCGGCCTGCTGCAGTGCGTCGATGATCGCGCCGATGTCGACGAACAGCCCGCTGCTGCTGGCCTCGGCGTCCGGGACGACCTCGGTGAACGTGTCCCGCTCGCCAAGCGTGCCGTCGGGGTCGCTCACCGCGTCGGCGGCGTCCTGGTTGGTCGCCAGCACGGCGCCGCGATCGGTCGCCGCCGTGACGAGCGGGATGCCGACGTCGGCCGCGAGGTCCGCCAGGCGCTGGACGAGGTCGAGGGCCTTGGCCCGGTCCGACGTCAGGGACAGCGCGACATCGAGGGTCGACAGGTCGTCGGGCCCACCGAACGTCGGCAGCTGCTCGACGTTGCGCGCCCCGACCGCCAGGGTCAGGGTGTCGCCGAACAACGTCTCGAGGTCCTCCGGCAGCCGGAGCCCGGTCTCCCGCTCGATCTCGTCGATGAAGTCCTGCGCGTCGTCACCCGACGGATCGTCGGACGGGTCGATCTCGGTGCTGCTGGGGTCGTCGACGTCGTCCGGGAGGAGCATCGCGCCGAGGCCCCCGTCGAGCTGCTGGACGAACGAGTCGAAGGACGTACCGACCTGGTCGCCCACGCCGGAGACCGACAGGGCCGCGATCGTGTCCTTGGGGAGCGCGCCGAGATCCGTCGGGCTCGGCTCCTCGTCGGAGACCCGGCCGCTCAACGCGACGAGCTCCAGGGCGTTGCCGTCGACCCGCAGCGTCGTCGCGCCGGAGCCGGCCTTCGCGAACGTGTCGGCCTGCTCGCCGAACGCCTCGGCGAGCTCGGGCACCTTCGCGAGGGCCGCGACGTCGACCCAGGCCGAGGCGATCCCCTGGTCGCCGAGGGCGTCGAAGTCGTCGACGAACGCCTTCTTGTCCGCCAGCGTGCCCTTCTCGGTCGCGGTGACCGCGGCGTCGACGGCCTGCTGGGTGTCGGACAGGATCGCGTAGCCGTCGAGGTACGCGATGCCGTACTCCTCGTCCGCGCACCCGAACAGCTTCTTGATGCCGGCTTGGGACGCCTGCTCGTCGGTCGTTTGCAGCGCGATCTGGAACGACTCGTCCTCGATGTTGGCGCCGATCCCGATGCGCGAGCCCAGCCACGGCTCGACATCGTCCTCGTAGTCGAGGCCGGGGCACTCCGGCGCCAGGACCTGGTCGAAGATCAGCTCCCGGACGTCCTGGCCGTCACTCGTGATGCCGATGTCGTCGGCGACGTCCGGGAACCGGCGGATGAGCTGGAACAGCTCGATCTTCTGGCTCGCGGACGGATCGAGGTCGAGCCGGGCGTAGGCCTGCGTCGACGCCGGCATGACGTCGTGCGGCTGGGGGCCGCCACCGTCGAGCTTCTGGTAGACCGCGAAGGCGCCGAGGCCTCCGGCGAGGACCGCGGCCACCGCCACCCCACCGATGACGGCACCCTTGACGCTCCGCCCGGCCGGATCGGGATCCACCGGTGCCTCGGGCGGAGGCGGGGGTGGGATGTGCTCGGTCATGGCTGATCCTTCAGATCGCACGGTGGGAGTGCGACGAGACTAGCGGAGGTCAGCGGTCGATCGCGGTGACCACGAACCGCTTGTCGAGCTCGACCGTGACGTCCTCGCCGTCCGGCAGCAGGACGTCGACCTCGTACACGTGGTCCGGGTCGTCGCTGCCGCTGGTCTCGGTGACCTTCCCGGCGGGGTCGGTCGCCTTGAGCGCCGCGGCCGACGCCTTCGTGAGGACCGATCCGGTCAAGGGTCGGTCGTCGGTCGCACGCGCGACATCGGGGGTCGCGGACGGGGTCGCGGACGGGGCCGCGGGCGCGGGCTCGAGGTCGGCGGCCTTCGGGGGCTGGTTCGTGACCTCGAAGGAGTCGTCGAGCTCGACGTCGATGTCGCTGCCGCCGGGCAGGGTGACCTCGACCTCGTACGCGTAGGTGTCGTCGCCGTCGCCACGCTCGGCGTCGGTCACGGCGCCACCGCCGACGTACGCGAGGGCCGCGGTGGACGCCTTGGCCCGGTCGTCGGCGGAGAGCTCGGCGTCATCGCTGCCGCAGGCGCTGAGGGTGAGGGCTGCCGCGAGGGACAGGCCGATGAGGGTGATGGGGGTGCGCATGGGGTGCCTCCTGGGAGTGGGGGTGGAGTGCTCACGATCTCCAGCACGGATGAGGTGGACGTGATGGAGTCGTGAGAGCCCTCTTATCCAGGCGATGCACCACGAGTCGTGCGACAGCGACCGTCAGGCGGTGCTCGTCGACGTCCGAGAAACAATCAGGCTTGACTGTTTGTTCCGGAGGAGGCACGCTGGTCGGGTGACCACCGAGCCGGCCCAGACGCGTACGCCGCAGGGCGAGCGCACCCGCGCCATGCGGCAGCGCCTGATGGAGGCGACGGTCGAGTGCCTCGTCGAGGTCGGCTGGTCCGGCACGACCACGACCGTCGTGAGCCAGCGGGCCGGGGTCAGCCGGGGCGCCCAGCTCCACCACTTCCCGAGCAAGCAGGCGCTCGTCGTCGGGGCGGTCGAGCACCTGACCGACCGACGTCGTGAGGACATGCGCCGCAACGCCGACAGCCTGCCCGAGGACGACCGGGTCCGCGGCGTGCTGGAGGTCCTGGCCGACCAGTTCGTGTCACCGGTGTTCTTCGCGGCCCTCGAGCTGTGGGTCGCCGCCCGCACCGATGCCGAGCTGCGGGAGGCGGTCGGACCGCTCGAGCGACGGATCGGCCGGGAGACGCATGCATACGCCGTCGAGCTGCTCGGCATCGACGAGGCGAGCGGCGACAACCGTCAGCTCGTCCAGGCGACGCTCGACCTGCTGCGTGGCCTGGGCCTCGCCGCGTCCATCACCGATGACACCAAGCGGCGGGCCAGCGTCCTCGACTCCTGGGCCACCGTCCTCGACCACGAGCTGGAGATGCCATGACCGACCGCACCGCGAGCACCCTCGACACCGTCCTGACCGACCTCGCCGCCGAGAGCCTGCAGGTCGACCAGTGGGTGGCCGGGCTGACTGCCGCCGGCTGGGCGACCGTCACGACCCCCGAGGGCTGGACCGTCGCGCACCAGGTCGCCCACCTGCACTGGACCGACACCGCCTCGCTCGCGGCCATCACGGACCCCGACGCGTTCGGCCGGCTCATGAAGTCGGCGGCGGAGGACCCGTTCGGCTTCATCGACACCGCGACCGACGAGATGGCGGCGCTGCCCCCCGAGGAGCTGCTCGCCGCGTGGCGCGAGGGCCGGGTGGCCCTCGACGCGGCGCTCCGGTCGGTGCCCGACGGCGAGCGGATCCCGTGGTTCGGACCGCCCATGAGCCCGGCCTCGATGGCCACCGCCCGGATCATGGAGACCTGGGCGCACGGCCACGACGTCGCGGAGTCGCTGGACCTGGTCCTCCGGCCGACGGCCCGCGCGAAGCACGTCTGCCACATCGGCGTGCGGGCCCGCGGCTACGCCTACCTCGTGCGCGGCGAGCAGGACCCCGGCGTCGACATCCGGGTCGAGCTGATCGGCCCCGACGGCGACGTGTGGACGTGGGGACCCGAGGACGCCACCGAGCGGGTCACCGGCTCGGGCTGGGACTTCGCGCTGCTGGCGACCCGCCGACGGCACCTCGAGGACACCGACGTCCGGGCCGACGGCGAGCACGCGGCGCACTGGCTGACGATCGTCCAGGCCTTCGCCGGGATGCCCGGCGCCGATCCCGTCCGCCTGGGGGACCGATGACCGCGATCCGGATCGGCAACTGCTCGGGCTACTACGGTGACCGGCTCGGCGCGATGCGCGAGATGCTCGAGGGCGGTGAGCTCGACTACCTGACGGGTGACTACCTCGCCGAGCTGACGATGCTGATCCTCGGCCGCGACCGGGTCAAGGACGAGTCGCTGGGCTACGCCAAGACGTTCGTCCGGCAGATGACCGACTCGATGGCGCTGGCCAAGGAGCTCGGCGTCACGATCGTGACCAACGCCGGCGGCCTCAACCCCGCGGCCCTCGCCGCGAGGCTCCGGGACATCGCCACCGACCAGGGGCTCGAGATCTCGATCGTCCACGTCGAGGGCGACGACCTGCGCGCCCGTGCCGAGGAGCTGGGCTTCGGCGGCGTGCTGACCGCCAACGCGTACCTCGGGGCGTTCGGCATCGCCGCCGCGCTGCGGGCCGGCGCCGACATCGTCGTGACCGGCCGGGTCACGGACGCCTCGGTCGTCGTCGGACCCGCGATCGCCCATTTCGGCTGGGGACGCGACGACCTGGACCGGCTCGCCGGTGCCGTCGTCGCCGGGCACGTCATCGAGTGCGGGACGCAGGCGACGGGCGGCAACTTCTCCGGCTTCGCCGATGTCGACATGTCGACCCCGTTGGGCTTCCCGATCGCCGAGGTCGACGCCGACGGATCGGTCGTCATCACGAAGCACGCGGGCACCGGGGGAGCCGTCACGGTCGACACCGTGACGGCGCAGCTGGTCTACGAGATCGGCGCTCCCCTCTACCTCGGCCCCGACGTCTCGGCCCGCCTCGACTCCGTGTCGCTGAGCCAGGTCGGCCCCGACCGGGTCGCGATCACGGGCGCCGTCGGCGAGCCGCCCCCCGCGACGACCAAGGTGTGCCTCAACGAGATCGGCGGCCACCGCAACAGCGTCGAGCTCCTCCTCACGGGACTCGACATCCCCGAGAAGGCCGCCCTGGTCGAGCGGCAGCTGGAGGCCGCGTTCGCGGCCGGCACCCGACCCGACACCGTCGAGTGGCACCTGGACCGCACCGACACTGCCGACCCGCCGACCGAGGCCCAGGGCACCGCCCTGCTGCGCTGCCACGTCAAGAGCGCCGAGCCGGAGCCGGTCGGCCGGGCGTTCAGCGACGCCGTGGTCCAGCTGGCCCTGGCGTCGTACCCCGGCTTCAGCGTCTCCCGCCCACCGGCGGCCGGCACGCCCTACGGGATCTACCGCGCGGCGTACGTCCCCCAGTCCGAGGTCCCCCACCGGATCGTGACCGCCGACGGCACCGTGCAGGAGATCCCCCCACCCGGCTCCGCGAGTGGATCCGCGAGTGGCTCCGCGAGTGGATCCGCGAGTGGATCCGCGAGTGGCGCAGAAGTGACGGATTCGGACGGCGAGTCGTCCACTTCTGCGCCACTCGGGGACGGGTTTGCGCCACTCGGCGACTGGGCGGCCGACACGGTCCGCGCCCCGCTGGGCCGGCTCGTGCACGCCCGCTCCGGTGACAAGGGCGGCGACGCCAATGTCGGCGTCTGGATCCCGGCCGGCCATCCGGCCCGCGACGACGCGTACGCCTGGCTCGTCGGCTTCCTCGACGCGCCGACGGTCCGTGAGCTGCTGGCCGAGGCCTCGACCCTCGACGTCGAGATCCACCCGCTGCCCAACCTGGCGGCGGTCAACATCGTGATCCACGGCCTGCTGGGCGAGGGGGTTGCGTCGTCGACCCGGCTCGACCCGCAGGCCAAGGGCGTGGGCGAGTGGCTCCGTGCCCGCGACTGCGCCATCCCGTCCGTCCTCCTCCCGACCCTGATAGCGAAGGCCTCCCTGTGAACGTCTGGAACACCCCCGAACGTCTCGCCCTGCGCGAGATGGTCACGTCCTTCACCGAGAAGGAGATCGCGCCCCACCTCCCCGCCTGGGAGGACGCCGGCCTGCTGCCGCGCGAGCTGCACCAGAAGGCCGCCGCGGTCGGGATGCTCGGCATCGCCTTCGCCGAGGAGGTCGGCGGCTCCGGCGGCGACATCATCGACGCGACCGTCATGACCGAGGCCGTGCTGTCCGCCGGTGGGTCGACGGGCCTGCTCGCGAG
>NZ_JAOPXQ010000147.1 GCF_025965075.1 Aeromicrobium sp.
GACGCTGATCGGCTGTCTGGCGTGGGCGTCGCTGATGACCCTGTTCGTGGCCGCGTCGCCGAACCTCGAGATCCTCATCGGGCTGCGCTTCCTGGCCGGTCTCGCCCTCGGCGGGCTGCTGCCGACCGCGCTGGCCTGCATGAGCGAGGTGTCCGCCGCCGGCCGGGGCCGGCACCGGGGTAGCTGTCGACCCTCGTGTCGTCGGAGGCCGGCTCCACGTACCTGGCCGAGGGCTGCACGGGCTGGCCCGGGTGTCACGGCTGAGGGCCTGAGCGCTCTCGTCAGCCGGCGGACCTCGCTCGCCTAGCCGCGACCTTGTCCCGAGGTGCCTGCGCCGCCGCGGGACGACCGGTCCGGGTCGGACGGTTCGCTGTCGCCCATCACGGCCATCGTGAGGGCGAGGAAGAAGCCCCCGAGCGCTGCCAGGACGGCGACCGCGAGGGCGATGTATCCCCAGGGCTCCCGATTGATCTCGCCGGTCCTCGCAAAGGCGATCCCGGCGATCCCGACGGCTACCAGGCCGACCAGACTGGCGGCGATGATGCCCCAGCGTCGATGGTGGTCCGCGATGATCAGCCGTTTCCTGGCCATCTCGCCATCATACGTCCGCGATGCGTCGGGAGCGCTCGTGAGGAAGCCGCAGATCCTCGTCGTGCGGCTACCCGCGCCGGGTCCGGACTTCTTCCGGGCTGAGCTCGCAGATGCGGTCGCGCTCCGCGTCGGGGTCGACAATGCGGATGACCCGTCGCGCCCGGATCTGGTCACCGAACGACCGACACTCGGCGATCACGAAGCATTCGGGTCCGGAGCGGGAGCCCAAGGCGGTCACGCCCGGATAGGCGATCCGCCGGAACGCCCTCAGGATGCTCTGCTGCCTCGCCTCGTCCCGCACGCGGTAGACGTGCAGCGGCCAGCCGATCTGTGACGTGTCATCCGTTGGCATCGTGAAAACCTTCGCTGCAGGATTTCGCCGACTACTTCTCAACCGGTCCACCCATGGTGAACCCGACGCGGTGGATACGCAAGACGTTCGGCCCAGTTCGTCATGGGTCGGAGGTCCTCATGGGCTGTCAGCGTCTGCCGAGCCACGGTCATTTCTTCCGCGCGTAGTGAGCTGCCCTCAGCATCACTCCGAGGTCGCGACGCAGCGCCCGCCAGGTCGGGAAGCCCTTCGAGGGGCGACGGAGATAGGAGACCAGATCGCCGGTGAAGGCGACGACCGCCGCAGCCAGCACGAGGCTGAGCAGGAGGCTGGCGAGCAAGGTGAAGGCGAGGAGCATTCCGGGGTCGTCTCTCAAGAGGCCTGCCCAGCTCCTTCTCAACTGGATGCCCGCGCCTCAGCGGGGGCACTCCTTCATTGTGCCCCTCCGGGGCAGCGACAAACAGGGGTGCGGGCGGGCCCGAGCAGACCGAACGACCGGTTACGGCGTGATTCCGTGCTTGCCCTGCCGGCGACGGGCGACCTCCGGGAGCTCCTTGCGCTGCACGACGGTGCGCGCAACCTCGATCAGCCGGATGTTGCCGTCCTGGGAGTAGCGACGCAGGATCGCGAACGCCCGGTCGGCGTCGACGTCGAAGCGTTCCATCAGCACGCCCTGCGCCTGCCCGATGACGGTCCTGGAGTCGAGCGCGTTCTGGAGGCCCTCCCGGAGCCTCACGGCGGCCAGCCCGGCCGCAGCATGGCTCGCGAGGAGCCGGGCCACGTCGACGTCCTCGCCCGTGAACTGCCGGATCGTCGAGCCGTAGAAGTTGATCGCCCCGATGCGATCACCACCGGTGTGGAGCTCGGCCGACAGGATGCTGCGGAACCCGAGCTCGACCGCCGCCGGCCCCCACCGCGGCCAGCGCGGATCGGTCGCGAGGTCGGCGGAGAGCATGGTGCGCGTCGTGGTCGCGGCCTCGATGCACGGGCCCTCGCCGAGGTCGTACTGCAGCCGGTCGGCCGCCCGGATCAGCGGATCGGACTCGCCGATGGAGTCGAACCGGCCCTGGCCCCGCAGCAGCGTGATGCCGGCGAACTGGGTGCCGAGCATCTTCATGCCGAACGCGACGATCTGATTCGCGCTCTGGTCGACCGTGGTCGCCTTGCTGAGCTCGATGGCGAGCCTCGCGAAGGTCTGATCCGGTGACTCGTGCACGGCTCCCTCGCGGTGGTCCAGGTCGCCCGGGCGGGCGTTGTCCCAATGTAGACCACGAGGGGCCCAAAGGCTGACAGGCTGTCGGGATGCTGCGATGCCGGGGGCGGGTCGTGCCCTCGACTACCGTTCGGATGTGACCACCACCCTCGTCGACTCCCGCTACGAGACACCACCCGTCGTGCGGGGCCTCGACCTGACGGCCAAGGTCTTCCTCGTCCTGCTGCTCGTCGTGGCGGTGCTCTACCCCGACTTCGGCAACGTCCGCGGCAAGGGTGCGGCCGCCCGGGCGATCGGCTACCCGCTGCTGGCCTTCGCGGTGCCGATCGTGTGGTTCGTCTACTGGCGCGAGCGGGCCTCGTTCCCCTGGGTGGCGGACCTGCTGGTCACCGTGACGTGCTTCACCGACACCTTGGGCAACCGGATGGACCTGTACGACTCGATCTCCTGGTTCGACGACTGGATGCACTTCATGAACACCGGCTTCCTGGCCGCCGCCGCGATCGTGCTGACCCTGCACCGCAGCGCGTCCCTGGGCGCCACGATCGAGCGGGCGCTGGCGTTCGGCGTCACCGCGGCGGTGGGCTGGGAGATCGCTGAGTACTTCGCATTCCTCAAGACCTCGCCGGAGCGTCTGGGCGCCTACACCGACACACTCAGCGATCTCGCGCTCGGCTCGCTGGGCTCGCTGCTGGCCGCCTTCGTGGTCCACGCGATCTGGCGCCACGGCGGCCTGTTGACCGCCGCGCCCCAGCTCGACCGCCTGGGCCAGCGTGGCGTGCTCGAGACGTCCGGCTGACGGCACTCGGGACCTACCGGGCCGCCCACGCGTTCGGACCGGTCCCGGGCGGGCGATAGGCTCCGCGTGTGGTCTATCGCGCCTTCTTCGACGCCGTCTTCCGCTCGATGGATCCCGAGAAGGCGCACGAGCGTGGGTTCGTCGCGATCCGTGCCGGCCGCCTCGCGACCCGGCTCGTGCTGCCGCAGACCCGCGCACCGCGCACCGTGATGGGCATCGAGTTCCCGAACGCCTTCGGCCTCGCCGCGGGGTTCGACAAGAATGCGCGCGCGGTCCCGGGCCTCCTGGCCCTGGGCTTCGGCCACGTCGAGATCGGGACCGTCACGGCCCGCGCGCAGCCCGGCAACCCGAGGCCGCGCCTGTTCCGGCTCGTCGAGGACCGCGCGATCATCAACCGGATGGGGTTCAACAACGACGGAGCCGCCGAGGTCGCGTCCCGCCTCCACCGCCTGCGCCGCACACGGGCCGGCCGGGACGCCGTCATCGGGGTCAACATCGGCAGGACCAAGGTCGTCGACCCCGAGGAGGCCGTCGCCGACTACGTCGAGAGCGCCCGGCTGCTGGCGCCCTATGCGAGCTATCTCGTCGTCAACGTCTCGTCGCCCAACACCCCCGGCCTGCGGGACCTCCAGGCCGTCGGCGAGCTGCGCCCGCTGCTCGCCGCGGTCAAGCACGTCGCGGACCGGGTCCCCGGACGTCGGGTCCCGCTGCTGGTCAAGATCGCCCCCGACCTCGCGGACGACGACGTTGACGCGGTCGCCGACCTCGCGGTCGAGCTGGGACTCGACGGCATCAGCGCGACCAACACCACGATCGCCCGACCAGCGTCGCTGCGGACCGACCGGGCTGTGATCGAGGCTGCGGGCGCCGGTGGGCTGTCCGGGCCGGTCCTGGCGGAGCGCGCCGCCGAGGTCCTCGTCCGGCTGAGGGCCCGCGTCGGCGACCGGCTCGCGATCATCGCGGTCGGTGGAGTCACGACCCCCGACGACGTCCGGGCCCGGCTCGCCGCGGGCGCGGACCTCGTGCAGGGCTACACCGGATTCATCTACGAGGGCCCGCTCTGGCCCTCCCGGCTCGCTGCCTCCTCCTGACCGCCGGCCAGCAGGAGCCGGCGCCACGCGTCGGCCAGCCAGGCGTTGAACCGGTCGGGTGACCAGCCCCGCCGGACGACCAGCAGGTCCCAGTGCTCCGCGGCGTTCATGCTCCAGACGATGTCCGCGACCTCCCGGTCGCTGAGGTCGTCCCTCAGCTCGCCGGTCGACCTCAGGTCACGGGCGAGCAGCAGCATGTTGGCGGCCCGGCGCTCGGACACCTGCCGCCACACCGCCGCGCAGGACTCGTCGGCGTCCGCCGCGACGCGCAGGGCCGTGAAGACCGGCGCGAGCCGCTGCTGGATCGCAGTCACGGCGGCGGCGTAGACGTCGATCATCTCGGTTGCCCGGTCGCACTCCCGGATGCGCCGCACGTAGTCCCGCTCCTCGGCCGTGACGGCGTCGGTCTGCCCCGACAGGGCCGACTCGACGAGGGCCAGCATGATCTGCGGCTTGCGGCCCACCGCGGCGTACAGCGTGTCGAGGTGAACGCCGGCCCGGTCGGCGATCGCCCGGACCGTCGTCCCGGTGTAGCCCTGCGTCGTGAAGAGCTCCCGGGCGGCGTCGAGGACGGCCGCGCGGGTGCGCTCGGACTGCTCGGTGCGGGCGGGGGAGCGGTAGGGGCGGCTCTTGACGGGTTCGGGCATCGGTGGAAGTCTAACAATATTCGTCCGAAGTTAATTCGGACCAACCTCCAGGAGGTGGCGGCCATGGTGCACGCCTTCACGCAGGACGTTCCGATCGACCTCCCGACGTACGAGCGGATCATCGCCGCGCTGGGACCCGAGCCACTAGCGGGCCAGCTCGTGCACCTGTGCGTCCGCCGTCCCGACGGCGGGCTGCGTTACATCGACGTGTGGGAGTCCGTCGAGGCGTGCGCCGCGGCGTTCGACGACCGGATCCACCCCGCGGTCGCCGAGGTCCTGGCCGCGAACCGGCCCGCCGAGGAGCCGACGTCGGCACCGCTCGACGTGCTGCACATGAGCGGGACGGGGGTCAGCGCGGTCGCTTGAGAGCCGTCCGGCGCCTCGGCCGGAGCCGGGGGTCGTCCGTGCCGATGCGCTCCGTCGGTGCGGCGTCGGAGCGCTTGACGACCCCGCCGTGCGCCCACGGGACCCCGATGTACATCGGCACCTTGGCGATCCAGCCGATGACCCAGAACCCCACGACGCCGAGGCCCGTGGCGACGACGCCGGTCCAGAACGCCCAGCCGATGCCGAGCCCCAGTCCGGCGGCCCCCGCCACCAGCCCGTACGTGAACAGGGCACCGATGACCCCGCCGCCGCGACGGATCGACTCCCCGCCGAAGACCGCGGCCGCGAGGATCGGTCCGACGACGCCTCCGACCGTGACGACCGTCGCGACGATCCCGAGCCAGCCCGGCGACCCCTCGGTGTCGCTGGCCAGACCGAGGCCGAGACCGACCCCCGTGACGACGAACAGCACCGCGACGAGCGAGCCGGACCACCGGTTGATGGTGTCGTCACTGAACCGAAAACCGCTGGGATGACGAGCGCTCATGGCCGTCATCCTGCACCAGGCACCCCCGATTTCGCATCCGGGGCGGTGACCCGGTATCTTTGCTTGTCGGCTTGCCCCCTTAGCTCAGTCGGTAGAGCGCTTCCATGGTAAGGAAGAGGTCTTCGGTTCGATTCCGTAAGGGGGCTCTGGGAAACGAGGCAACTCGGGACCCGTTTCTGCTGGCTATCTCAGGTGGTTAGAGCACAAGACTCATAATCGTGTTGTAGCGGGTTCGAGTCCCGCCCCAGCTACCGCACGACCACGCACGCAACACCCCAGCATCATCGATCAAGAAGAGGCACCCTCGTGGCCAGCAAGAGCTCAGACGTTCGTCCCAAGATCACCTTGGCCTGCACCGAGTGCAAGGAACGCAACTACATCACGAAGAAGAACCGTCGCAACGACCCCGATCGCATGGACCTGAAGAAGTTCTGCCCGCGCGACAAGCGCCACACGCTGCACCGCGAGACGCGCTGACCTCTCGGTCCCCCGCGAAGCCCCCCTCTGCTGCAGCAGACGGGGGCTTTCGCCGTTCCCCCAGCGTCCCGTCGGAGGGCTCGTCGCCGGCTGCTAGCGTCGCCGCCATGGACCTCGCCGAGCTGACGACGTTGCGCCTCGGCGGCCCGGCCCGCTCGGTCATCGATGCCACCACCGAGGAGCACCTGCTCGAGGCCGTACGCATCGCGGACGAGGCCGGGGACCCGCTGCTGGTCGTGGGCGGCGGCAGCAACCTGGTGGTCGCCGACGAGGGTGTCGACGCCACCGTGGTGCGCGTCCTGACCCGCGGCATGCGGGTCGACGCCGACGCGTGCAGCGGGGCGATGGTCACGGTCGCGGCGGGGGAGCCGTGGGACGACGTCGTCGCCCGCGCGGTCACCGAGGGCTGGGTCGGCGTCGAGGCGCTGTCCGGCATCCCCGGTGCGACCGGCGCGACCCCGATCCAGAACGTCGGCGCGTACGGCCAGGAGGTCTCGCAGACCGTCGCCACCGTGCGGGCGTACGACCGCCTCGACCGCAGGGTCCGCACGATCCACGTCGTCGACTGCGGCTTCGGCTACCGGCACAGCCGGTTCAAGGCCGAGCCGCACCGCTGGGTCGTCCTGACCGTGGCGTTCCAGCTCGCGCTGGGCGACCTCGGCGCCCCCGTCGCCTACGCCGAGCTGGCCCGGACGCTCGGTGTCGAGGTCGGCGAGCGTGCCCCCGCCGCGGAGGTCCGCCGGGCCGTGCTGGAGCTGCGCCGGGGCAAGGGCATGGTGCTGGACCCCGCCGACCACGACACGTGGAGCGCCGGCTCGTTCTTCACCAACCCGCTGCTGGGCCCCGAGCAGGCCGACGCGCTGCCGGAGGCCGCCCCCCGCTTCGCCCAGCCCGACGGCACGGTCAAGACCAGCGCGGCCTGGCTGATCGACCACGCCGGCTTCGGCAAGGGCTACGGGACGCCCTCGGTGTCGCTGTCGACCAAGCACGCGCTCGCGCTGACCAACCGCGGCGACGGCACGACGGCGCAGCTGCTCGACCTGGCCCGCGAGATCCGCGCCGGTGTGCAGCAGGCGTACGGCATCACGCTGGTCAACGAGCCCGTGCTCGTCGGCTGCGCGCTCTGACCCCGCGCGCTAGTAGGTGCTGCCGTCGTCCCAGAAGTCGTCGACCGACAGCGTCAGGACCAGGAGCAGGACGGCAAGCGCGACTCCCAGTGCCAGGAGGACGGTGCCGATGATGCCGAGGATCTTGCCGGTGTTGGCCTCGCCGCGGCCACCGAGCTGTCCTCCGCTGGCGTCGATGTCCCGCACCGCGTGGGCTCCCATGATCCACGCGTAGGGCGCGACGAGCAGCGGCAGGACACACGCGAGACCGCCCGCGATGCCGATGATGCCGAGCACCATCGCGGTCGTGGCCTTCGGGTGGCTGGGACGCGGTGCGGCGTACGGCTGCTGGTAGCCGTAGCCGGGGGGCGGCTGCTGCGGGGGATAGGCCGAGCCCCAGTTGGGCTGCTGCGGCGGCTGCTGGCCGGGGTACGGCGGCGGGGTGCCGGGCTGGTCGCTCATCGACCCACCAGCCCGGGAAGCGCTCCGACGAGCGAGTAGTCGTACGAGCCGTCGAACGACGAGTCGTCCGCTGCGACCGCGACGATCACGAGCACGATGAGGGCCAGGATCCCGAGGACCAGGAGCGCCGTCCCGACGATGCCGAGGATCTTGCCGGTGTTGGCCTCGCTGCGGCCGCCGTACGTCCCGGGGCTCGCGTCGATCTCCCGCACGGCCCTGCCGCCGATGACCCAGGCGAAGGGGGCGACGACGCCGCACGCCACGATCCCGACGATCCCGAGGACCAGGGCGGTCGTGGACTGCGGGTGCTTCGGCGGTCCGGAGGCGGGCTGCGGGCCCGAGCGGGGCGGGGGCGGTGGTGGGGTCTGGCTCATGGCATCACCCTAGTCAGAGCCGGCCCTCATGCCCCGTATCCCGCGTCGTAGTGCGACACCAGGACGAGTCCCAGGAGGATCAGCGCGGTGAGGAACAGCGCGATGAGCATCAGCCCCGTCCCGACCATGCCGAGCACCAGCCCGGTCCGGGCCTCCCCGGCGCCGGACCAGGTGTCGGGCTCACGCTCGATCCGGCGTCGCGCGTCGGCGCCGAGGTACCACGCCACAGGCGCCACGAAGACCGGCACGAGGAGCGTGAAGAAGCCGCCGACGCTCACGATCCCGAGCACCATCGCGAGGGTCGCCCGGGGTGCCTTGGGCAGCGGCTGGCGGAACGGCGTGGGCCGGGCCGGCGGCGAGGGCGGGAACGGTGGCGGGGCGGGCGGCTGCGGCGTCGTCACGGTCAGTGCCCGCTCGGCGGTGCGGCCAGCCAGCCGTCGATGCAGGTCATCGCCGCCTCGACGATGTCGGTGGGGGCGTATGACCGGCGGACCGACATGCGCGCCAGCTCCGCGAGCTCGGCGTCGGTGAAGTCCTGGGCAGCCCGCAGCACGGCGTACTGGCCGGCGAGGCGCGAGCCGAACAGCAGGGGGTCGTCAGCGCCCAGGGCGACGTCGACGCCGGCGGCGGTCAGGGTGCGGATCGGCACCTCCTCGAGAGTCGCGTAGACGCCCAGCGACACGTTCGACGTCGGGCAGACCTCGAGGGCGACGCCCTGCTCGGCCAGCCGGCCCAGCACCGCCTCGTCCTCGCTGGCCCGCACGCCGTGGCCGAGGCGGTCGGGATGCAGGTGGTCGAGGCACTGCGTGACGTGCGCCGGCCCCAGCAGCTCGCCGCCGTGTGGCACGAGGGCCAGCCCGGCGCGCTCGGCGATCGCGAAAGCGGGCCCGAACGCCGTCGTGTCGCCGCGGCGCTCGTCGTTCGACAGCCCGAACCCCAGCACGCCCCGGCCGGCGTACTGTGCGGCGAGCCGGGCGAGCGTCCGGGCGTCGAGCGGGTGACGGGTCCGGTTGGCGGCGACGACGAGGCCGACCCCGATGCCGGAGCGCTCCGACGCCTCACGCACGGCGTCGATGACCAGGTCGGTGAATGCCGTGATCCCGCCGAACCGGGCCCCGTAGCCGGACGGGTCGACCTGGACCTCGGTCCACACGGACCCGTCCGCGGCGTCGTCGAGGGCCGCCTCGAGGATCAGGCGCCGGACATCCTCCTCCGTGCGGAGCACCGAGCGGGCGACGTCGTAGAGCCGCTGGAAGCGGAACCAGCCCTTCTCGTCGGTCGTGCTGAGCTGCGGCGGCCAGTCCTCGGTCAGTGACGCGGGCAGGCGGATGCCGTCCCGATCAGCGAGCTCCAGCAGCGTCGCGTGGCGCATCGAGCCCGTGAAGTGCAGGTGCAGGTGGGCCTTGGGCAGCAGTGAGACGGGCCGCATGCCCATCGAGGTCCCGTCGCCCGTCACAGGGGCCAGTCAACACGACCCCTCGTCCCGATCCGTGGCGCGGTCGCACGTGGCGTCCCGGGTCCACTACTGTTCGCCGGACCCCGACCTTTGGAGACACCATGACCGCCACCCCGCCGCCCGGCGCCCCGTCCCAGCAGCCGAGCCTCCCGGAGGGCTCGTACTACGTCTCGAACACCGGCGAGGTCAGCGGCCCGTACGACGCCGCGACCCTGGCCGGCTTCGTGACGTCGGGACACATCGTCCCGACCTCACAGATCTCGAAGGACGGCGGCGAGTGGGTGCCGGCGCACCAGGTCCAGGGCCTGTTCCCGGCCGGTGCACCCTCGAGCTTCCCGGCACCCGCGCCGGGGCAGGGCTACCCGCCGCAGGGCGCGTACGGACCGCCGGTCGGCCAGAAGTCCTTCGTCACGGCGATCGTCCTGTCGGTGCTGCTCGG
>NZ_JAOPXQ010000172.1 GCF_025965075.1 Aeromicrobium sp.
GTCGCTCACCACTGTCGCGGAGGGCATCGAGACCCAGGCGCAGGCCGACTACATGCGGCAGCTCGGCTGCACCCGCGGCCAGGGCTACTTGTGGAGCCCAGCCGTGTCACCAGCCAAGCTCGAGGAACTGCTGCTGAGCTGGGGCAGCCAGCCCTGATGCACCGCTCCGGAGTGGTTCAGGACTCGGTCCGGTAGTACGACAGCCCCGACTTCGCGTCGAGGATGCCGCCCTGGCGTCGCAGCAGGAGGAATCCCGGGCCCGAGACCCCGAGCTGGACGAGGTTCATGCCGGGCGCCAGCGTTCCCCTGCCGACGACGTTGCCGTCCTTCGCCGAGAATCGCAGCACGGTCTCCTGGTTGGAGATGACCCGGAACTCCTTGCCGTCCTCGGTGAACCCGATCGGGGCGAAGCCGTTGCTGAACTCGTGCTTGTCCGGGTCGTACTCCCCCACCTTCTTCCACGTCCAGAGCGACTTCGCGGACGCGGGGTCGAGACCCTCCAGCTGCATGCCGAACTGGTTCTTGTACGTCATCGTGGTCGCCAGCACAAGCGTCTTGCCGTTCGACCAGATGCAGGACGTGTCGTTCGGAGAGCCCCTCGACCCGCCCTGCATGTCGTCGCAGGGAGCGAACGGCGCCTTCACCTGCTCCAGGCGTTGGGTCGCGGGCTTGATCGCCAGCTTCGTGATCTTGCCGCTCTTCGACGAGACCCACGCGGCGCCCTTCTCGCGCTGCATGAGCAGCCGACCGTCGATGGGGTGCGGGTCCGCGTCCGGTGACACTGAGGACGAGTCGTCGTGCCACAGCTCCTTGCCGGTCGCGAGGTCGATGCCCCAGACTCCGCCCTGCGGCGACGGCGCGGAGCAGGAGAGGCTCGCGATGATCACCGGGCGGTCCGCGGCCAGGGCCGCGCTGGTCGAGCAGCCGGTGACCTTGGCGGACTTGCCGGCCAGGACATAGTCCGCGGCCGTCGACTTCCAGGCGACGTCACCAGAGGCGGCATCGAGACCGACGAGGTATCCGTCACCCGATGCGAACAGGACGGTGCCGTCGCGCTGGTCCGTCGTGAGGGTCCCGTGGCCGCCTTCGGGGAAGCCGAAGTCCCACGCCTCCTTGCCCGTCTGGGTGTCGTACGCGACCAACTCTTTGCAGGACTCACCCTCGACGCCCTCGAGCAGCAGCGCCCGATGGTTCTCGATCTGCCGGCGGGGCTGTGCGCCGCAGACGATCTCGGGACTCTTGATCGTCACGGCGGGATGATTGGTTTTGCCCGTCGCGGGGTCGAGGAACCGCACCACGTCCTGGCCGTTGTAGACCACCGCAGCGTCGTCGTAGCCGGCGAAGTAGCCCGTGCCCGCGACGTCCTGCGAACCGGTCTCCGCCTGCTCGTCCGTCGCCCAGTAACGCGGCCAGCGCACCGGATCGGCGGTGCTGTCGACCTTCTTGTCGGAGATCTCGCCGCCGCCACCGCACGCCGTCAACGAGACGGACAACAGGACGGCCGCCAGGACACCGAGCCCGCGGCGACGGGCTCTGGTCACGATGCCCATGCGATGGCCCCCTTCGCGATCTGCATCTCGTCCATGCCGAACACTTCCTCCAACGGGGCGCTGGTGTTCTCCAGCTCCCGGATCGTGGTGAGCAGCTTCTTCTCGCCCATGCGGTCCGCGAGATAGGCGACCCCGAGGTATCCGGCGCCGTAGTGCGAGCCGACCGCTTCGTCGTTGCCCTCGTAGAAGTCCCTGTCGGGCATCGTCTTCGCCTTGCGCAGGTACGCCAGGCCCGCCCGCGTGCGGAAGCTCACCTCGGAGGCCGGTGGCCGCTGGAGGAAGACCGCGAGGCCCTCGACGATCCAGGTCGGTGCTCGGTCCGACTCGCCCTGCCAGCTCTGCTGGACCGCGTGCGTCATCTCGTGGCGGATGGTCACGGCGAGCCCGGGATCGTTCATCGCCTCGCGCGCAATCACGATGCGCGAGGTGGCCACGTGGTCGCGGTCGAACACCCCGGACTGGGCATCGGCTGCGTACATGGCCTGGGTGAACCCGGCGAAGTGCGCCTCCGTGCGATCGACCTTGCCGCCGAGGTAGTCGAACACGTCCTTGACGCTGGGCGACTGGATCGTGAAGAGCCACGATCGCGTGGCGGCGTCGCGCGGCAGCGTGATCCCGGCCCTGACAACCCGGTCGACCTGCGACCTCACGCCGGCGTCGAACCGGGCGAGGTTGGCTCGCATCCACCGCTCGTCGGCGGTCGGGCCGATCAGCACCGCGCGCTCTCCGCGGACGACCGCCATGGGGCCGTCGTCCCAGGCCTGACGGTAGTAGCGCGAGTACTTCTCGCCCGTCGAACGGTCGGCGCTCGCGCCCTTGACGGCGAGCACCTTGAGCTCGCCCTTGCTCGTCTTCGGCGCGAACGTGAACGAGTACCACTCGGACAACGGCACCGGGTCGACGCCTGGGATCTGGAGGATCAGCCCCATGTCGGCCGCAAGGTTCTCCTTGCCGGAGCTGTCCCTCGCGCGGGTGGCCTTGATGAACGACAGGGACAGGTGGGTCGCGCCGAGCTTCTGCAGGTTGTCGAACCAGTGACCCATCTGCTCCCGGGCGCCCCGGGCCGAGGGCACGAACGTCGCCAGGAAGCCCTCCTTGTCCTTCGTGCGCAACAGCGTCGTGTACATCTTGCTGAGCCGCTGTGTGTCGTCGTACGTGATGCTCTGTCCGCCCATCTGCTCCACCGCCGTGGCGCTCGGCGGGGCGATCGTCTCAGGTGCCGTCGACTGGGTGCCGTCGCTCGACGCCCCGCAGGAGGCCAGTGCGACGCAGAGGCTGACCACCGCCGCCCATGTGCGTACCCTCACGACGGGCGCCTCAGGCTGTCGAACACCCGGTCAGCTGTCACCGAGGGGCTCGACTCGTCGTAGTCGTCGACCTGGATGCTGACCGAGATCCCGTCGATGGTCGCGAGGACCAGCTGGTCCTGAACGTCACCGTTCTTGAGGGTGATGGGGAACCGGTACCCCGTGCCGAGCTCGCCGATCGTGACCTCGTGC
>NZ_JAOPXQ010000195.1 GCF_025965075.1 Aeromicrobium sp.
GCCCCGTCCAGCTTGCGGTCATCCCCGACGCGCTGGCCGGACGCAACGTCCTCGGCCGTGCTCGCACCGGCTCGGGCAAGACCCTGGCCTTCGGCCTGCCGGTCCTGACCCTCCTCGCGGGCCGCACTAGCCGGCCCAAGGCCCCCCGTGGCCTGATCCTGCTGCCCACCCGCGAGCTGGCCACCCAGGTCCGCACCGCGATGGAGCCGCTCGCCCAGAAGATGGGCCTGCGCCTCACGACGGTCTACGGCGGCGTGCCGATCAACAAGCAGATCAACACGCTCCGCAACGGTGTCGACATCGTCATCGCGACCCCGGGTCGCCTGACCGACCTGCTGGATCGTCGCTGCATGACGCTGGCCGACATCGAGATCACGGTCCTCGACGAGGCCGACCACCTGTGCGACCTCGGCTTCTACAAGCCGATCGACGCGATCCTGTCCCAGACGTCGGAGCGCAGCCAGCGCCTCCTGCTGTCGGCGACGCTCGACGGCGATGTCAACAAGCTGGTCAAGCGTCACCTGCCGCAGCACGTGCTGCACGAGGTGGACTCGGCCGACAGCGCCGTCGACACGATGGAGCACCACGTCCTGGTCAGCACCGCGACGGACAAGTCCAAGGCCGCGTTCGACCTGCTCCGCGCCAACCCGCGCAGCATCGTCTTCACGCGGACGCGTCGCGGGGCCATGCGCCTCGCCAAGCAGCTCACGATGAACGGCATCGAGGCCGTCGACATGCACGGTGATCTCTCGCAGCGTCACCGTGAGCGCAACCTCGAGGCGTTCAGCAGTGGCCGCGCCAGCGTCATCGTCGCGACCGACGTCGCCGCCCGCGGCATCCACGTCGACGGCATCGGCCTGGTCGTGCACTACGACGCCCCCGCCGAGCACAAGGCCTACCAGCACCGCTCGGGCCGCACGGCTCGCGCCGGGGAGTCCGGAGCCGTCGTCACGATGACGACGCCCGAGGCCCTGCGCGACGTCATCCAGCTGCAGAACAAGGCCGGTGTCACGGCTCGTCACCACGACTCGCGCACGGCCCCGTCGCCCATGACGGTCGCCGCGCTGTCCGGCGCCGGCACCGAGGCGCCGCACGCCTCGTCGGTCCGCCAGGGTGCCCGCTCCGGCGGCTCCGGTGGTGGCAACCGTGGCGGTGGCAGCCGCCCGCAGGGTGGTTTCCGCGGCAACGGCGGCGGACGCCCCCAGGGTGGCGGCGGCAACCGCGGCGGTGGCGGCGGACGTCGTCGCAGCGGCGGCGGCTCGGGCGGCTCCGGCGGCTCGACCCGCGTCTACTCGACGTAGCAGCACGCACGCCTGACAAGCGGCGTCATCTCCAGGTCACGCACCTGGGGGTGGCGCCGTTCGGCGTTTCCGTCGTACGCGATGCTGGTGCGCATGCTCGTCAAGGACCGGATGCCGCGCGTCGGGCTGCTGGGTCCTGCTTTCATCGCCGCGGTGGCGTACGTCGACCCCGGCAACGTCGCGACCAACGTGACGGCCGGCGCGAAGTTCGGCTACACCCTGGTGTGGGTCGTCGTGATGGCCAACGTCATGGCGGTCCTGGTGCAGTACCTGTCCGCGAAGCTCGGGATGGTGACCGGGACGTCCTTGGCCGGGCACATGGGGCAACAGCTGCGCCGCGGACCGCGGATCGCGTACTGGCTGCAGGCCGAGACGATCGCGGTCGCGACGGACCTCGCGGAGGTCGTCGGCGGGGCGATCGCGCTCAACCTGCTGTTCGAGCTGCCGCTGCTGGTCGGCGCCGTCATCACCGCCGGCGTCGCGATGGTGATCCTGCGGATCGGCGACCTGCGCGGGCAGAGCGCGCTGGAGCGCGTCATCATCGGCTTCCTGCTCCTGATCGCGGTCGGGTTCATGGCCGGCCTGTTCATCGACCCGCCGGTCCCGGGTGACGTGGCCGCGGGGCTGGTCCCGACGTTCGAGGGCTCCGAGAGCGTCCTGCTCGCGTCGGGGATCATCGGCGCGACCGTCATGCCGCACGTCATCTACCTGCACTCGAGCCTCACGGTGACCCGGCTCGGCTCCCGCGGCGAGGGGCACTCGCTGCGCGAGCTGCTCTCGGCGACGCGCACCGACGTCGTCCTCGCGCTGATCCTGGCGGGCGCGCTCAACCTGTCCCTGCTGGTCGTCGCGGCGACGAGCCTCGAGGGCCTGCCCGGGACCGACACCCTCGAGGGCGTCCACGGGGTCGTGACGTCCGAGCTCGGCGCGGGGGTCGCGCTGCTGTTCGCGGTCGCCCTGCTCGGCTCGGGCCTCGCCTCGACCTCGGTCGGCAGCGCCGCGGGTGCCGAGGTCATGCACGGGCTGCTGGGCGTACGCCTGCCGCTGCTGGTGCGCCGGGTCGTCACGCTGATCCCCGCCCTGGTCGTCCTGGCGCTCGGCGCCGAGCCCAGCCGCGCCCTGGTCGTGTCCCAGGTCGTGCTGTCGATCGGCATCCCGTTCGCCCTGGTGCCGCTGGTCTCGCTGACCTCCCGCCGCGACCTGATGGGCGAGCACGTCAACCGGCGCACCACGACGGGCGCGGCCTGCGTCGTGGCGGCGATCGTCATCGTGCTCAACGTCTCGCTGCTCTGGCTCACCTTCACGGGGTAGGCGCGGCCGCAATGGGTACCGTCACCGGGTGGCCCACCTCATCGACGCCGACTTCGTCTATCTCCTGACGGGCCTGGCCCTCATCCTCGCGGTGATCCTGCCGTACGCCCTGCGCACCGTCGCGCTGTCGGCCCCCGTCGTCCTGCTGGCCATCGGTGCTCTGGTGGGTCTGCTGCCGCTGCCGGACGCGGTGCAGCTCGATCCCACCGACGACCGCGCGCTCCTGGAGCACATCACCGAGTTCGCGGTCATCATCTCCCTCATGGGAGTCGGCCTCGCGCTGGACCGGCCGCTCAGCCTGCGCTCGTGGGCGTCGTGGCGACGGTGGGGGACGACGTGGCGCCTGCTGGCGATCGCGATGCCGCTGTCGATCGCGGCGGCGGCGTGGCTCGGCTGGTGGATCGTGGGCCTCGGACCCGCCTCGGCGGTGCTGCTGGGCGCCGCCCTCGCCCCGACGGACCCCGTCCTGGCCTCGGACGTGCAGGTCGAGGGCCCGACGACCGACGAGGAGGACGAGGACGAGATCGACGAGCGCGACGAGGTGCGATTCGCCCTGACCTCGGAGGCCGGACTCAACGACGCGCTGGCCTTCCCCTTCGTCTACCTCGCGATCCTCGTCGCCGGCGCGGGCAGCGTCGCCGACTGGGGCCTGGAGTGGCTGGCCTGGGACGTCGTCGGCAAGGTCGTGATCGGGGTGGCCGTCGGCATGGGCACCGGCTGGCTCCTGGCCCGATCGGCGTTCCACTCCAGCCGGCAGTCGATGCGGGTGGCCGAGACCGGGGAGCCGCTGCTGGCCATCGCCGCGGTCCTGCTGTCGTACGGCGCCGCCGAGGTGAGCCGCGGCTACGGCTTCCTCGCGGTGTTCGTGTGCGCCATGACGTTGCGGTCGATGGAGCGCAGCGCGGACTACCACGCGCTGATGCATCAGGTCATCGAGCGCCTCGAGCGCCTGCTGACGCTCGTCGTGCTGCTCCTGCTGGGCGTTGCGATCTCCGGCGGGCTGCTGGAGCACCTGACCTGGTCCGCTGCCGGGCTCGGGCTGCTGCTGATCTTCGTCGTCCGACCGGTCACGGCGTGGATCGCGCTGCGGATCCGGCCGGGTGACCTGGGTCCGCGCGAACGCATCGCGACGGCCTTCTTCGGCATCCGGGGCATCGGCTCGATCTACTACCTGGCCTACGCGACGGGCGAGGCGAAGTTCGCCGAGGCGGACCTGCTGTGGTCCACCGTGGGATTCGTCATCACGGTCTCGGTGATCGTGCACGGCATCTCGGCGACCCCCGTCATGCGTTGGCTCGACGCCCACCGTGAGGAAGCCCGCCGCTGAGCCGTTCGCCGGGCGGGAACGCGGGCCTCTGGGACACTCGACACGTGGCACTCCCTCAGCTGGGCCTCCCGCGGAGGCTCGCGACCGTCCGCAGCAACCTCGGTGACAAGGTCGCCCGCCGGCCGATCGCCGACCTGCGGCCGATGCCGCGCGACATCGTCGAGCAGCGCCCCTCGTTCACGCTGTACCGCTACAGCGCCGCCCCCGGCGTGACGGTCCGCGGCCGGCCCGTCCTGCTGGTCCCACCGCTCGCGGCGCCCGCCCTGGCGTTCGACCTGCGCCGCACGTGCAGCCTGGTGGAGTACCTCGTCCAGCAGTGCCGCCCGGTCTATCTCGCCGACTACGGACCGGTGAGCTTCGCCCATCGAGGCCTCGGGATCGAGCACTGGGTCGACTCGGTCGTCCCGGCCGCGGTCGAGATCACCGCCGAGCACTCCGGCGCGACGGGGGTGCACGTCGCGGGCTGGAGCCTCGGCGGCATCTTCACGATGTTCATGGCGGCGGCGCACCCCGAGCTGCCGCTGGCATCCGTCACGGCGGTCGCGAGCCCCTTCGACCTGCGGCAGGTCCCGTTGCTGGCCCTCGCCCGCCCGGTCGACCGGGTCGCCGGCACGCTGATCGGGCCGGCCTACCGAGCGATGGGCGGTGTCCCGGCGCCGCTGACCCGGCTGGGCTTCCAGGTCTCGAGCCTGGACAAGTACCTCACCAAGCCCCTCGCGATGGCCCGGCACGCCGACGACCGGGACTTCCTGGCGCAGCTCGAGGCGGTCGACCGGTTCATGGCCGGCATGTACGCCTATCCCGGCCGGACGTTCGGCCAGCTCTACCACGTCGTGATGCGCACCAACGAGTTCGCGAGCGGCACGATGGAGCTCGGCGGGCGCACCGTCGAGCTGAGCAAGATCGACGTCCCGGTCCTGGTCGTGGCCGGGATGAACGACACCCTGGCCCCGCGGGCGTCGGTCGAGCACCTGCTCGATCTCGTGACCGGATCGCCGGACGCCCAGCTCGTGCAGGCACCGGGCGGCCACCTCGGCGTCCTGACCGGGCGGGCCGCGCGGAGGACGACCTGGCCGGCGCTGGAGAACTTCCTGACCAGGCACGATCATTTCGTTCCGGCCGCCGACGCGGGATGATAGGTCCATGCCCGAGCTTCCCGAGGTCAACGCCCTGGTCGAGTTCCTCGACGAGCAGCTCACCGGCGCGGTCGTCGCGGGTGTCGAGCTCGCGTCGTTCTCGGTCCTGAAGACGTACGACCCGCCCGTGTCGGCCCTGCAGGGGCTCGAGGTCACCGGGGTGACCCGGCACGGCAAGTTCATCGACGTCGACGTCAGCGGGATCCACGTCGTGGTGCACCTGGCGAAGGCCGGCTGGCTGCGCTGGTCCGACCCGCTGCCCGACACCAAGCTCAAGCTCGGCGCCAGCAACATCGCGGCCCGGGTGCGGCTCGACCGTGGCGAGGGACCGAGCGTCGGGTTCGACGTCACGGAGGCGGGGACCCGCAAGGGTCTCGCGATGTACGTCGTGAGGTCGGTCGACGAGGTGGCCGGGATCGCGGCGCTGGGTCCCGACCCGCTGGCCGCGGGCTTCGAGCTGCGCCCCCTGCTGGGTCGGCGCATGCAGGTCAAGCGGCTCCTGCGGGACCAGAAGATCATCGCGGGCGTCGGCAACGCCTACAGCGACGAGATCCTGCACGCCGCGAAGCTGTCACCGTTCGCGATCGCCGAGAACCTCTCCGAGGAGGAGATCGTCCGGCTCGAGGCCGCGGTGCAGGACATCCTGCGGGCCGCGGTCGAGGAGGCGCGCGGCAAGCCGGCCGAGGAGCTCAAGGACGACAAGCGCACCCGGATGCGGGTGCACGGCCGGACCGGCGAGGCGTGCCCGGTGTGCGGGGACACGGTGCTCGAGGTGACCTACGCCCAGTCGTCGCTGCAGTACTGCCCGACGTGCCAGACCGGCGGCAAGCCGCTCAAGGACCGGACCACGAGCAAGTTCCTCAAATAACCCCAGCCCAGATTTGCGGACTTCTGAACGGTTTGGACCCGTCCAGAACGTGTAGAAGTCCGCAAATCTGGGCTGGGTCAGCCGAGGGCGACGAGGGAGACCGCCGCGGCGGCCAGGGCCAGGCCGACGGCCTGCCAGCGCTGGATGCGTTCGCGCAGCAGGACCGAGGCGAGCAGGACCGTGCTGGCGGGATAGAGCGACGAGATGACCGAGACGACCGACAGCAGCCCGTGCTGGGTGGCGTACAGGAACGCGCCCTGTGCCGTGGCACCGAGCGGCCCCATCCACGCGGCCTTCCACGCGCCGCGGTCGCGCGGCACCCAGGACTCGCGCAGGACGACCGCGGTGATGATGACGCTGAGGATCGAGGTGGCCTGGGACAGGGCGAGGGGATAGAGCCCGCCGTCGTCCCCGACCTGGCCGAGGAAGGTGAACAGCAGGCCGAAGCCGATCCCGGCCAGCACCCCGTCCACGACACCCGAGCGGTGGGCCGGGCTGTCATCGGTGACCCGCGAGATCAGCGCGATGGCGGGGAAGGCGAACACGACGCCCGTCAGCGCCATCGCGGAAGGCCGGTCACCCGTGACCAGGCCGACCGCGACCGGGATCAGCGCGGTGCCGACGCCCGACAGGGGCGCGACGACGCTCATCCGGGCCGTCGCCAGGCCGCGGTAGAGGAACGCGGCACCGAACCCGCCGCCGAGACCCGCGAGCGCACCGAACATCAGGTCGTGACCCGTGGGCGAGCCGCCGATCGCGATCGCCGCGGCCAGGCTCAGGACACCCGACGAGGACTGGCCGACGACCGCGATCTGCCACGCCGGGGCCCGTTTCGCGAAGATCCCGCCGAGGAAGTCCGAGACACCGTAGGCCAGGGCTGACAGGAGGGAGAGGACGATGGCCACCCCAGAAGGGTAGAGGCGCGGGCGGCGGAACATCGGCGGGGTCGCCCCGGCTCCGTACGATGGCGGCATGAGGTTTCGTCAGTCCAGGTCGCTCGGGTCGCAGGCCAACACCGTCGTGGGCGGTCTCGCCTCGAGCGTCGACGATCGCACCGGCGAGGTCGCGCTCCGCACGGCTCGTACGCTCGCCGTCGCGGTCCGGCTCCTGCGCATCCCCTCGGCGGTCGTGCTGGCGGTGCCGATCCCGTTCATCCTCACGACCCTGCTGCTGGCGGCCTCCGCCGCCGGCGGCATGCGCCTCGCGCTGCTGGTCGTCGGGGTCGCGATGGTGGTGGTCTCCGGTGCGTTCCTCGGCCGTCGCCGGCGGATCCTGCAGGCCGTGGAGGACCCCGACCTCCTCGCCGACGAGCTGCGTGTCCTGATCAACCTGACCGGCAAGGTCGAGGAGACCCGCGGCGCCCTGGGGCAGATCGCCGGCGGTGGGGGCTGGCGCGTCCTCGGCCGGCTCCAAGGAGTCTGGAAGGGCACCCGGATGACCGGCTCGTGGATCGACCAGATCGGTGACCTGCGGCGGGCGCGCTACTTCGCCCCACCCAAGATCGGCACGACCATCAGCCTGACGATCGCGGCGCTGTGGCTCGTGCCGATCTCGATCGTGATCGCCCTGCTGGCTCTCGTCGGGACGATCGCCGGCTCGCTGTAGCCCGCCCGACGGGGTGCGTCGAGGTCAGGGCGTGCGGCGGCGCAGGGTCAGCGACGCGCCGGCGAGCGCCGCGACGCAGCACGCCACGAGGATGACGAGGTCCTTGGTCAGCTCGCCGCCGAAGCCGCTCGACCGACCCAGGGTCGAGAACGCGTCGGCCGCATAGCTCAGGGGGAGCACGTCCGAGGTCCGCTCGAGGATCGTCGGCATGCTGGACCGAGCCGCGAACAGCCCGCACAGCAGGAGCTGCGGGATCACGATCAGGGGCATGAACTGGACGGCCTGGAACTCGGTGACCGCGAAGGCCGACATCAGGAGCCCCAGCGCCGTGCCGAGCACGGCGTCGACGACCGCGAACAGCACGACGGCCCACGGCGTGTTGACGTCCAGGTCCAGCAACCAGATCGCGGTGGCGCAGGACACCAGTGCCTGGACCAGGGCCGCGAGCCCGAACGCGAGGCCGTACCCGAGGATCAGCTCGCCCCGCCGCAGGGGCGTCGTGAGGAGCCGTTCCAACGTGCCCGAGGTGCGCTCGCGCACCATCGTCACGGAGGTCACGAGGAACATGATGACGAAGGGGAAGATCCCCAGCATCTGCGGACCGACCCGGTCGAACACCGCGGGCGAGCCGTCGAAGACGTACTTGAACAGGATCATCAGGAGCGACGGCAGGATCACGATCAGGGCCACGCTGCGCCGGTCGTGGCTGAGCTGCTGGAGGACCCGGCGCGCGGTGGCGAGGGTGCGGGTCATGCCGCGGACCGCTCGGCGAGGGTCAGGAAGGCCTGCTCGAGGTCGGTCTGCCCCGTCCGGTGGCGCAGCTCGTCGGGCGAGCTGTCGGCGATGAGCCGTCCCTCGCGCATCAGCAGCACACGGTCGCACCGACCGGCCTCGTCCATCACGTGGCTCGAGACGAGCAGGGTCCTCCCGCCGGCGGCGAGCGCGGCGAACAGGTGCCACAGATCTCGCCGGAGCACGGGGTCGAGCCCCACGGTCGGCTCGTCGAGCAGCAGCAGCTCGGGGTCCATGAGGAGGGCCGCGGCGAGCGAGACGCGGGTCCGTTGACCGCCGGACAGGTCAGCGGTCAGCGCATCGGCCTTGCCCTCGAGCCCGACGTTGGCGAGCGCCTCGCGGGTCGCCGCCTCGCTGGTCCCGGCGAGGGCCGCGAAGTAGCGCAGGTTCTGCAGCACGGTGAGATCGGGGTAGACCGAGCTGTTCTGCGTCACGTAGCCGACCCGCTCGCGGGCGGCCGTCGTCCCGGCGGGACCACCGAGCACGTGCACGCGCCCCGACTGCAGCCGCTGGATGCCGGCGATGGAGCGGATCAGGGTCGTCTTGCCGCACCCGCTGGGCCCGAGGAGCCCGGTCACGGAGCCACGGGGGACCGTGACGGTCAGGTCCGGGATCACGAGGTTCTTGCCGCGGATCACGACGAGTCCCTCGATGTCGATGGCGAGAGGATCCATCATGTTCGCAACGTAGGTCGGGGGTCGGGACCGGTCAAGGTCCGGCCCGGATTCAGGACGAAGGGACCGGCTGCGCGCCGAACGCGACCTGCTCGAGGATCGCCCGCTCGCCCGGGCTCGGTGGCCGGCCGTGGGCGCCGCCGAAGTCCAGCGTGAACCGGGCGATCTCCGCCGCCAGGACGACGGCGCCGAGGTTGCTGAGGTCGCCGACGAGGTGGAACAGGGCCGTGGTGTCCTCGGCCTCGACGTGCCGGACGAACCGTGCCCACACGGCGGGCACGCCGGCCGCGTCGGTGCCGGGCTCGACCGCGCGGCTGAGGATCGGCGCCATGTCGGGCCCGCCGACCTGCACGAGTGCGGCGGCGGCGTCGATCTCGGCCTTGCGCAGGCCTGCCGCCCGGGCCTGGCGCACGACGCCGTGCAGGAGCCGCAGCGACATGTCGAGCCGGCCGATCGCGTCGAAGGCGAGGGCCTCCGCCGTCCGGCGCTCGAGATCGTGCTGGAGCCGGGTGACACCGGGTGCCAGGTCGGACCGCTCGAGCAGCGACTCGGCCTCGTCCATCAGGCCGTGCTGGGCCAGCAGCTCCGCGGCCATCGCCTGGACCCAGCCCGAGATCTCCTGCGGATCGTTGCCGCGCAGGGCGGCCAGGCACAGCCGCGCGTGCGTCAGGGCCAACCCGATCCGCCCGCGTCGATATTCGAGCAGTCCCCACAGGGCATGCCCCATCCGGGCCGCCCGCCCGTGCGGGGCGGGGCGTGAGGAGTACGCCACCAGGACCCGCTCGGCGCCGGCGAGGTCCAGGGCGTCCAGCAGGGCGATGGCGAGGATCTCATGCGCCGGGTCCAGCACGGACGCGCCGGCCAGCGGGTTCTCCAGCAGCATGTCGAGCGCCCGCCGGGCCGACTCGACGGCCTGCTGCGACCGTCCGCCGTTGCGCTGGCAGGTCGACAGCGCCAGATAGGCGGTCGCGGTGTTGAGGGGGCCCAGGGTGCCGGAGAAGATCAGCGTCCGGATCTCGTGCTCGAGGTCGTCGCCGCTGCGCTGGAACGCCGTGGCCCACAGCGTCGCGAGCCGCAGGACCGCCGCGCGCCGGCGCACCGTTCGGGCGTCGCCGACCAGGATGTCGTCGTCGGAGCCCTCGGTCGGCCGAGCCAGGTGGGCCCAGCGCAGCAGGATGAAGTCGGTGAGCTCCTCCTCGGTGAGCGCGGCGGGGTCGATCGACTGCAGCAAGGTGTGGAGCTCGGCATGGTGACCGAGCTCGACCAGCGCGAACGCCCGCTCGGTCGCGCCGGCGACGTCCCCGGACCCGTCGGGCTCGGTGATCGCGACGGCCTCGCGGTGCAGCCCCTCGAGGTTGGCCTGGCGTGCGGCGCGGACGACGAGCTCCGGCTCGACCGGTCGGCGCACCTTGCGGCGGCACAGCGCGGCGCGCATCGCGGCGCGCGGGTGCTCGAACGTCCGGGGGAAGTGCTCGCTGAACCGGTCGTGCAGCTCCAGCCGGCGGGCCAGGGTCAGCGAGGAGTCGACGGCGGCCGACTCGGCCGCGCTGCAGAAGCGCACCGTCTCGCCGTCGATCCGGAGGACCCCGTGGGTGACCGCGAGGTCGAGCGTGGCCGCCGGGATCACCGCGAGGACCTCGTGCACGTCGGTCTCCTCGACGAGGGCCACGATCTGCAGCAGATCGGTCATCTCGGTGCTGACGTCGAGCAGGTCGTGCAGGTGGAAGCTGCCGGGGGAGAGGCTGACCGGGGGCAGCTCGCTGGTGTCGCCGGGGTCCGGCATGAGGGTCAGCGTGTGCTCGACCCGGGCCAGCAGGCCGAGCTCGACCGCCCGTTCCGCGACGTCGACGACGGCGTCGTAGACGCCCTCGGAGCGGCCCCGGACGAACTCGACGGCCACCGGGTCGGGCTCGCAGCCGAACCGGTGCCGCAGCAGCCGGGCGACACCGGCACTGTCGAACGCGGTCAGCCGGACCGTCGGCGCGGCGCCGAGCAGCGGGTGGTGCTGGAGGGCCTCGGGGCTGATCGTGCCGATCAGCCCGATCGCGCCGGCGGACGCCCGTTCGATCAGCGTGCTCAGGGAGGCCCGGTCGCACAGGTCCATCGCGATCAGGACGACCGTGACGGCCGGCAGGTCCAGCGGTCGCCGCCGGTCGAGCTCGAGGGCCAGGTCGGCGGGGGTGTAGCCGTCCTTGATCTCGATGTGCGGAGCCAGCCGGCGGAGCGCGTAGTAGGGCGTCGCGACCGATGCCATCGTGCCGCGGTGGATGCGGACGGGCCACGGCTGGGCGATCCGGCGGGCCAGGGCGAGACGACCCGAGCCGGGGGGCCCGACGACGACGATCCCGCCCTGGCTGCGGACGAGGGCGCGGCCCTCGTCGACGAGCTCCTGGTCGAAGGGCGGCGGCCAGCCGGTGCCGGGCGTGTCATCGGTCTCGAGCACGGGCGCTGGCCTCCTCAAGACGTCGTCGCCATCACCCTAGCCACCGTGAGCGCAGCACGTCACGGACTGCAGGCGGGGGGACGAGTGACGCCTCGACTCCGGCCAGCCGCTGCAGGTGGCTGCGGGTCTCCGCGTCGAGGTCGGTCCGGCGGCGGGCGACGTCGAGGACGTACTGCGCGATCTCGGCGGCGTGCCGGGGGGCGCCGTGCTCCAGCGCGCAGCACTGCGCGACCAGGGCCGGGATGTCGTACGCGTGGGCGGCCCGGGCGAAGTCCTGCCAGACGGCGGGGGACCCCGACGCCTCCTCGAGCTCCTCGACGATCTCGAGCAGGGTCGGCAGGTGGACGGGACCACCGATCCGGACCGTGAGCACCGCCGCGTCGATCTCGGTCTGGCGCAGGTCGTGCTCCGCCGCCACCGCGCGGACGGCGGCGAGCTGCTTCAGGGCCTGCTCCGGGTCGCCGAGCTCGTCGTGGGTGCCGGCCACCGCGATGCGCCGGTGGAGGTCGTTCTGGAGCAGCCGCGACGGGTGGCTGTCGCTGGCCCGGAGCATGTCCACCGCCTCGCCGTTGCTTCCCTGCTGCACCAGGACCTGCGCCAGCAGGGCCTCGATCCAGCCCCGGAGCTCGTGCGGGTCGTGGCGCTGCAGGGCGTCCAGCGCGAGACGGGCGTTGACCAAGGCCTGCTGCCGGTCGCCGCGGGCCAGCTCGAGCATGCTCTGCAGCGCGGCGCCCATCCGGCCACTTCCCGGCCGGCCGAGGGGCCCGACGGCGTACTCCCGCAGGGCCCGATCGGCGGCGTCGAGGTCGATCGCGGCGATCAGTGCCAGGACGTGGACCTCCTGGGCGACGGACAGGTGGAACGCGCTCGGCAGCCGGCCGTCGGCCGCGATGAGCTCGAGGGCGTGACGCGCCGAGCGGACCGCGACCTCGGGCCGCCCGTTGTGCCGTTGGACGGCCGACAGGGCACTGAAGCCCAGGGCCCGGTTGAGCGGCGACAGCAGTCCCGAGAAGGTCAGCGCACGGAGCCGGCCCTCCAGGCCTTCCCCGCCCTCCCGGAAGATGCGTTCGAACAGGTCGGCGAGGGTCCTGACGGCGGCGAGGCGCCGTTCGACCCGGGGATCGTCGTGCTGCAGCGCGGCGTCGAGCAGGCGGGTGCGGGTCGCCCCCGGCAGCTTCCTGAGCCAGCACAGGTACGGCAGGAGGTCGTCCTCGCCCAGGGTCGTCGGGTCGATCGCGGCGAGCAGGGCAGGCACCTCGCTCGCGTCGCCGAGCTCGACCAACGCGTACAGCCGCTCGATCGGGGCCACGGGCGCGGAGCCCGGGCCCGTGAACACCAGCGCACGCCGGTGACGCCCGCCCAGGTTGGCCTCGCGGGCGGCCCGTTCGGCCAGCTCCCGCGGCAGCGGGCGACCTGCGGCCCGCCACCAGTCGGCCACGTCCACCGCGACACCGGGCCGGGCCGACGAGACCGGGAGCCGGGCGGCGTACGTCGTGAAGAGCTCGACCCGGCGGTGCTGCGGGATCGTGCGGCGCAGGATCTTGGACTCGGCCGGCAGGGACAGGGCGAGACCGTCGCCGCGGGCGTGCAGCGCGCCGTGCGCCAGGGCCCGGTCGATCGTGGCGTCATCGAGCACGTCCCGCGCCTCGATCAGGTCGAGCTCGCCGATCAGGGCGGCCAGGTCGAACAGGTCGGCCATCGCGGGGGTGCAGTCCGGCGGGAGCGCGCTGCTCAGCGGGCCGATCCGGTCCACGAACGCGGTCCGGGTCCCGGCCCGGGGCGGCGCGACGACGAGCGAGCCCTCGACCGGGATCACGATGCCGGCCTCGACAGCGACGTCCGCGACCTCCTGCACGATCTCGTACGTCCCACCGGTCCGGTCCAGGATCAGCTCGGCGACCAAGGGGTGCGGCTCGCAGCCGTAGCGGACCCGCAGGAGCCCGCTGATCGTGGTGGCGTCGAGCGGTGGGATGTCGATCAGCTCGGCGACGGCGAGCAGCGGCCAGTCGTCGGCGATCGTGCCGGGGGCGACCGTCGCGACCACCGTGATGGTGTCGTCCGCCGTGAGCCGGGCCAGCACCTCGGCGCTGGCCCGGTCGGCGAGATCGGCGTTGCCCACGACGACCGTCGGTGGGGTGCCCGCGGCGAGCTCGTCGCGGATCGCCAGCACGGCGGCGTCGGTCGAGATCGGGCCGGCGTGGCGGATCGAGTCGAAGAGCTGACGCACGACGAACAGGTCGTCGTCCTGCTCACCGAAGCGGCATATGTGGCGGGCCCAGTACGGGCCCTCGGGGGCACCGGCGACGGCTCCCGCGAGCCGGTCACTGCTGCCGTCCGGTGGGCCCACGAACACGACGGCGCGACGCCGCGCGAGCAGGGCCCGTGCCTGCGCGATGTACGTCGCGGAGAACGGTGGGGGCCAGGCAGAGGGCGCGACGGGGACCGCAGCGTCGGACACAGCACCCCCCGTGATCGGCCCCTGGTGGGTTCAGCCTAGACCGGGTGCCGGGGTCCCGTGCCCGCGGCACCCCGGATCGTGACATCGACAGTGTCAAGGTCCTACCCTGACGGCATGGATCTTCGCGCCGTCGCCCTGCTGCCCGTCCGCGTCTCGATCGCGGCCACGCAGGCCACCCTGGCTCTGGGGCAGCTCGCGTCGCCGGGAGGCCCGATCCTGCGGGACGGGGGATATGCGGCCCGGCTGGCGCAGATCTTCGCTGAGGACGGACTGCTCGACCAGGTGGGTCGGATCCTGGCGGACGAGCGGGGCCCGATCGGTCTGGCCAACACGCTCGCTGACCTGACCTCGGAGGACCGGCCGATCGGCAAGGCGCTCGCCCGCGACGGTCTCCTGGACCGGATGGCCGACGAGGACGGACCCTTCGTCCGGCTGCTCGAGGCCGGCGGACCGCTGGACCGGGCGCTGGCCGAGGACGGACCGCTCTACCGTCTTCTCGCCCCCGGTGGGCCGCTGGACCGCCTGCTGGCCGAGGAGGGCGCGGTGGATCGGATCCTGGCCGAGGGTGGCCTCGTGGAGCAGCTCCTCGCCGACGGGGGGATCATCGAGAAGCTGCTGGCCCCCGGCGGCACGCTCGACCAGCTCGTCGAGCTGGGCCAGACGTTCGACGCGATCGTGCCGCGGCTGGAGGCGCTGGGCCACGCGATCCCCAACCTCAACGCGGCGGTCAGCATCCTCAGCGGTGCGGTCGAGCCGCTCGGCGCCCTGGCCGGCCGGTTCCCCGGCGGGCGGCGTCGCCCGGCGGAGCCCGTGACGATCCTGTCCGCGGACGTAGACTGAAGGCATGGCCACCGAGGAGCGCCGCCCGACGAAGCACTTCGCGACGCTGCCCACACGCGTACGCCTCGAGGACACGATCACCTCGCAGGAGACCGAGCCGGCACCCGATCCCGAGGGTGGCCGCGACACCGAGCGGGACTTCCTGATCCGCTACGGCTTCGGCCTGTAGGGGAATGACCCGGGCCGTCGGACGGTTGGTCCGGACGTGCCCCTCCTCTTCGAGCCGCTGACGCTGCGCGGCATCACGATCCGCAACCGAGCCTGGCTGGCCGCCATGTGCCAGTACAGCGCGTTCGACCGGGACGGGGTGCCCGGCGACTGGCACCTGGTCAACCTCGGCCAGCACGCCACCGGCGGTTTCGGCCTGGTCATGACCGAGGCGGCGGCCGTGGTCCCGGAGGGGCGCATCAGCCCCGAGGACGCCGGCATCTGGTCCGAGGACCACGTCGCGCCGTGGCGTCGCATCACCGACTTCGTGCGTGGACAGGGCGCCGTCCCGGCGATGCAGCTCGCCCACGCGGGTCGCAAGGCGTCGACCTACTCGCCGTTCGCCGACGGCACCGGGACCGTTCCGGCCGACCAGGGTGGCTGGGAGACCGTCGGCCCGAGCGCGCTGGCCTTCGAGGGCTACGCCGCCCCCCGCGAGCTCACGACCGACGAGGTCGCCGCGCTGCCCGCGGCCTTCGCCGCCGCCGCGGAACGCGCCGACCGGGCCGGGTTCGACGTCGTCGAGGTGCACGCCGCCCACGGCTACCTGCTGCACGAGTTCCTGTCCCCGCTCTCCAACGTGCGCACCGACCAGTACGGCGGGTCATTCGACGGCCGGACCCGGCTCGTCGTCGAGGTCGTCGACGCGATCCGTGCGGTGTGGCCGGCCGACAAGGCGCTGTTCGTCCGCTTCTCCGCGACCGACTGGGCGCCCGGGGGATGGGACGTCCACGAGACGGCGAAGCTCGCTGCTGTCCTGGCCGACCACGGGGTCGACCTCGTCAACGTGTCGACGGGTGGGCTCGTGGCGCACCAGGAGATCCCGATCGGCCCGGGCTACCAGGTGCCCGCCGCCGCGGAGGTGCGCTCGGTCAGCGGCCTGCCGGTCGTCGCCGTCGGTCTCATCACGGACCCGGCCCAGGCCGAGCAGATCCTGCAGGACGGCTCGGCCGATGCCGTGATGCTGGCCCGTGCGGCTATCCGCGAGCCGGCCTGGCCCCTGCGGGCGGCCCACGAGCTGGGCGTCGCACCCAAGGACGCCCCCTATCCGCCCCAGCACGAACGAGGCGCCTGGCGCTAGCCAGACCGCGACTGGCGCACTCCAGACCGCGACTGGCGCAGGATGAAGAAAATGAGACGGCGTGTCGTCGACTTTTGCGCCACTCGCGGGTCGGTTTGCGCCAGTCACGGGGCTGTCGGGGGATCCCGGGACGACCGATAGGATCGGCCCCGTGACTGAAGCCCGCCAGCTCGACACCGTTGCCCATGCCACCGCGACCCCGGACCAGGCGCAGCCGTGGGCCGAGCTGGGTCTCCGCGCCGAGGAGTACGCGAGCGTCCGCGAGATCCTCGGTCGCCGCCCGACGGGCGCCGAGCTGGCGATGTACAGCGTCATGTGGAGCGAGCACTGCTCCTACAAGTCCTCCAAGGTGCACCTGAAGAAGTTCGGCGAGCTCCCGCAGGAGACGCCGCTCGGCAAGACCCTCGCCGGCATCGGTGAGAACGCCGGCGTCATCGACATCGGCCAGGGCTACGCCGTCACGTTCAAGGTCGAGTCGCACAACCACCCGTCCTACGTCGAGCCCTACCAGGGCGCGGCGACCGGCGTGGGCGGCATCGTCCGCGACATCCTCGCGATGGGCGCTCGCCCCGTCGCGATCATGGACCCGCTGCGCTTCGGCCCGCTCGACGCCGAGGACACCCGCCGCGTCCTGCCCGGCATCGTGGCCGGCGTCGGCGGCTACGGCAACTGCCTCGGCCTGCCCAACATCGGCGGCGAGGTCGTGTTCGACGAGACCTACGTGGGCAACCCGCTGGTCAACGCCCTGTGCGTCGGCGTTCTGCGCCACGAGGACCTGCACCTCGCCTTCGCGAGCGGCGTCGGCAACCAGGTCGTGCTGTACGGCGCCCGCACCGGCGGAGACGGCATCGGCGGCGTGTCGGTCCTGGCGTCCGAGACGTTCGAGTCGACGGGGCCCTCGAAGCGCCCCGCCGTCCAGGTCGGCGACCCGTTCATGGAGAAGCTCCTGATCGAGTGCACGCTCGAGCTGTTCGCGGCCAAGGTCGTCAACGGCATCCAGGACCTCGGCGGCGCGGGCCTGTCCTGCGCGACGAGCGAGCTGGCCTCAGCCGGCAGCGGGGGCATGCGGGTGGAGCTCGACACCGTGCCGCTGCGCGACTCCACGCTGTCGCCCGAGGAGATCCTCATGAGCGAGTCGCAGGAACGCATGATGGCCGTCGTCGAGCCGCAGCACCTCGACGCGTTCATGGCCATCTGCCAGAAGTGGGACGTCGAGGCCGTCGTCGTCGGCGAGGTCACCGACGGCGACCACCTGGTCATCGACTGGCACGGCGAGACCGTCGTCGACGTGCCGCCCCGCTCGGTCGCGCACGACGGTCCGACGTACGACCGTCCCTATGCCCGCCCGGACTGGCAGGACGCCCTGCAGGCCGATGCCGCCGAGGCGCTCCCGCGGCCGGCCTCGGGCGACGAGCTCCGCGACCAGCTGATCGCGGTCGTGAGCTCGCCCAACATGGCCGACAAGTCGTGGGTCACCGACCAGTACGACCGCTACGTGCAGGGCAACACGGTCCTGGCCCAGCCCGAGGACGCCGGCGTGATCCGCGTCGACGCCGAGAGCCAGCTGGGTGTGGCCGTGTCGACCGACTGCAACGGCCGGTTCGCCAAGCTCGACCCCTACGTCGGCGCGCAGCTCGCCCTCGCCGAGTCCTACCGCAACGTCGCCGTGACCGGAGCGCTGCCGCTGGCCGTCACCGACTGCCTCAACTTCGGCTCCCCGGAGAACCCCGACGTCATGTGGCAGTTCGAGCAGGCCACGCACGGTCTCAAGGACGCGTGCGCCGTGCTGGGCATCCCGGTCACGGGCGGCAACGTCTCGTTCTACAACCAGACCGGCGAGACCCCGATCCTGCCGACGCCCGTGGTCGGCGTGCTCGGCGTCATCGACGACGTGCGCCAGCGGATCACGCAGGGCTTCACCGCGGAGGGCAGCCACGTGCTGGTCCTCGGCGAGACCCGCGAGGAGCTGTCCGGGTCGACCTGGGCCGATGTCGTGCACGGCCACCTCGGTGGTCGCCCGCCCGTCGTCGACCTCTCGGCCGAGCGCGCCCTCGCGGACCTCATGGTCGAGGCGGCCAAGTCCGGTGTGGTCGAGTCGGCGCACGACCTGTCCGACGGTGGCCTGGCGATGGCGCTGGCCGAGGCGGCCTTCCGCCACGGCGTGGGCGTCACGGTCGACCTGGAGGACCCGTTCCTCGACCTGTTCAGCGAGTCCTCAGCACGCGCCATGGTCGTCGTCGCGGAGGACCGCCACGAGGAGCTTGTCGAGCTCGCCCAGAAGCACGGTGTCGAGCTGGCCTCGGTCGGCCGCACCGGGGGCGACACGATCGAGGTCGCCGGTCAGCTGTCGATCCCGATCGCGGAGCTCAGGAGCGCCTGGCAGGCGACCCTGCCGGCGGTGCTGGGCGCGCACGTCGTCTGATCGGGCTACCCGGCGGTGGCGACCGGCGTCGACGCCGACCGGTTGCCCCGGCCGTCGGTCGCCCGGACGAACCACCGGTCGCCGGTGGTCGAGCCGGCGATCGCGGTCGACACCGAGCCCGTGCTCGTGACACCGACGACCCGGTCGTTGCGGAGGATCTCGTAGGAGACGTCCGCGGTCGGTGAGGCCGACCACGAGACGTACGCCTTGCCGTTGCTGAGACTGACCGTGACCCCGCTGGGGGGCGCGGGCGGCGTGTGCGGACGCATCGCGAACCGGACGAAGCCGCCGGCCCACTGGTTGGTGCCGTCCCGGTTGACGACCGACACGTAGTCGCCGCCGGACCACAAGGTGCCGTCAGCGGCCGACAGCAGGGCCCACGGCCCCTCGCCGCCCCGGGTCTTGGACGTCGGGGCGAACTCGGGCAGATAGGTCCCGGTCGCCGAGTCCCACGCGCCGACGTACCCGATCCGGGCCACCTGCTTGTAGCCCGAGGCGCGGGGCTTGTCGAAGTGGCTCGTGCCGCTGTAGAGCCACTCGTTGCAGTGGCATGAGGCGTACGCGATGCCGGCCCGGCTGGCGATCGCCTGCATGTCGCCTCCCCCGAGGGCGAGGTGGCTCGAGACCAGCGTGAGGGCCGAGGCGGTGTAGCCGAAGAGGCTGTGCTGGCTGCCGCCGAGCCAGACACGGTCGCCGATCTGGCGCACCGCCTGCTGGTAGCGACGGCTCGCCTTGCTGGTGCTGGACTTGACCGACCACGAGCGGAACGTCGCGGGCGCCGAGGTGCGGATCGCCGCGGCTCCGGGGCGCGACACCGAGGACTTGCCGTCCGCGCCGACGTAGCCCTGCTGGAACTGGCCCGCGGCATAGATTGTCGCGCCGTCGTCGGACACGTCGAGCGACAGGACGCTCGAGCTGAGCGACCGTTTGCCCTTCGCGATCTTGACCCCGGTCGCCAGGTTGGGGCGCCAGTCGCTGCGGGGGGTGCCGTCGGACGGGTCGACGCGCACGATGTTGCGGTAGGCGGAGGACTTCTTGGTGGTGCCGCCGGAGTAGGACGTGAAGCCGCCACCGACATAGAGGTGTCCGCCGGAGACGGCCAGCGCGCGCACCCAGCGCTTGGCTCCCTTGGTCGACTGCGTGAGGTCTGCCCGGAAGCCGGTGTCGCGTCGTCCGGTCGTGGCGTCGAGGGCGACCAGGCCCGAGGCGGCGGTGCCGCCGGCCCTGGTGAACTCGCCACCGACCGCGAGGCGGCCGCCCGGCAGGGCCACGAGCGCCTTGACCTGGTTGTCGAGCTCGGGCCGGAAGCCCGGGATCCACTCGCCGGAGGTCGCGTCGAAGGCGGCGAGATAGGGCTGGCTGACCTTGCGCGAGCCGTCGGCGTTGCGGACCTGGGTGAAGTTGCCGCCGACGTACATCCGGTTGCCGATCTGCGCGAACGCCGAGACCTCGGTCGCGTAGTAGAGGCTGCCGCCTCGGCCGAGTCCTGTGACGCCCCACGTCGTCGGGAGCGCGCCCGACTCGGGGATCGCGGGTGCGGCCTGGGAGGCGGTGCCGGCGTCGCGGACCGCGGGATAGGTCAGGGCGGAGGTCCGCAGCTTGGGGCGGAGGTACATCTGGGTGAACGGCGTCGCGTAGCGGCCGCCGGAGGCACTGGAGTAGAGATAGCTGGCGTCGCTGGTCGTGCCCCGCGGTCCGGCCTTGCCGAACGTGAAGCCGCGGACGTAGTCGTTGGTCTTGGAAAAGCCGGTGAAGATCCGCTGGGTGTCGGTGGAGATCTTGAGCAGGCGGGTCGTCTGCGACTTGGTCGTGGTCGACGAGCCGACCGAGTAGGACTTCACCGGGATCCCCGGATCGGCCGCGAGCGCCCACGTCCAGCGGTCACGGGACGCCAGCTTGACCCGGATCTCCTGGTACGTCGAGCCGTCCGTCTTCGCGGCGCGGCGCAGTCGGATCCCGTCGGGCAGGGTGTCGACCCGGCCACCGTCGAGCAGGGCGTCGATCGTCCGGGCCGGGAGCTGCTTGGCGTAGAACGCGCTGGGGCCGGTCGGCGTGCCGGTGAGGGAGGCGGGGGTCCCGCGGCCCTCGGCGCCCTCCACCCAGCCGTGACGGCCGCGCGCGACCATGACCCATCCTCCGCCGTCGGTCGTCTGGTCGCACCAGAACTTCGTCGGCGCCTGCAGGGCGGGGGTCACGAGCCAGTAGACACCGTCGGTGGCGGTGCGATCGTTCTGCTTGATCTCCCAGCACGACGCGGCGGCGCGCTCCGGGGTGCTGCCGTCGGGGGTGCCCGCGGCGGTCGCGGGGGTGGCGAGCACGAGGCTCGTGAGGGTCACGGCGCCGGCGATGAGCGCGGCGAGCCTGCTGCGTGAGGGCATGGGGGTCTCTCTGGGGCGGGTTCGGTGCACTCATGGAGAGCCCCGGAAGCGGACACCATGACGCGAAGGTGCCCGGCTAGGGTTGGACCATGGCTCGCAGGCCCACCCCGTTGACGCACGACGAGTTCGCCGACGTCTGTCGCCGGCTCGACGCGGGGGATCCCGCCCGGGCCGACCTGAAGGCCGCGACGATGCATCTGGTCGCGTTGCTGGTCGACAAGGCCCCGGGTGCCAGCGTCGAGGTGCGGATCCCACCGTTCGCGGCGGTCCAGTGCATCGCGGGGGCGCGCCACACGCGGGGCACCCCGCCGGCCGTCGTGGAGATGGACGCCCCGACCTGGATCGCGTTGGGCCGTGGGCGGCTCGCGTGGGTCGATGCGACGTTGCGGGCGTCGGGGGAGCGGTCCGACCTCTCGGCACTGCTGCCGCTCGACGTCGCCTGACCCCGGATCCACCGGCCGAATTCACCGGCGGCAAGGCAGCGTCACAGGGGTCGGCGCGGCTATGATCGGGGCACTCCTGCATCTTCTGTCACCCAGCACCGGGACGGACGCATGACGAAAGCTCCCATCGATCCTGCTGTCGAGTGGTCGCGCCACCTCGCCCGACTGCCCGGTTTCCTCCAGCGCGCCGTCGCCGAGACCCTGCGCCGCTCCGCTGCCGAGGGTCACCCCGCGTCGGAGCACGAGGTGACCCTGCTGGTGGCCTACGCACTCGGCGAGATCAGCTCCCGCGAGCACGTCCGGGGGGTGCTGCGCGGGTTCGGCCACGACGAGGTGCCCACGCTCCGGGAGGTGCCCGACCCCGGGCCCGACGCGCTGTCGGCCGGACCGGTCGCCGCCCCCGATCCGGCGGCGGTCGAGGCCCGTCAGGTCCGGCGCGAGGACGCCGTGCAGGCCTACGTCACGGGCGAGATCCCGGTCTCGGAGTTCCTCCGCATCGCCCGCGGCTGACGGTCTACCGGATGGCCGCGAGCGCCCGCGCCGGATAGTTGGTCGTGACCATCCAGACAGCCGGGTCGTTCATCCACTGCTCCAGCTCGCTGGGCGAGTCGACGGTCCAGACCAGCAGGGGCAGGCGCCGCCGTCGGGCGTACGACCGCAGGGTCAGCCGGGCGACGGTCTTGTGCGACACGACGAGATTGGCGTGGCTGAGCCGCACTCGGGTGCGGGGGAAGGCGGCCTCGATCCGGACCAGGCGACGCTTCCACGGGCTGCCGCGCCACGAGCGGGGGCTCGACGACAGGCCCACCAGGAGCCCCGGGGCGTGGGTGCGGGACCACCGGCGGATGCGCCGGACCGAGGAGTCCTCGGCCGTCGTGACGACGACGTCGTCGACCCCGAGGGCCGCGACGATGTGCGCGACGAGGCGGACGTCGTCACCCGCGACCTTGAGGTCGACGTGCGCCTTGATCCGTCCGG
>NZ_JAOPXQ010000204.1 GCF_025965075.1 Aeromicrobium sp.
GGACGCGGCGCGGGTGCGCAAGGACGAAGCGGACGTGGTCCGGGTCGGGCGCGAGATGCAGGTCGTGGTGGCGCGATCAGGCGACGGCGAGCTGGTGGGTGACACCGAGCTGGCCTTCCCGGCCCACGAGGTCGAGGTCTACCAGGGGGACGTCCGGGCGCTCTGGGCCAGTGGTGCAGACCCGTCCTCGAGTGGCGCGCCCTGGACAGACACGCCGTCCCAGAACGTCCGATCCGCACCACTCGCGGGTTGGCCCGGCGGCGAGGTCAGATCTTGCGGAGGCGGACCCAGTCGACGGCGTGGTCGGGGCCCTTGCGCAGCACCAGGGACGCCCGTCCGCGCGTCGTGGCGATGTTCTCCTTGAGATTGGGCCAGTTGATCGTGTCCCACAGCTCGCCCGCGCGGGCGACAGCCTCCTCGTCGCTGAAGGCGCTGTAGCGGTGGAAGTACGAGTGCGGGTCCGCGAACGCGGTCTTGCGCAGCGACAGGAAGCGGTCGATGTACCACCGGCGCAGGTCCTTGCCGGAGGCGTCGACGTAGATCGAGAAGTCGAAGAAGTCGCTGACCGCGAGGCCGGGGGAGCCGTCACCGCGCGGACGCGCCGGCGCGAGGACGTTGAGGCCCTCGACGATGACGATGTCGGGCTCCTTGAGGGTCACGACCTCGTCGGTGCGGTCGTACGTCAGGTGGGAGTAGACGGGCGCCGTGACGACCTCGACGCCGGACTTGACCTCCATGACGAAGCGCAGGAGGGCCTTGCGGTCGTACGACTCGGGGAACCCCTTGCGGTCGAGCAGGCCGCGGCGCTCGAGCTCGACGTTGGGGAACAGGAAGCCATCGGTCGTCACGAGCTCGACGACGGGATGGCTGGGGGAGTGGGCGAGCAGCTCCTGCAGCAGGCGGGCGGTCGTCGACTTGCCGACCGCGACCGAGCCGGCGATGCCGATCACGAAGGGGGTGCGGCGCGACTGCGGCTCGTGGAGGAAGGCCTCGGTCGCCTCGTAGAGCGCCCCCGCGAGGCGGACGCGCATGCTGATCAGCTCGGTCATGGGGAGGTAGACCTGCCGGACCTCCTCGAGGTCCAGCTCGTCCCCGAGACCACGGACCCGCTCGATCTCGGCCGGCTGGAGGGGTTGGGCCACGTCGCCGGCGAGCTCGGCCCAGGCGGCCCGCTCGAGCTCCACATACGGGGACTGGTCGCGCGTCATGCCGCCATTGTCTCGCCTACCACCCGAGTGCGCTCCACTCGGTCCCTCTCGCACGCGATCACGGCGCTCGCCGGACTCGCTTGTACTCTCTAGTACATGTGCGGAATTGTCGGGTACGTCGGTCAGCGCTCCGCTCTTGACGTCGTCATGGGGGGACTGCGGCGCCTCGAGTACCGCGGGTACGACTCCGGCGGCGTGGCCCTGGTGGGCGACGGCACGCTGATCTCGGCCAAGAAGGCAGGCAAGCTCCTCAACCTCGATGCCGAGCTCGCGGAGCGGCCCCTGCCGGTCGCGCACACCGGGATCGGCCACACCCGCTGGGCGACGCACGGCGCCCCCAACGACGTCAACGCGCACCCGCACCTCGACGAGACAGGTCGCATCGCGGTGGTGCACAACGGCATCATCGAGAACTTCGCCGTGCTGCGCGCCGAGCTGGAGGCCACGGGGCACGAGCTGGTGTCGGAGACCGACACCGAGACCGTGGCCCACCTGCTGCACGACGAGCTCGAGCGGACCGCGGACCTGTCGGACGCCGTCCGCGCGGTCTGCCGGCGGCTCGAGGGCGCCTTCACGCTCGTGATCTGCGACGCGGACCACCCCGACGTCGTCGTCGGCGCCCGCCGCAACTCCCCGCTGGTCGTGGGACGAGGGGACGGCGAGAACTTCCTCGGCTCCGACGTCGCGGCGTTCATCGAGTTCACCCGCGACGCCGTCGAGCTGGGCCAGGACCAGGTCGTGACGATCACCCCCGACGACATCGTCGTGACGGACTTCTTCGGGGCGCCCGCCGCGACGAAGGAGTACCACGTCGACTGGGACGTGTCGGCGGCCGAGAAGGGGGGCTACGACTGGTTCATGCTCAAGGAGATCGCCGAGCAGCCCCAGGCCGTCGCCGACACCCTGCTGGGTCGTCACTCGCAGGGCGGCCAGCTCCAGCTCGACGAGATGCGGCTCAGCGACGGCGAGCTGCGTGACGTCGACCGCATCGTCATCATCGCCTGCGGCACGGCGTCGTACGCCGGGCTTGTCGCGAAGTACGCGATCGAGCACTGGACCCGCATCCCGTGCGAGGTCGAGCTCGCCTCGGAGTTCCGCTACCGCGACCCGATCCTCGACAAGAGCACGCTCGTCGTGGCGATCAGCCAGTCCGGCGAGACCATGGACACCCTGATGGCGATCCGGTACGCCCGCCAGCAGAAGGCGCGCGTCCTGTCGATCTGCAACACCAACGGCTCGACGATCCCGCGCGAGTCCGACGCCGTGATCTACACGCACGCCGGACCCGAGATCGCCGTCGCGTCGACCAAGGGCTTCCTGTCGCAGATCGTCGCGTGCTACCTCCTGGCGCTCTACCTCGCGCAGGTCAAGGGCACCAAGTACGGCGACGAGATCGCGAGCATCATCGCCGAGATCGACAAGACCCCGGCCGGCATCCAGCGGATGCTCGACGAGGGCGACCAGGTGCGCAAGCTCGCGACCGAGCTCGCCGGCTCCCGCTCGATCCTGTTCCTCGGCCGGCACGTGGGCTTTCCGGTCGCGCTCGAAGGAGCGCTGAAGCTCAAGGAGCTGGCCTACATCCACGCCGAGGGCTTCGCCGCCGGCGAGCTCAAGCACGGCCCCATCGCGCTGGTCGAGCGGGGCCTGCCGGTCTTCGTCGTGGTCCCGCCCAAGGGGCGCGACCAGCTGCAGGAGAAGACCGTCAGCAGCATCCAGGAGATCCGCGCCCGCGGTGCCCTGACGATCGTCCTGGCCGAGGACGGTGACGAGGACGTCGTCCCCTACGCCGACCACCTGATCCGCCTGCCGAAGGTGCCGACGATCCTGCAGCCGCTCGTCGCGACGGTGCCGCTGCAGATCTTCGCCGCCGAGTTCGCCAACCAGCTGGGCAACGACGTCGACCAGCCGCGCAACCTGGCGAAGTCTGTCACCGTCGAGTGACGGGGCTGCGCTCATGAGCATCATCGGGATCGGTGTCGACGTCGTCGACCTGGGTCGCTTCCGCGAGTCGCTGGAGCGTACGCCGACCCTGCGGGCCCGGCTGTTCACCCCGGCCGAGGCCGAGCTCCCGCTGGAGTCGCTGGCCGGCCGGTTCGCCGCCAAGGAGGCCCTGGCCAAGGCGATGGGCGCGCCGTCGGGGCTGTCGTGGCAGCACTTCGAGATCCGCCACACGCCGCAGGGGGCCCCCGAGTTCGTGCTGCACGGTGCCGCCCCCGAACGCCTGGAGGCCCTCGGCATCACCACGATCCACCTGTCGATCTCGCACGACACGACGATCGCGACGGCGTTCGTGGTGGCCGAGTGCTGACCGCCCACCGGGTCGCGGACATCCGCGCGGCCGAGGAGGCGCTGGCCGCCACCCTCCCCGAGGGAGAGCTCATGCGGCGCGCGTCCGTGGGTCTGGCCGACCGGCTCGGCCACATCCCCGCCGGCGAGGTCGCCGTGGTGCTGGTCGGGCCGGGCAACAACGGCGGAGACGCGCTGTACGCCGCCGCGCACCTGCTCGACCGCGGGGTCCGCATCGACCTGTGCCTCCTCGACCGGACCACGGTCCACGCCGACGGGCTGGCCACGGCGCTCGCCGCCGGCGCGCAGGTCGTGGCGGCACCGGGGGACCAGCGGCACTGCATCGACGCGCTGTTCGGCATCGGCGCCCGCCCCGGCCTGACCGGACGCGCCGCCGAGTGGGCCGAGTGGATCGCCGGCACCCGGCCCCGCACCGTCGCGGTCGACGTCCCGTCCGGCGTCGACGTCGACGGGGCCACGCTGCCGACGGTGCACGTCATGGCCGACGCGACCATCACCTTCGGGACCTACAAGAACGCCCTGCTGGTCAGCCCGGCCGCCGGCGCGGCAGGCTGGAACGCCACCGCGATCGCCGAGCTCGTCGACATCGGCCTGGCCCCCCACCTGCCGGCGCCCAGCGTGGAGGCGATCGAGCCCTCCGACGGACACCTGCTGCTCGACACGTTCGACTGGCTGCGCAACCCCACGAGCCACAAGTACTCCCGCGGTGTCGTCGGCATCGCTGCCGGCTCGCAGCAGTACGCCGGTGCGGCCCACCTGTGCGTTGCGGGCGCGCTGACCGGGATGGCAGGGATGGTGCGGTTCGTCGGTGACCCCGAGCTCGCCCGGCGCATCGTCGACCGGGCACCCGAGGTCGTCGCGGGCCACGGTCGGGTCCAGGCGTGGGTCGTCGGCCCCGGCAGCGGCGACGACGCCGAGCAGCAGCTCGCCGCCGCGCTGGAGGACGGCTCCGCCCTGGTCGTCGACGCCAGCGCGCTGCAGCACGTCCCCGACTCGTTCGACGTCCCCGCGCTCCTGACGCCGCACGCCGGCGAGCTCGCCGAGATGCTCGGCACGCGGCGCGACTCCGTCGAGGCCGACCCGCTCTCGCACGCGACCGAGGCCGCCGAGCGGTGGGGCACCACGGTCCTGCTCAAGGGCGCGCGGACCCTCGTCGTGACCCCGGGGCGCACGACCCGGGTCAACCTGACCGGATCGCCGTGGCTCGGCACCGCCGGCGCGGGCGACGTCCTGGCGGGACTGGCCGGCTCGCTGCTGGCCTCCGGCGCCGACCCGCACGACGCGGGCTCGATCGCGGCCTTCCTGCACGGCGCGGCCAGCGTCCGGGCCAACCGTGGCGGTCCCGTGACGGCGTCGGCCGTCGCCGCCGCACTGCCCGGGACTCTCGCGGCGTTCCACGACGGCCAGCTCGACGACGTCCGTGACTGGAGGAGCTGACGTGGCGACCCCCCAGGCCGAGGCCGTCATCGACCTCGACGCCTTCCGCACCAACCTGTCGGCCCTGGCCGCGTGCGCCCCGGGCTCGGCCCTCATGGCGATCGTCAAGGCCGACGCGTACGGCCACGGGATGGTCCCGATGGCCCGCGCGGCCCGTGACGCCGGAGCGCCGTGGCTGGGGGTCGCGACGATCGACGAGGCCCTCGCGCTGCGCGCGGCTGGTGACACCGGCGACCTCCTGTGCTGGCTCGCCAGCCCGGGCGCCGACTTCGCCGGTGCGATCGGCGCCGGGGTCGAGGTCACGGCGTCGTCGGCCGAGCAGCTCGCCGAGATCCTCGCCGCCCCCGTCGACGTACGCCCCAGGATCCAGCTCAAGGTCGACACGGGGCTGTCCCGCAACGGCGCGTTCGGCGCGAAGTGGACCGAGCTCGTCGCCGCCGCCGCGGCCGCGCAGCGTTCCGGTGCCGCCGAGATCACCGGCGTCTGGTCGCACTTCGCGTGCGCCGACGAGCCCGACCACCCCGCCAACGACGCCCAGGAGGCGGTCTTCGACCGTGCCGTCGCCGAGGCCCACGCCGCGGGCCTGGACTCGGTGCTGCGCCACCTCAGCAACTCCCCGGCGACGCTGACCCGGCCGTCGGCCCACTACGACCTGGTGCGCGTCGGGATCGCGGCCTACGGCATCCGCCCCGACCCCGGCATGACCTACCCGACCGTCCTGACGCCGGTCATGACGTTGCGGGGACGGCTCGCGGCGGTCAAGCGGGTCGAGGCCGGCGTGGGCGTGTCCTACGGGCACGCCTGGACCGCCGAGCGCGCCACGACGCTGGGGCTCGTGCCGTTGGGGTACGCCGAGGGGATCGCGGTGTCCGCCTCCAACCGGGCCGAGGTCGCCGTCGGCGGCGAGCGGGCCCGCGTCGCCGGCCGGATCTGCATGGACCAGTTCGTCGTCGACCTCGGCGACCGGGCGGCGGAGCGCGGTGACGTCGTGACGCTGTTCGGCCCGGGGACAGCCGGCGAGCCCACCGCCGAGGACTGGGCGATCGCATCGGGCACCATTGCGTACGAGGTGGTCACCCGGCTGGGTGGCCGCGTGGTGCGGACCTATCGAGGGACGACATGAGCAGGACAGCAAGGATCGCGACGACGGCGGGCGCCTTCGTGGCCGCCGGGGTGGCCGCGACGGTGCTCAACGGCCGCCAGCGCACGCAGCGGCGCCGGCGGCGCGGCGAGGACGTGGCGTTCGGCTCGGTGCACACCCAGCGGCGCACCGTGATGTCGAGCGACGGCATCTCGCTCAACGTCGAGGTCGAGGAGGCCGACGCCGCGACGCCGACCGTCGTGTTCCTCCACGGGTGGGTCGAGACGATGGACCTGTGGCACTACCAGCGGCTCGCGCTGCGGGGCCGGGTGCGGATGGTCTTCGCCGACCTGCGGTCGCACGGCCTGTCCGGCCGGTCGTCCCACCGCAGCTCGTCGATCCCGCACCTGGCCGACGATCTCGCGAGGGTCCTCGACGAGCTCGTCCCGGAGGGGCCCGTCGTGCTCGTGGGGCACTCGATGGGCGGGATGACGATCATGGAGCTGGCCGTCATCCGACCCGAGCTGTTCGGCGACCGGGTGCAGGGCGTCGTCCTGGTCGCCACCAGCGCGGGCAACCTCATGCGGACGAGCCCGGGCCTGCGCCACCTCGTCCCGCTGCTGCGGGTCGGCGCCCCGGTGCTCACGTGGGGCCGCCGGTTCAACAGCTACTCGGTCATCCGCCGCTGGGGCCTCGGGCCGCACGCCCAGGAGCGGCACGTCGACATGGCCAACGAGATGCTGCTCGAGGCCTCGACCAGCGTCCTGACGGACTTCTACCCCAATTTCGTGGGGCTTGATCTCACCGCGGGCCTGGACGACCTCGGTCGCGCCCGCACCGTCGTGATCGCCGGGACCGCGGACCAGCTGACCCCCGTCAAGCACGGCCGGCGGCTCGCCGACGCGATCCCCGACGCCAAGCTCGTCGTCCTGGAGGAGGTCGGCCACATGATCCCGTTCGAGGACCACGAGGCCGTCACCACGGCGATCGAGGACATCGTGGAGACCCTGGCATGACCTCGAGCAACGCCCTCAACGTCATCGACGCGGGCCCCGAGCACGCGGCGGTCATCGTCGACATCATCCATCGGTCGTTCGGCGCCCGACCCGCGCTCGACCCGCCCACGACGGCCCTGGACGAGACCGCCGAGACCGTCGCCAGGACGCTGGCGACGGCGGGGGGCCTGCTGGTCGAGCGTCGCGGTCTACCGATGGGCGCGATGCTGTTCGACGAGTCCCGTCCGGGCCAGCTCGGCCTGCGCCGCGTGTGCGTCGACCCTGACATCCAGGCCCGCGGCGTGGCCTCCGCGATGCTGGGCGTCGCGGAGGACACCGCCGAGGAGCGGGGCAAGGACGGCATCTGGCTCGACGTCCGCGAGGAGCTGCCCGAGACGGTGCAGTTCTGGTCGCGGCGGCTCTATCACCCGGTCGGCCGGGACGAGCCGTTCATCGAGTTCGGCAAGACCCTGTGGCTGGCCCGGGAGGTGCCGACGCCCGAGGAGATGCGGGCGCTCGCCGCCCGGCTGGCCCCGCTGCTGCGGGCCGGTGACCTGCTGGTCCTGTCGGGCGACCTCGGGGCGGGCAAGACGACGTTCACGCAGGGGCTCGGCGAGTCGCTCGGCGTCCGTGGGCCGATCACGTCGCCGACGTTCGTCCTCGCCCGCACCCACCCGTCCCTGGTGGAGGGTCCGCCGCTGGTGCACGTCGACGCGTACCGGCTCGGTGACCTCAGCGAGATCGACGACCTCGACCTGGACTCCACGACCGAGGCGGCCGTGACGGTCGTCGAGTGGGGCGACGGGATGGCCGAGCAGCTGACCGACAGCTGGCTGCACCTGCGGATCGAGGTCCGCGGGCCGCGTCCGATCGACCCGCTGGGCACCCCGCACGACGGCGATCTCGGCGATGTCGCCGAGGACGCCGATCCGCGGGTCGTGACGATCAAGCCGCACGGACCCCGCTGGGTCGGCGTCCCCCTCCGCTCCACGTTGCTGGGCTCGTAGGCTGCTGACGTGCTGCTCCTCGCCTTCGACACCGCCACCCCTGTCATCACGGTCGCCGTCCACGACGGTACGCGCGTCGTGGGGGAGGCCGCCGGTGAGGGCGCCATGGCCCACGGCGAGCTCCTCGCCCCGGCGATCCGCGATGCCCTGGCCCAGGCCGGTGCGTCGATGTCCGACCTGACCGACGTCGCCGTCGGTGTCGGGCCCGGGCCCTTCACGGGCCTGCGGGTCGGCGTCGTGACGGCCCTGACGCTGGGATCCACGCTGGGCATCACGACCCACGGGGTGTGCTCGCTCGACATCGTCGCGGCCGACGTCCAGGTCGAGGGCGAGTTCCTCGTCGCGACCGACGCGCGACGCAAGGAGGTCTACTGGGCCCGCTACGCGGCCGACCACCTGCGGCTCGACGGCCCGCACGTCCTCAAGCCCGCCGATCTCGCGATCCAGCACCCGGACCTGCCGGCGTACGGCGCGGGCGCCGGGCTCTATGACGGCGTCCTGCGGGCCGCGGGCGAGGACGGGAACCCGCGCGCCGCCGCGCTGGCCGGGCTGGTCGTCACGGGTCGTGCTCTGGAGCTGCCGCTCGAGCCGCTCTACCTGCGCCGGCCCGACGCCGTGCCGCAGGTCGTCTCCAAGCGCGCATGACCCGCACCGCCACGACCGACGACGTCGCGGCGATCCTCGCGATCGAGCAGGCGTGCTTCGGCGCGGCCGCATGGACCACGGGACTCGCGCTCGCCGAGGTCGTCGGCGACCGGCACGTCGTCCTGCTGAGCGACGACGGCGAGGCGTACGGCGCGATCTCCGTGTCGGGCGACGTCGCGGACCTCGACCGCATCGCGGTGGTCCCCGAGGCGCGCGGCCGGGGACTGGCCCGCGACCTGCTGGACATCCTGATCGACCGCGCACGTGACCTCGGTGCCGAGCGGATGCTGCTCGAGGTCGCGGCCGACAACGCCGTGGCGAAAGGACTCTACGAGTCGGCCGGGTTCGACACCATCAGCACCCGCAAGGGCTACTACGCCGGGGGAGTCGACGCGTTCGTCATGGAGCTCGCGATCCAGGAGTGGCGCTGACGGTTTGCCGCGACGGCTGATCGTGCGAGTCTGGAGGCATGACCGAGATACCCGAGACACCCGACACCTTCCCCGAGGACGATCAGGGACCCGACCAGGACGCGATCTTCGACGACCCGGACGAGACGCTCGACTCGGGCTACTCCCCGCCGGAGAGCTATCGGGGTGAGGGATTCGGCACGACCGCCGAGGAGATGCGCGAGGGCGAGTCCTTCGACGAGCGGCTGCGCCAGGAGATCCCCGAGCCGGATCCGTACCGCGAGGAGACCGAGGACCTCGACGACGGCGAGGTCGGCACGGAGCGGGCCGGCCGCCTGGTCGATCCCAACGGCGGCATCGGCGAGGACGTCGAGAAGGACCTCGTCGGCGAGGACGTCGGCATCGACGGTGCGGCGTCGAGCGCCGAGGAGGCCGCGGTCCATGTCGTCGAGCAGTAGGATGTGAGGCTGATCTCCTCACCCGGCGGGTGCCCCCAGGTCCACTAGGGTGACGTGATGCGCGACTACACCTACCCGGCGACGATCCTGACGGCCAAGACGCTGTTCAAGGTCCTCGGGATGAAGTTCCAGACGTCCGGCACCGAGCACATCCCCCGCGAGGGCGGGGCGATCCTCGCGGCCAACCACGTCGGCTACGTCGACTTCATCTTTGACGGCCTGGCCGCGCAGCCGAGCGGGCGGCTGGTCCGCTTCATGGCCAAGAAGGACGCGTTCGACCACAAGATCTCCGGTCCGGTGATGCGGTCGTTCCACCACATCTCGGTGGACCGGGACAACGGGCAGCAGTCCTACGACGATGCCGTGCAGTACGCCCGCGACGGCGAGATCGTCGGCATCTTCCCGGAGGCCACGATCAGCCGGTCGTTCGAGATCAAGCAGCTCAAGACCGGGGCCGTGCGGATGGCGGCCGAGGCCGGCGTCCCGCTGATCCCGATGGTCACGTGGGGCACGCAGCTGCTCAAGACCAAGGACCACCCGTCGGACATGAAGGGGCGCGGCCGAACGATCGGCCTGCACGTCGGCGCCCCCCTCGCGGTGACCGGCGAGGACCCCGTCGCCGAGACCGCCCTGCTGCGTGAGGCCATGACGGCCCTGCTCGACAAGGCGATCGCGGAGTACCCGCTGCGCCCCGAGGGCCAGTGGTGGGCGCCCGCCCGGCACGGCGGCACCGCCCCGACCCTGGAGGAGGCTGCGCGGCTCGACGAGGAGGAGTACGCCGCCCGCGCCGCCCGGAAGCAGCGGCAGTAACCCCCCCAGATTTGCGGACTCCTGCACGCTCTCACCCCGCCTGGAACGTTCA
>NZ_JAOPXQ010000187.1 GCF_025965075.1 Aeromicrobium sp.
CCCCAGATCAGGTCCAGGTCGTCCTTGATGCTGATCTCGAAGGGGTCGGTGGCGCCACCGGACACGTTGGTCAGCACGTGGCGGACGATCTCGTCGAGCTTGACCGGCCCGCGCCGCAGCGTCAGCCGCCCCGCGTCGATCCGGGCTGCGTCGAGCAGCTCGGTGATGAGCCGGCTCAGCCGGTCGGCGTCGGCGTCGACGGTCTCCAGCATGAGCTGCCGCTGCTCCTCGGAGAACTTGTCCCACTTGGTCAGCAGCGTGGACGTGAAGCCCTTGATGCCGGTGAGAGGGGATCGCAGCTCGTGCGCCACGGTCGCGACGAGATCGGAACGTTCGCGGTCGGCCTGGTTGCGGATGCGCGCGTTGCGGACGCTGACGATGACCCGCTGGACCGGTCCGCCGCGGCGATGCCGCACCAGGGTCGCCGTGATCAGGTACTCGCTGCCCTTGGGCGACCACCACGACGCCTCCGAGATCCGCTTGCGGATGTTGAGCCCGTCATAGGGCTCGCAGCAGTCGTACCAGGAGTTGCCGTTGAGGTCGTCGAAGGGCACCGCGACCGACAGGTGCATGCCGAGCATCTCGTCGCCGACAGCACGCGCCATGATCTTGATCCGCGGGTTGACGTACTCGACGATCCCGTCCGCGCCGGCGATGATGACGCCGTCCGGGTAGTCGTCGTAGTCCATGGACAACGAATCTAGTACCAATGGACTAGTTCGGACGAGGTGCGGGTCGTGAACGGCTCAGGTGGCGCGCCGCGCGTGGGCCGTCGCATACAGGCACACGGCCGCCGCGGTCGCCAGGTTGAGGCTCTCGGCGCGGCCGTAGATCGGCACCGCGACGACCCGGTCGGCGAGGGCGCGCGTCGCGTCCGGCAGGCCCCAGGCCTCGTTGCCCATCAGCCAGGCCGTCGGTGCGGACAGGTCGAGATCGGTGTCGTACAGCCCGAGGTCTCCCCCGCCGTCGGCGGCAAGCACCTGCAGCCCGGCGGACTGCAGCGCGGTGAGCGCCGCTGCGGTGTCGCGCTCGATGGCCAGTGGGACGTGGAAGATGCTGCCGACCGTGGCACGTACGGACTTGGGGTTGTAGGGGTCGACGCTGTCGCCCACCAGCACGACGCCGTCGGCTCCCGCGGCGTCGGCGCACCGGATCACGGCCCCCGCGTTGCCGGGGTCGCGGATGTCGGCACACACCACGACGAACCCGGGTGACCGGTCGAGCAGTGCTTCGAGTGGGCGGTCGAGCATCCCGCAGCGGGCCACGACGCCCTGCGGCTGGACCGTGTCGGCGATCGCCTCGACGACGTCGTCGGTCACGACGTGCCACTCCACGTCCGTACGCGCGGCCGCCTGCACCAGGTCGGTGTGCTGCTCGGTCGCGGCGGCGGTCGCGAAGACCTCGCGGACGGCGCCGGGGGTCGCCAGCGCCTCCCGGACCGCCTGCGGCCCTTCGGCGAGGAACTCACGCCGGTCGGTGCGGAACGCACGAGTGGCGAGCCTCCTGGCGTGCTTCACCCGTCCTGATCGGACGGTGAGCTCGCCGTGCCCGGGAACGGGAGGAGGACTCGCCACTGCGTTGGGGGGTGCCGCGGTCAGGCCGCGGCGCCGTCCTTCGGCGCGTTGACGTCGGCCGGAAGGTTGTCCTTCGCGACCTGGACCAGTGCCGAGAACGCTGCCGGCTCGTTGACGGCGAGATCCGCGAGGATCTTGCGGTCGACGTCGACCTCAGCGGCCTTGAGGCCCTGGATGAAACGGTTGTAGGTCATGCCCTCGGCGCGGACCGCAGCGTTGATGCGCTGGATCCAGAGACGACGGAAGTCGCCCTTCTTCGCCTTGCGGTCACGGTAGCTGTAGACCAGCGAGTGAGTGACCTGCTCCTTGGCCTTGCGGTAGAGGCGCGAGCGCTGACCGCGGTAGCCCGCAGCCCGCTCGAGTGTCTGCCTGCGCTTCTTCTGTGCATTGACTGAGCGCTTGACGCGTGCCATCTCAGTTCTCCTTCAAATCAGTGGGAATGGGGTGGAACGCGGTCAGAGACCGAGCATCTTCTTCACGCGGGGGACATCGTTCTTCGAGACGGCCGTAGACCCCTCGAGGCGACGCTTCCGCGCGGAGGACTTGACCTCGAGAAGGTGACGGCGGTTGGTCTGCTCACGGCGGAGCTTGCCACTGCCCGTGACCTTGACGCGCTTCTTCATCCCCGAGTGGGGCTTGAACTTCGGCATTTATGCCTCCATGTCTGGGTCGAGGTTCTCGGAACGTCGACGTGGCTTCTTGGGTGTTGCAGTCTTCTGGGCCGCTTCGCGGTGGGCCTTGACCTCGGCCTCCTCGGCTGCCTTGTCGGCTGCCTTGGCGTCCATGCTCTTGACCTTCTCGGCCTTGACCTCGGCCTGGGCCTCGGACTTCTTCTTGTGCGGCCCGAGGACCATCGTCATGTTGCGACCGTCCTGGCGGGCGTTGGACTCGATGAATCCGAGGTCCTCCACGTCAGCGGCGAGGCGCTGCAGCAGTCGGTAGCCCAGCTCGGGACGGTGCTGCTCGCGACCGCGGAACATGATCGTGATCTTGACCTTGTCGCCGGCCTTGAGGAATCGGACGACGTGACCCTTCTTGGTGTCGTAGTCGTGCTGATCGATCTTGGGGCGCAGCTTCATCTCTTTGATGACGGTGTTCGTCTGGTTGCGACGGGACTCGCGTGCCTTCTGGGCGGTCTCGTACTTGAACTTGCCGTAGTCCATGAGACGGCAGACGGGCGGACGAGCTGTGGGCGCCACCTCGACGAGATCGAGATCGGCTTCCGCCGCCAGTCGCAGGGCATCTTCGATTCGAACGATGCCGACCTGTTCACCGCCAGGACCGACGAGGCGTACTTCGGGCACTCGGATTCGGTCGTTGACGCGCAGCTCTGTGGTGATGGATCCTCCTGGAGTCGTGTGGGAGGCCACGGGTTCTTCTCATCAAAGAGAAAAGTGGCCCCCGTACGAAACGGACGCCACCGGCGACGTATTCCGAGGGAACACGTCTACTGGTCGATCCTGTCGCACCGAGATGCTGTCAGACCAACTCGAACCCCGCGGTCAGGAACCACGCAGGTGGGAGGGGCCTCCACTTCGTCTACAAGGGTATCAGCGCAGGCGTGCGGTGTGAAATCCGTGGGCCGTAGCACGGGCGAAACACGCCCGAAGCCGATCCGCAAACTCCGCCCGGCACGCTGGTCCCATGCTGTGGCGCGTACGCACGACCCTCGTCGACCGACCCGGGATCCTGGCCGAGATCGCCCTGGCCTGCGGCCGGTCCGAGGTCAACATCGTCGCGATGCAGGTCCTCGCGACCGGGCCGCAGGTCACCGACGTCTTCGTGGTCGACGTGCCCGAGGGCAGGACCGACCTGGCGGTGGCCGAGCTCTTCGAGGCGGCGGGCGGCTCGCAGGTCACGGTGACCCGGGTCGACGACGGGGCGACCGTCGACTCCCCCACCCGGTGGCTCGACGGCGCCCGCGCCGTCCTCGACGGGGACAGCGACGTCGAGACCGCGCTGGTCGGTCTGCTCGACACCGAGCCGCCCGACGTGGCGGACTACACGGGGCACGACGTGCTGACGCTGACCCGCCCGGACGGCACCGGGCTGCAGGTCAGCCGGGCCATCCCGTTCACGCCGGTCGAGCGCGCCCGCGCGCAGGCGCTCGTGACCCTGGTCCACGACGGCACCATGGCCCAGGAACCGGTCCTCGCACCGACGGCCCTCGAGCCGGCCGGCAGCCCCGGCGTCCCGCTCGTCCGGCGTGCGACGCTGGCCGATGCCGAGGCGGTCGCCGCGCTGCACGAGCGGTGCAGCGAGGAGACCCTGTTCGACCGCTACCAGGTGCCGCTGCAGCTGCCCATGACCGGCCGGATGAACCGTCGCCTGGTCTCGCCCGACGCCGGCCTGGCCCTCGTCGTGCAGCTCGGCAGGGACGTCGTCGCGCACGGCCTGCTCGAGCCGGTCGAGGGCATCTGGACGTTCCAGCTCCTGGTCGAGGACGCTCACCAGGGCGACGGTCTCGGCACCCAGCTCCTCAAGCACGCGGCGGGTCGAGCCAAGGGGCTCGGCGCGGCACGCCTGACGTTCGTCACCGCGGGCTCCAACGACACGCTGCTGCGGACGGTCGGCAATGCGGGCTTCATGGCCCGGGTCGAGCGGCACGACGGCAGCGTCCACATCACGGTGCCACTCACGGCGGTCCGGGCGATCGGGACCGCCTGAGCCGGGGAAGCGGTGCTGGCGTCCACGCCGGGACATTGCGTGGACGCCAGCGCACCGCTCACCGTTCCGGGCAGACCTACGCCTGCTCGCCCGGGACGACCCACGCGGCGCCGGCCGCGCTGTCGACCAGCACGTGGCCTGCCGCGAGATGCTCGACGTCCTCGGTCTCGACGACCGTGAACGTCGGGTTGGCCAGGTCGAGCAGGATCGCCGCAGCGCCCTCGTCCAGCGTGGCCCGGGCGGCGTCGCGACCGAGGACCGGGACGGGCCGCGCCTGCGGGTCCCACGCCGTCATGGTCGCGACGCTGCTGAAGGCCAGCAGGGCCGTACGCCCGTCGGCACCGGTCATCAGCACCGCAGCCATGTCGGCGTCCTTGTCACCGTCGGCCGGCGTCTCGCCGAGCAGCGCGATGATCGGGACGAACACGCGCACGTCCGGCAGCACCTGCAGGACCCGGACGTCGTCGCCGAGCGCGGCCGCGAGCTCCGGCGCGACGGTGCCGTCGTCGCCGGGGAACTGCGGAGCCGCGAGGGAGCGTTCGTGGTTCATGACAGCCGTCCTCGCAGGTAGGTGACGGCCTCCCGGGCGTAGGAGCCGTCGCTGCCCTGGATCGCGAACAGGTTGACCCGCTCGTCGTCGAGGGTCACGAGGGTCGGCCACGGGGCGCCGGTGTTCATCGCGAAGCCCTTGATGTCGCTCCACGGGACCATGTGCCGGCGATAGCCGTTGAGCACCTCGACGCCCTCGTCGGTGGCCTTGACGTAGCTCCGGCCGACGCCGTGCAGCAGGACCAGGACCGCGCCGATGATGAGCCACAGCGTGATCGTCTCGGCGGTCGTGAAGTAGATGTCGTCGGGCAGCGCGAGCGCGATGACCACCGTCAGCACCAGCATGATGACGGCGACGGCGTACGCGACGATGCGCGTGCTGCCGGGGCGGAACGTCCTCAGATCCGGCACGCGAGGATGTCCGTCACCAGGATGCCGCGCGCGCCGAGCTCGTAGAGCGCGTCCATGACCTTCTGGGCGGCGTCACGCGGCACCATCGAGCGCACCGCGACCCACCCCTCACGATGCAGCGGGGACACGGTCGGCGACTCGATGCCGGGCGTCAGCTCGACGGCCCGCTCGACCTGGTCGACCCGGATGTCGTAGTCCATCATGATGTACGTCCGCGCGACCAGGACGCTGTCGATGCGGCGCTTGAAGACCTCGAACCCGGCCGGCTCGAGAGCGCCCTGGCGGGTGATCATGACGGCCTCGGAGGCCAGGATCGGCTCCCCGAAGACCTCGAGGTCGGCCTGGCGCAGCGTGCTGCCGGTCTCGACGACGTCGGCGATCGCGTCGGCGACGCCGAGGCGCACGGACGACTCGACGGCACCGTCGAGGCGGACGACCTCCGCGCTGATGCCACGCTCGGCGAGATAGGCGCCGACGATGCCCTCGTAGGACGTCGCGATGCGCGAGCCCTGGAGGTCGTCGACCGAGCTCATCGTGCCGATCGGCGCGGCGAAGCGGAACGTCGAGGCGCCGAAGCCCAGCGCGATGTTCTCCGCGGCGTGGGCCTGCGAGTCCAACAGCAGGTCACGGCCCGTGATGCCGACGTCGAGGGTCCCCTCCCCCACGTAGATCGCGATGTCGCGCGGGCGGAGGTAGAAGAACTCGACGTCGTTGTCAGGGTCGAGGGTGACGAGGTCCTTGGCGTTGCGGCGCTGTCGGTAGCCGGCCTCGGCCAGCATCTGCGCGGCCGCCTCGGCCAGCGCGCCCTTGTTGGGTACGGCGATCTTGAGCATGGAGTTCTCTTCTCAGACGTTCTGTGACGGGTTGGGGGTCCCCCCACGAGCGAAGCGAGCAGGGGGCCGAAGGCACGGACGGGCGCCTGCCCCGAGGTGGGGCCGTGGCCGGTCCGTCACAGATGCGCGTAGACGTCGTCGAGGCTGATGTCGGCCGCGATCATCATGACCTGCACGTGGTAGAGCAGCTGGCTGAGCTCCTCGGCGGTGCGCTCGCGTCCCTCGTGCTCGGCGGCCATCCAGGACTCGGCGGCCTCCTCGACGAGCTTCTTGCCGATCGCGTGCACGCCGGCATCGAGCTCGGCGACGGTGCGCGAGCCCTCGGGGCGCTGGGCGGCCTTGTGGGACAGCTCGGCGAAGAGTTCATCGAAGGTCTTCATCGTGGGGGAGTCTATCGGTGGCCGTCAGGCGATCGACCGGAGGACGTTCCACGCGGACAGCGCGGCCTCGACGGCCTCCCGGCCCTTGTCCTCGCGGCTGCCCGGCAGCCCGGCCCGATCGAGCGCCTGCGCGTCGTCGTCGGTCGTCAGCAGGCCGAACCCGATCGGCACCCCGGTGTCGAGCGCGACGCGGCTCAGCCCGTCGGTCGCGGCCGCCGAGACGTACTCGAAGTGCGGCGTGCCGCCACGGATGATGACGCCGAGCGCGACGACCGCGTCGAAGCCCGCGCGCGCGTACGCCTGGCAGAGGATCGGCAGCTCGAACGAGCCGGGGGCCCGCTCCAGGGTCACGTCGGTGACGTTGGCGTCGGCGAGCGCGGCCTGCGCGCCGGCGATCAGCCCGTCCATGACCTCGGTGTGCCAGCTCGACGCCACGAACGCGACGCGGGCGCCGCTGCCGTCGACGGCCAGGGTGGGTGCTCCGCCGCCGCTCACGGGTTGACCTCCAGGTCAGGGAGGTCGTGGCCCATGCGCTCGGCCTTGGTCTGCAGGTAGCGCAGGCTGTCCTCGGTCGGGGCGATGACGAGCGGCACCCGCTCGGAGATCTTGACCCCGTACGCCTCCAAGGCGATCGTCTTGTCGGGGTTGTTGGTCAGCAGCCGGGCCGACGTGACGCCGAGGTCGCGCAGGATCTGCGCCCCCGCGGCGTAGTCCCGCTCGTCCTCGCCGAAGCCGAGCTGCAGGTTGGCGTCGACGGTGTCGCTGCCGGAGTCCTGCAGCGCGTACGCCTGCAGCTTGTGCAGCAGGCCGATGCCGCGGCCCTCGTGCCCGCGCAGGTAGACCACGATGCCGGCGCCCGCGGCGGTGATCTCGGTCATCGACAGCTCCAGCTGCGGGCCGCAGTCGCAGCGGCGCGAGCCGAAGACGTCGCCGGTCAGGCACTCGGAGTGGATCCGCACGAGCACGTCCTCGGTGCCGGGATCGCCGTGGACCAGGGCGATGTGCTCCGCGCCCTCGATGCGATCGCGGTAGCCGTGCGCCGTGAACACACCGAACTCCGTCGGCAGCCGGGTCGTGGCGAGCCGCTCGACCTGCGACTCGTGGAGCCGGCGGTGGACCTGCAGGTCCTCGATCGAGACCAGCGCGATGCCGTGCTCGTCGGCGAACTCCCGCAGCTCGGGGGCCCGCATCAACGTGCCGTCGTCGTTGAGCACCTCGCCGATGACGCCGGCGGGTGTGAGCCCCGCGAGACGAGCGAAGTCGACCGCTGCCTCAGTGTGGCCGGCGCGCTCCAGGACGCCGCCGGGCTTGGCCCGCAGCGGAATGATGTGGCCCGGCTGGTTGAGCTCGAAGGGCTCGGTCGCCGAGTCGGCCAGCACGCGGCAGGTCCGCGCGCGATCGGCCGCCGAGATGCCGGTCGTGATGCCGTCGCGGGCGTCGATCGAGACCGTGTAGGCGGTCCGCATCTTCTCGCGGTTGTGGGGCGTCATCAGCGGGATCGCCAGCCGGTCGAGGATCTCGCCGGTGATGGGCGCGCACACCAGGCCGCTGGAGTAGCGGACGAGGAACGCCATGAGCTCGGGCGTCGCCTTGCTCGCGG
>NZ_JAOPXQ010000238.1 GCF_025965075.1 Aeromicrobium sp.
CGTTCATCGACAGGCCCCACTCCTGGTCGATGATCATCTGGATGGCCAGCGCTCGGCGCACAGAGGCGTCGGTCGGCGTCGTGACGGCCTCGTCGTAGGCGTTGGTGTGCAGGCTGTTCGCGTTGTCGTAGATCGCGATGAGGGCCTGCAGCGTCGTGCGGATGTCGTTGAAGTCCATCTCCTGCGCGTGGAGCGAGCGACCCGACGTCTGCACGTGGTACTTGAGCTTCTGCGAGCGGTCGTTGGCGCCGTACTTCTCCTTCATCGCGATCGCCCAGATGCGGCGGGCGACCCGGCCGAGGACCGAGTACTCCGGGTCCATGCCGTTGCTGAAGAAGAACGACAGGTTGGGCGCGAAGTCGTCGATGTCCATCCCGCGGGCGAGATACGACTCGACGTACGTGAACCCGTTGGAGAGGGTGAACGCGAGCTGGCTGATGGGGTTCGCCCCGGCCTCGGCGATGTGATAGCCCGAGATCGAGACGGAGTAGAAGTTCCGCACGCCCTCGTCGATGAAGTACTGCTGGATGTCGCCCATCATCCGCAGGCTGAACTCGGTGGAGAACAGGCACGTGTTCTGCCCCTGGTCCTCCTTGAGGATGTCGGCCTGGACCGTGCCGCGGACGTTCTGCAGCGCGTACGTCCGCAGGTCCGCGTACTCGGCCTCGGAAGGCTCGCGGTCGTGCTCGGCACGGAACTTGTCGACCTGCTGGTCGATCACGGTGTTGAGGAAGAACGCCAGCACCGTGGGGGCGGGACCGTTGATCGTCATCGACACCGACGTCGACGGCGAGACCAGGTCGAAGCCGTCGTAGAGCACCTTCATGTCCTCGAGCGTCGCGACGGACACGCCGGACGTGCCGACCTTGCCGTAGACGTCGGGCCGCGGGTCGGGGTCGCGGCCGTACAGCGTCACCGAGTCGAACGCGGTCGACAGACGCGTCGCGTCGCCGTCCTCGGACAGCAGCTTGAAGCGGCGGTTGGTGCGGAACGGGTCGCCCTCGCCGGCAAACATGCGGGCGGGGTCCTCGCCGTCGCGCTTGAACGGGAAGACGCCGGCCGTGTAGGGGAAGTAGCCCGGCAGGTTCTCGCGGCGCCAGAAGCGGACGAGATCGCCGTGGCCGGTGAAGCGGGGCAGCGAGACGCGGGAGATCTTGTTGCCCGACAGCGACTCGCGGGTCAGCTGGGTGTGGATCTCCTTGTCCCGGACCTTGGTGACCATCTCGTCGCCGGAGTAGGACTCCACGACGGCGGGCCACGCCACGATCTGGTCGGAGACCTCGTGCGGCAGGGCCTTCCTGGCGCTGGTGAGGAGCTCGTCGACGCCGGCGCCCTCGAGATCGGACTCGGCCAGCTCGGCCGCGACGAGCTCGAGCCGCTGGGCGCGGTCGGCAGCGTCGGCCAGCCGCTCGGTCTCGGCGTGGTAGCCACGCACGGTCTCGGTGATCTCGGAGAGGTAGCGGACCCGGTCGGTCGGGACGACCTGCTGGATGCCGCTGGAGAACTTGACGCCGACGGCCGGGAGGATGCCTTCGCTGACCGGGAGGCCGTGCTCGGCGAGGGCGTCGCGCAGGTGCTGGTAGAGCGCCGTCACGCCGTCGTCGTTGAACGTCGCCGCGGAGGTGCCGAAGACCGGCATGTCCTCGGGTCGCTTCCCGAACGCCTCGCGGTTGCGCACCATCTGCCGGCCGACGTCACGCAGTGCGTCCTTGGCGCCGCGGCGCTCGAACTTGTTGATCGCGACGGTGTCGGCGAAGTCGAGCATATCGATCTTCTCGAGCTGCGAGGCGGCGCCGAACTCGGGCGTCATGACGTACAGCGACGAGTCGACGAACGGGACGATCGCCGCGTCACCCTGGCCGATGCCGGGGGTCTCGACGATGATCAGGTCGAACGCGGCGGCCTTGAGCACCGCGATGACGTCGCTGAGCGAGTCGGGCAGCTCGTGCGAGCCGCGGGTCGCGAGCGAGCGGAAGTAGGCGCGCTCGCCGTCGAGGGAGTTCATCCGGATGCGGTCGCCGAGGAGGGCGCCGCCGCCGCGGCGACGGGTCGGGTCGACCGCGAGGACCGCGACGCGCAGCTTGTCCTGCTGGTCGACCCGGAAGCGGCGGACGAGCTCGTCGGTCAGCGAGGACTTGCCCGATCCGCCCGTGCCGGTGATGCCGAGGACCGTCGCGGAGGACGTCGCCGAGGTGATGCGGTCGTCGTCGAGCCGGCCCGCCTCGGCGAACGTGATGGCGCGGGCGAGCGCGGCGCGGTCGCCGGCCAGGACGCCGTCGACGTCGATCTTCGAGTCGGCGGTCAGGTCGAAGTCGCAATCGGCGACGACGGAGTTGATCATGCCGACGAGGCCGAGGCGCTGGCCGTCCTCGGGGGAGAAGATCGTGACGCCGGACTTGCGCAGCCGGGCGATCTCCTCGGGGACGATGACGCCGCCGCCGCCGCCGACGACCCGGATGTGACCGGCGCCCTGCTCGGACAGGGACTCCATGAGGTACTCGAAGTACTCGACGTGGCCGCCCTGGTAGGACGACACCGCGACACCCTGCACATCCTCCTCGATCGCCGCGTCGACGACCTCCTTGACCGAGCGGTTGTGCCCGAGGTGGATGACCTCCGCGCCCTGGGACTGGAAGATCCGCCGCATGATGTTGATCGATGCGTCGTGCCCGTCGAACAGCGCGGACGCCGTGACGAGACGGATGGGATTGGTCGGGACGTGAAGATCGGTCATACCCTCTGGTCTTTCGCCGAAGTCATTACTAGGACCTAAAATAGTCGTACATCCAACTAATTGCCAGCCCCGGGCCCCAGTCCGTACGATGGGCGCATGTCAGAGGACCCCAGACTCCCGTTCGACCCGATCGAACGGGCGGGGGAGCTGTGGGTCGAGCGCATCGGCAGTCCCACCGCGATGCGGCTCGCGACGTCGATCATGCGGGTGCAGCAGCTCATCATCAGCGAGCTCGACGCGGCGGTGAAGCCGTTCGGCATCACATTCGCCCGCTACGAGGTCCTGGTCCTGCTGTCGTTCAGCTCGACCGGCCGGCTCCCGCTCAGCAAGATCGGCGCGCGGCTCATGGTGCACCCGACCTCGGTGACCAATGCGATGGACCGGCTCGAGTCGCAGGGGCTCGTCCGCCGGGTCGCCGACACGAGCGACCGACGGCGTACGTTCGCCGAGCTCACGCCCGCGGGCAAGGAGGTCCTCGTCGAGGCGACGGCCGCCGTCACGACGATCGACTTCGCGGTCGGCGGGCTGACCTCCGACCAGCAGGACGAGGCCTTCGCGCTGCTCCGCACGCTCCGCGCGTCGGCGGGCGACTTCAAGGACTGAGGACGTGCGAAGGCCCCGTCTCCGAGGAGACGGGGCCTTCGTGGTGTCAGCGGGTCAGATCTTCGGGGTCGCCGAGGTGACGAAGCCACCGGAGGTCGTGGTGACCGCCGAGTAGAACCGGTACCTGTACTTCGTGCTGGTCGTGAACGAGTAGCGCCCGTTGCCCGCGGCGTCGAGCTTGATCGTCTTCTTGGTCTTCCACTTGCTGCCCTTCTTGTACTGCAGCTTGATCGTCTTGAGCGAGGTGAAGGTGCCGATCGACGGCTTGAAGATGCCGATGTTCTCGGCGTAGAACGTCTTCTTCGTGCCCTTGACCGCGTACGAGGCCTCGCCGACGATGCCCCGACGGACGTAGAACAGGTTGCTCTTCGTGGTGTCGTTGGTGGGAGCGAGCCCCGACTCGGCGGTGTAGTTGATCGTGGAGCCGATGATCTTGGCCTTGCCCAGTCCGACGTCGCCCGGGACGATCACGAAGGTGACGTCCTCCTCGTCGTCGTACCAGAGGTCGAGGGGGCCGGTCCTCTTGCCGTCGACCGACAGGTTGAACGTGATGTTGTCGATCGCGTTCTCGTCAGCGCCCTCGTTGAGGGAGACGTCGAGGTCGATGTAGTTCTCGTCCGCGCTGAAGAGCTGCGTCGAGTACGCCTTGATCCTGGTGACGTCCACGACGGGTGCCGGCTCGGCTGACCGCGATGCGCGAGCGCTGCTGGCGTCCTGCAGGTCGGCGCCCGTTGCGGGGCGCGCGGCCGGACGGTCCTCCGCGTCCGCGACCGCGGCCGCGGGGCGGAGGGTGGGGGTGGACTCGGCGGCGCTGGCCGGGCCGGCTCCGAGGCTGAGGGTGAGGGCGGCTGCGGTCAACAGCGCTCCTCCGCGGACGAGGGTGATCTGACGCACGAGGGTCTCCAGGAGGAAATGGTGGGGGAGGAACTTGGACACTCTGCCAGAGTCCCGACGCCGGTGTGACTGTTTGTCACATCTTGAGCATCGCGGCGCCCAGCGTCTCCTCCGGCACGCCGAAGCCCTCGATCAGCGTCAGGGTGTGCGGGCGCAGCTTGTCCAGCAGCTCGTTGACCAGGGTCGTGACGGTCTTGGCGCGGACGTCCGAGAGCCGGTTGTGGCCCATGAACCAGGCGAGGTCCTCCTCGATCGCGGTCAGGGCGTACAGCGAGCACACGTCGCGGAGCAGCTCCTGCGCCTCGGGGTCCTCGCAGCGCGCGATGCCGGCGGTGAACGCCTCGAGCACGATGCGCTCGATGTGCACGCGGCCGGCGCGGATGACGTGGTCCTGGGCGGCGTTGAAGACCGCGAACGCCTCGACGGGGTCCTTGCCGGCCCGGCGCAGGCGGCGGGCGGCGGTCTCGAGGACGTGCTCCTCGCGGTCCTCGAACAGGTTGAGCTGGGTGCCGCGGTCGAGCAGGTCGTGGTCGTTGTCGCTGTTGCCGGGGCGGGCGTCGATCAGCCGCTGGATGAGCTGCGACGCAGCGGTGCGCTCCTTGACGACGTCGGCGACCGTGCCGGCGGCGAAGCGGACCATCCCGACCGGGTCGAGGCCGCCCACCTCCTGGGCGTACGACGTCAGGAGCTCCTTGGCGACGAGCTGGAAGAGGACGTGGTTGTCGCCCTCGAACGTCGTGAAGACGTCGGTGTCGCCCTTGAGCGTCGTGAG
>NZ_JAOPXQ010000260.1 GCF_025965075.1 Aeromicrobium sp.
CTCCCCCGGAGCGACGCTGAAGCTGACCCCGTCCACCGCTCGCAGGTCCCCGTACGCCATGACGAGCCCCTCGGCACGGATGTCCACCCCCATGCGGAAGACCCTACTGAACCGTGGGCCGAGCGAGCGCAGCGAGCGAAGGCAGGCGCCCGGGCGAAACCCCCGCCGCTGCGAGGAGAACCATGGGCCGAGCGAGCGCAGCGAGCGAAGGTAGGCGCCCGGGCGAAGCCCGGCCGCTGCGAGGAACGAGCAGCGGGAGCGGCGACGAAGGAGCCGTGCGCCCTACTTCGCGTAGGAGTGCTGCCCACCGACGAACAGGTTGACGCCGACGAAGTTGAACACGAACGTCGCGAAGCCGATCAGCGCCAGGATCGCGGCCGCCTTGCCCTTCCACCCCGCAGTCGCGCGGGCGTGGAGGTAGCCGGCGTAGACCGTCCAGGTGATGAACGCCCACACCTCCTTGGGGTCCCAGCCCCAGTAACGACCCCAGGCGTACTGCGCCCAGATCGGTCCGGCGATGAGGGCCGCGAAGGTCCAGATCGGGAACGCGAAGGCGTGGACGCGGTAGGAGATCTGGTCGATCTTGGCGGCGGCCGGGATGCGCCACAGGAAGCCCACGCGGTCGGCCTCGGCGGTCGTCCGCTCGGCCCGCGACTTCACCAGGTAGAGCAGCGACGCCGCGGCGCCGACGAGGAAGGCGGCGCCGGCGATCATGGCACCCAGCACGTGGATCACGAGCCAGTACGAGTGCAGGGCCGGCACGAGCGGACCCGGCGGCACGAACACCAGGGCGGAGGCACCCAGCACGACCGTGCCGGCGCCGGTGATGATCGGACCGACCCAGTCGATCTCCCAGACCCTGACGAGCACGATGTAGGCGACGACGGCGACCAGGGTCGCGGCGCAGCCGAACTCGTACATGTTGCCCCACGGCACCCGCTCGGCGGCGAGACCGCGGGCCACGACACCCACCAGCAGGACGACCGCGCCCAGCTGCGTCAGCGAGAAGCCGATGCTGCCGGCCATGTTGCTGCGCTCGGCGGGATCGGCGTCAGGCGGAGCCACGGCCTCCCCGTCGGACGTCACGAGCGCCCGCTCGGGGGCGACGCCCCGCGCGAGGCTCCACTGCAGGACGTACGCCACGAAGGCCAGCGCCAGGATGCCGGTCGCGGACGCCACGGCATAGTTCGAGAACTGTTCGTACTGCGCCAGCGTCATGTGGCTCTCTCCTCGGTGTCTCCGAGCGACTTCTTGAACCGCTCAAGGAAGGCGTCCAGGTCGGCCGGCAGGTCGTCACGGGACACGCGATCGAGCACGGCGACGTCCACCACCGTACGTGAACCGTCCTGACGGGCTCGGATCCAGGTCCGGCGGGGCTTGATGGTCAGTGAGGTCATGAGCCCGATGAGCCCGGCGATGATGCCGAACAGGGGCACCTTGACGAGCGGCGACGAGCTGATCTGGAAGCGGGCGAACTGGGCCGTGCCGACGTACTGCACCGTCCCGCCGTCGGGCAGCTTCGCGGTGCTGGCCTCGTCGCCGACCTCGCTGCCGGGCTGCAGGCTGATGCGGAAACCCTTGCCGTCCGAGCGGAGGTACTGCTTGAGCTTGGTCTTGTCGAGCGTGAACACCGACTGCGGCGTCCCGTCGTCGAGACCCAGGTCGCCGTGCCAGACGAACAGGCCCAGCAGCGGGTTGGCGGCGGCCGGGAAGATCGAGATCGAGGCACCCTTGGCATTCTCGGCGGCGGTCGGCAGGAAGAAGCCCTGGAAGCCCAGCTGCTCGGGCTGCGCGTCCGGCACCTTGATGACGCCGTTGGAGGTGTAGGTCGAGTCGGCCGGCAGGAACGGCACGGCGTCGTTCCACACGACGTTGCCCTTGGCGTCGGTGATCTTGATGATCGGCGCATAGCCCTGGCCCACGAGATAGACCGACGAGCTGCCGACCTTCAGCGGGTGGTTGACCGTGATGTCGAAGTCGCGCTCGGCCGCGCCCGGCTCGGGAGCGTACGTCCCCTGGGCCCGGAACTCGCGCGGCGCACCCTCCTGGGGGCTGCCGAACGGCTGGAACTTGGTGCTCATCTTGTCGAGCGTGAAGGAGAACGGTGGCAGGTCGTCGGAGGAGAACAGCGACCCGGAGGAGAACTCGTCGTACTGCGTCAGGGAGTTGCTGAACCGGCCGCCGTCGTCGGTCACGATGACCGAGCCCCGGTAGCCGTACAACGTGCCGATCGCGACACCGATCAGGACCACGACGACGCTGACGTGGAAGACCAGGTTGCCGGCCTCGCGCAGGAAGCCCTTCTCGGCGCTCAGCTCGACGACCCCGTCACGTTCCACGACGTCGACCCGGGCCCGACCGAGCGCCTCCCGCCCCGCCGCCGCGACCTCGTCGGGCGTCGCCGACGTCTCGAACGACGTGGACGCCGGGAGGCGGGAGAAGTGGCGGGGAGCCCTGGGCGGGCGCGCGCGCAGCGCCCGGAGGTAGACGAACGTGCGCGGCAGGATGCAGCCGATCAACGAGATCATCAGCAGCAGGTAGACCGCGCTGAACCACGGCGACGTGTAGACGCTGAAGAAGCCCAGCTTGTCGAGGGTCGGGGCCGCCTTGGGGTGGTTCAGGAAGTACGTCTCCACGGCCCGCGCGTCGACACCGCGCTGGGGGTAGAGCGATCCGGGGATTGCGGTGATCGCCAGCAGCAGCAGCAGGAACAGCGCCGTGCGCATCGACGTCAGCTGCCGCCAGAACCACCGGGTGAGCTCACGCCTTCCGAGCGCCGGGACGGCGTTGCTGCTCATACCGGGGCCTCGAATCCCGTGATCCAGGTCTGCATCTCGCCGACCAGGTCGGTCCACCAGCCGGTCACCAGCAGGATGCCGACGACGATCAGCAGGACGCCGCCGATGATCGAGACGAGCCGCTGGTGGCGGCGGAACCAGGTCAGGGCGCGCATGAACCGGCCGAAGCCCAGCGCCGCGAGCACGAACGGGATGCCCAGGCCCAGGCAGTAGGTGAACGCGAGGAACGCCCCCCGTGCCGCGGTGGCGTCGTCGGAGGCGAAGGACAGGCCGAGGACGGCGGCCAGCGTCGGGCCGATGCAGGGTGTCCAGCCCAGGCCGAAGAACACGCCGAGCACCGGCGCGATCGCCAGGCCCACGGTCGGGACGGCGTGCACCCGGCCCTCGCGCTGCAGGAACGGGACGAAGCCGATGAAGACCAGCCCCAGCCCGATCACGAGGATCCCGGTGATGACCGACAGCGTGTCCTGGTAGCGGCGCAGCTCCAGCCCGACCGAGCCGAACAGCGCCCCGCCCAGCACGAACACCGCGGAGAAGCCGAGGACGAACAGCAGCGCCCCGGCCAGCAGCCGGCCGCGCCGGGCCGACTCGAGGTCCTGCGCGGCGACCCCGGAGACGTACGACAGGTAGCCCGGCAGCAGCGGGACGACGCATGGGGAGAAGAACGAGACCAGGCCCGCCAGGACCGCGACCGGCACGGCGAGCAGGAGGTTGCCGGAGGAGACGGTGTCGCTGAACCAGTCGGTCACGTGGTGCTCTTCCGCACGTCGTCGATCAGGTTGGCGAGCGTCGAGGCCGAGACCTTGTCGATGACCCGGGCGGCGACGCGGCCCCGGGAGTCGATGACCCACGTCGTGGGGATCGCGATGCTGGGCAGCGAGTCGATGAAGCCGAGCTCGAGCTGCCCACCCTGGTCCTGGAAGCTCGGATAGCTGACGTCGAACCGGCGGTTGAACGCGATCGCCGACGAGGGGTCGGGGGCGCGGTTGACGATGCCGAGGAACTGCACGTCCTTGTCGGCGTACTCCGACGCGACCTCCTCGAGCGCGGGCGCCTCGGCGCGGCACGGTGCGCACCACGGGCCCCACACGTTGATGACGAGGGTCTTGCCGCTGAAGTCGGCGGTGGACAGCGGCTCGCCGTCGAGGCCCTTGCCCTCCAGCACGGGCGCGTCCTTGCGGTCGGCGGCGTCGACCGTCGTGATCGAGCCGTCACCCGACACGAAGCCGTCGGTCGTCCCCCGGTTGCCGCCCCCGGAGCAGGCCGCGACCAGGGCCAGGGCCCCGATCGCCGTCACGAGGCGGGTGCGCGAGATCACGGTCAGGCTCCGCCCACGACCTTGCCGCGCAACGGCGCGGGGAGGAGGTCGGCGGCGGGCTCGCTGTAGGTCACGCCCACGAAGTCGTCACCGTCGAACGTCAGGCTGGTCAGGCTCGCGAGGGTGCACTGGCGCTTACGCGGGTCGTGCACGAAGCTCTTCTGCTCATGCGCGCGGCGCGCGATCCACACCGGCAGCTGGTGCGACACGATGACCGCCTCGTGACCACGGGCCGTCTCACGGGCGTCGTCGACGGCGAGCTTCATCCGCGCGGCGATCTCCTTGTAGGGCTCGCCCCACGAGGGCCGGATCGGGTTGCGCAGCATCCACCAGTTGCGCGGGTTGGTGAACGCGCCGTTGCCGACGCCGACGGTCTTGCCCTCGAACAGGTTGTCGGCCTCGATGACCCGGTCGTCGGTCACGACCGGCACCTCGAGCAGCTTCGACAGCGGCTCGGCGGTCTGCTGCGCACGCTCCAGCGGCGACGCGACCATGTGCACGATCTCGTTCTTGGACAGGAACTCCGCCGCGCGGGCCGCCATCTGATGACCCAGCTCGGACAGCACGAACTCCGGCAGCCTGCCGTAGAGGACGCCCTCGGGGTTGTGCACCTCGCCGTGGCGCATGAGGTGCACGATCGTACGTTCGGACATCGGTGGTTCCTAGCTCTCGGGGGTCGCGTCGGCGGCCGCGCGGGCGGCGCCCGGGAGCGCCTCGGCAATTCTAGAGAGTGCCTGTTCGTCGTGCGCAGCCGAGACGAACCAGCTCTCGAACGCGCTCGGCGGCAGGTAGACCCCGGCGTCCAGCATCGCGTGGAAGAACGGCTTGTAGCGCCACGCCTCCTGCGCCTGCGCACCCGCGAAGTCGGTGACCGGCGCGTCGACGCCCCAGAACACGCTGAACATGTTGCCGGCGCTCTGCAGCGAGTACGCCAGACCGACCGCGTCCAGCGCCTCGCGCACCAGGTGCTGCAGCTGCATCGACGCCGCGTCGAGCCGCGCGTAGGCCGCATCGTCCGCGAGACGCAGGGTCGTGAGGCCCGCGGTCGTCGCGATGGGGTTCCCGGACAGCGTGCCGGCCTGGTAGACCGGGCCGGCCGGGGCGAGCTGGGCCATGACGTCTGCGCGGCCACCGAAGGCGGCCGCGGGGAACCCGCCGCCCATGACCTTGCCGAACGTCAGCAGGTCGGGGCGCCAGCCCTCCTGGCGGCCGTCGAGGCCCCAGTGGCCCGAGCGGGTGACCCGGAAGCCCGTCATGACCTCGTCGCTGATGAACAGCGCGCCGTGGCGGGCGCAGATCTCGGAGAGAAACTGGTTGAAGCCCGGCTCGGGCGGGACGAGGCCCATGTTGCCGGCCGCCGCCTCCGTGATGAGGCACGCGACCTGGTCGCCCAGCTCGGCGAACGCCGCCTCGACCGCGGCCCGGTCGTTGAAGGGCAGCACGATCGTGTCGGCCGTGACGTGCGACGGCACGCCGGGCGTCTCGGGCAGGCCCAGCGTGACCACGCCGGACCCGGCCTGGGCCAGGAGCGCGTCGACGTGGCCGTGGTAGCAACCGGCGAACTTGATGATCTTGTCGCGACCCGTGAACCCGCGGGCCAGCCGGATCGCCGACATCGTCGCCTCGGTGCCGGACGAGACCATCCGCACCAGATCGGTCGGCGTACGGCCCACGATCTCCTCGGCGAGGAGCACCTCGGGCTCGCTGGGGGTGCCGAACGAGGTCCCGCGGGCGACGGCCGTGGTCACGGCGTCCAGCACCTCGGGGTGGGCGTGGCCCAGCAGCATGGGGCCCCACGAGCCGACCAGGTCGACGTAGCGGTTGCCGTCGACGTCGGTCAGCCAGGCGCCGGAGCCCGACGCCATGAAGATCGGCGTCCCGCCGACGGCCCGGAACGCGCGGACCGGCGAGTTGACGCCACCGGGGGACACCGCACGCGCGCGGTCGAACAGGGCCTGGGATCCGGGGTTCGCAGTCACGGTCCCATTGTCCCCGGTCGACCAATCGGCCCGGACGGCGGCGTCATGCGCCCGTAACCTGAGACGCGCGGACTCGTTAATCAACTGACCGGCGAACTGGTCGACCTGTTCATCGGGCAGTAACATCGGTTTACGCAAACGGCACGCTGAGCGTGCCGGTCTGGGAGGGCATCACATGGGAGCACGGAAGCTGACGCGTTGGCAGAAGGCCAGCGCACTGGTGCCGATGGCAGTTCTGGTCGGGGCCTGGGGAGCCGCACTCGGCAACCAGGGACTGGCCACCGCGTCCGGAGGCATCGACGAGGCCGACATCCCGGCCGTGCCCACGACCGCGATCGAGCAGCCCGCCAGCGTCCAGGAGACGCCCCTGGGTGTCGACCAGAAGGCCGGCACGACGGGCACCGTCAAGACGCTCTCGACCAACGGCATCCCCTCCGCCGCCCTGTTCGCCTACCGCCGGGCCGAGACCCTGCTCGGCAAGGCTGACGAGTCCTGCAAGCTCCCGTGGAACCTCGTGGCGGCGATCGGCCGGGTCGAGTCCAACCACGGCCGCAGCAACGGCAACTCGCTGACCGCCGACGGGCTCGCGAAGCCGGGCATCTACGGCATCGCCCTGGACGGCAGCAACGGCACCGCCAAGATCTCCGACACCGACAAGGGCACCCTCGACAAGAACTCGGTCTACGACCGGGCCGTCGGCCCGATGCAGTTCATCCCGGGCACCTGGAAGACCGTCGGGGTCGACTCCGACAACGACGACAGGAAGAACCCGCAGGACATCGACGACGCGGCGACCGCGGCGGGCATCTACCTGTGCGCCGGCAGCGGCGACCTGTCCACCAGCGACGGTGCGGCCAGCGCCGTCAAGCGCTACAACCACTCCGACTCCTACGTCGACCTGGTCCTCAAGATCTCGGCCGCGTACGCCCGGGGCGACTTCTCCCAGTCCCCCAACGACACCTCGACCTCGCCGATCCTGACGTCGTCGTCCTACGACCAGACCCTGACCCCGACGCAGCGCGCCAAGGCCAAGAAGGCCGAGACCAAGGCCGCCCAGGACAAGGACAAGCCCGGCAAGGGCAAGGGCGGATCGGGCTCCGGCACGGGTGGCACGCCCGGCACCGGCACCCCCGGCACCGGCACCCCCGGCACGGGCACTCCCGGCACGGGCGGCGCAACCACGGGTGGCGGCGGCACGGTCGGCGGCGGGGTCCAGGACCTCGTCGACAACACCCCGCTCGGCCCCGTCACGACCCCCGTCACGGGCCTGCTCACCGGCGTCGAGGCCAACCTCAGGTGCCTGACGAAGTTCCCGCTCGGACTGCCCAAGGACAAGTTCGACAAGTGCGTGTACGACCTCACCCACTGAGTCACTGATCGACGAAGGGCCGCACCCACCGGGTGCGGCCCTTCGTCGTGCGTACGGTCAGCTCAGCGGGACAGGCGTGCGGCGAGCTCGGCGGCCCAGTAGGTCAGCACGATGTCGGCGCCCGCCCGGCGGATCGACACGATGATCTCGTCGATCGCCCGGTCCCGGTCAATCCAGCCGTTGGCCGCGGCCGCCTCGACCATCGCCAGCTCGCCGGAGATGTTGTAGGCCGCGACGGGCACGTCGACCGCCGCGCGGACGTCGGCGATCAGGTCCAGGTAGGACAGCGCCGGCTTGACCATCACGATGTCGGCGCCCTCCTCGATGTCCAGGAGCACCTCGCGGATCGCCTCCCGGGCGTTGGCCGGGTCCTGCTGGTACGTCTTGCGGTCACCGGTCAGTGACGAGTCGACCGCCTCGCGGAACGGGCCGTAGAACGCCGAGGAGTACTTCGCGGCGTAGGCCAGGATGACCGTCTCGTCGTGCCCGGCGTCGTCGAGGGCCGAGCGGATGGCACCGACCTGGCCGTCCATCATCCCGCTCGGCGCCACCACGTGGGCTCCGGACTCGGCCTGCACGACGCCCATCCGGGCGTAGATCTCGACCGTCGCGTCGTTGTCGACCCGGCCCGACGCGTCGAGCACACCGCAGTGGCCGTGATCGGTGAACTCGTCGAGGCACAGGTCGGCCATGACCAGGAGGTCGTCGCCGACCTCGGAGCGGGCATCGGCCAGCGCCACGTTGAGGATGCCGTCGGGGTCGAGCGCACCCGATCCCTCGGCGTCCTTGCGCTCGGGCAGGCCGAACAGCATGACCCCGCCGAGGCCCAGCGCGGCCGCCTCGGCGTAGCTCCTGCGGGCCGACTCACGGGTGTGCTGGACGACGCCGGGCATGCTCGAGATCGGCCGGACCTCGGTGCGGCCCTCCGCCACGAACATCGGCAGGACCAGCTGCGAGGGCTGGACGTGCGTCTCCGCGACGAGCCGCCTCATCGCCGGCGACGAGCGCAGGCGACGAGGACGGTCGGCGGGGAACGACATGCGTCAGGCCTTCCGGCGGCTCGACGGACGCTTCTGCGACGGCTTCGTGACCGGCTCGCCGGCCTCGACGAACCCGAGACGGCGGGCCGTCCCGAACTCGGCCAGCGCATCGGCCAGGACGTCGACCGACGGGGACTCGGCGAGGACGTCGACCCGCAAGCCGTGCTCCTCGGCGGTCTTGGCCGTCGCGGGGCCGATGCACGCGATGATCGTCGACGTGTGCGGCTTGCCGGCGATGCCCACGAGGTTGCGGACCGTGGACGACGAGGTGAACAGGACCGCGTCGAACTTGCCGGTCTTGATCGCCTCGCGTGTCGGCGCCGGCGGCGGGGCGGCCCGGACGGTCCGGTAGGCCGTGACGTCGTCGACCTCCCAGCCCAGGTCGATCAGGCCGGCCACGAGGGTCTCGGTCGCGATGTCGGCGCGCGGCAGGAACACCCGGTTGATGGGGTCCAGCAGCTCGTCGTAGGGCGGCCAGTCCTCGAGGAGGCCACGGGCCGACTGCTCGCCCGACGGGATGAGGTCGGCGCGGATGCCCCACGTCGCGATGGCCTCGGCGGTCTTCTCACCGACCGCGGCGATCTTGAGACCCGAGAACGCGCGGGCGTCGAGCCCGTACTCCTCGAACTTCTCGCGCACGGCCTTGACCGCGTTGACGCTGGTGAAGGCGATCCACTCGTAGCGGCCCTCGACGAGGCCGCGGACGGCCTTGTCCATCTGCTGCGGGTTGCGGGGCGGCTCGACCGAGATGGTCGGGACCTCCTCGGAGATCGCGCCGTAGCCACGCAGGCGGGAGGCGAGTCCGGCGGACTGCTCCTTGGTGCGGGGCACCAGGATCCGCCAGCCGTACAGCGGCTTGGTCTCGAACCACGACAGCGCCTCGCGCATCGTCACGACCTCGCCGACGACCGTGATGGCCGGCGACGTCATCCCCGCCGCCTTGGCGTCGGCGGCGATCGCGGCCAGCGTCGAGACGACCGTGGTCTGCTCGGTCGTCGTGCCGACGCGCGTCATCGCGACGGGGGTCTCGGGCTTGCGACCGGCGTCGACCAGTCCGGCGGCGACCTCTCCGATGCGGGCCACGGCCGACAGCAGCACGAGGGTGTCGTCCCCGGCGTGGTCCGCCCAGTTGATCGTGCTGTCCCCGACGCTGACGACGGAGTACTCGCGGTGCGTACGGTTGGTCAGCGGGACGCCGGCGTAGGCCGGGACCGCGGAGACCGAGGAGATGCCGGGCACGATCTCGAAGCCGATGCCCGCCTTGTTGCACGCGGCGGCCTCCTCGGGTCCGGTCGCGTACGTGAACGGGTCGCCGGCGATCAGGCGGACGACCCGGGCGCCGGTCTTGGCGTGCTTGACGACCAGGCGGCCGCGGGCCGCGTGGGTCAGCGTCTCGCCGTCCTCGCCGATCCCGCCATCGACGATCTCGGCACCGTTGGTGACGAGCGCGGACTGCTCAGGCAGCTCCGTGATGACGATGTCGGCCTGCGCGAGCAGCTCAGCCGCACGGACCGTGAGGAGACTCGCGTCTCCCGGTCCGGCACCGACGAAGCTCACGTGGCCGCGAACAGCCTTGCGCGCGCCGGGACTCGGCGTGGACGGTGCTTCTCGCATCGGGGTGATGGTCACGGTGTTCCTTTTCTCGGTCTGTCAGGGGGTCAGGAGGTGGCGACGGCAATCAGGGTGTCGGCACCTTCGGCGAGCATCTCGACAGCAAGACGTTCACCGACCGCGGCGGCTTCGCTGGGCTTGCCGGTCGCGGACAGTCGGATGGTGGGTGAGCCGGAGACGTCTCCGACGACGGCGCGGAGCCAGAGCTCGTCACCGTCATCGCCTTCGGCGATCTCGGCCAGAGCTCCCACCGGTGCACTGCAGCCTGCCTCGAGGGTGGCGAGGAGGCTTCGCTCGGCGGTGACGGCAGCACGGGTGTCGCTGTCGTCGAGCCGTTCGAGCAGGCGGGTCGTCGCGTCGTCGTCGACGCGACACTCGCAGGCCAGGGCTCCCTGCCCGGGGGCGGGGAGCATCTGGAGGGGATCGATGATCTCGGTGGCCTCGTCCGCACGGCCGAGCCGCAGCAGACCGGCACGGGCCAGGAGCACGCCGTCGTAGTCACCGGCGTGCATCTTGGCGATGCGGGTGTCGACGTTGCCGCGGATCGGCACGACGTCGACGCCCAGGCCCAGGGCGTTGAGCTGGGCGGCGCGACGCGGCGAGCCGGTGCCGACGCGGGCGCCCTGCGGCAGCTCGCCGAGGGTCATCCCGTCGCGGGCCACCAGCACGTCGCGGGGGTCCTCGCGCCGCGGGACGGCGGCGAGGACGAGGCGCGCATCCGGGGTCGTGGGCAGGTCCTTGAGCGAGTGGACCGCGAGGTCGATCTCGCCGCGGATGAGCGCCTCACGCAGGGCCGCGACGAAGACGCCGGTCCCACCCATCGTGGCCAGCGGCGCACTGCTGCGGTCGCCCTCGGTCGAGATCATGACGAGCTCGACCTCGACGCCGGTCTCGGCGCGGAGGCGGTCCGCGATGTGGCCGGACTGGGTCGTGGCGAGCGCGCTGGCGCGCGTGCCGAGCCGCACGACGTGCTGAACGGAGGTCACGACGTCTCACCGACCCGGGTGACGGCGTCGACGGCCGACTGGTCGAGCGCGAACAGGTCCGCCAGCGCATCGGCGTACGTCAGCCCTGCCGGGCCGTCGACGAGCTGCTGCACGCGGACGGTCGGGGCGTGGATGAGCTTCTCGGCGACCCGGTGCAGCGCCTTGCGGACGTCGGCGCGCTCGTCGTCGGTCAGGTTGGGCAGCCGCGACTCGATGCGCGCCTGCTCCGCGGCGACCACGTCGGTCGCCATGGTGCGCAGGGCGATGACGGTCGGCGTGATGTGCGAGGCGGCCTTGGCGGCCAGGAAGGTCCGGACCTCGTCCTGGACGATCGACCGCACCTGCTGCACGTCGGCGGCCAGCTCGGCGTTGGCCGACAGCTGCGAGAGCACGATCAGGTCGACGAGCTCGACGCCGTCGAGGTCGCGGACCGCGGGGTCGATGTCGCGCGGGAGCGCCAGGTCGATCAGGGCCATCGAGCGACCGTTGGTGGCCCGCTGGATGCGGTCCCGGTCGAACACGACGCCGCTGGCGCCGGTGCAGCTGATCAGGACGTCGGCGGCGGCGAGCTCGATGTCCATCGCCTGCCAGCGGACCGCGCTGACGCCGAAGGTCGCGACCAGGGCGTAGGCGCGCTGGTAGGTGCGGTTGGCGACCATGATCCGGTGCGGCTCGACGCCGCGGTCGATCAGCGTGCGGACCGCGAGGCTCGCCATCGTGCCGGCACCCGCGACGAGGAAGCGCGTGTCGGCGCCGTCGACGACCGGGCCCGCAGCGTCCAGGCCGGCGGTGACGATCGACGGCGCGAGCCGGTCGATGCCGGTCTCGGCATGGCCACGCTTGCCGATCCGCAGGGCCTGCTGGAACAGGGCGTTGAGCGCCGACCCGACGGTCGACTCGGCCTGTGCGCTGTGCAGGGCGTCGCGGACCTGCCCGAGGATCTGGCTCTCGCCGAGGATCATCGAGTCCATGCCGGCCGCGACGCCGAACAGGTGCGCGACGGCCGCCTCGTCGAAGTGGACGTAGACGTGGCGGACGAAGTCCTCCCGGTCCAGGCCGGCGTGCTCGGCGAGCAGGCGCGAGACCTCCTCGACGGCACCGTGGAAGCGCTCGGCCTCGACGTAGATCTCGACCCGGTTGCACGTCGAGATGACGACCGACTCGTTGACGAACGGCGTCTCCTGCACGAGGTGCGAGAGCTTGACCGACGCGTCGACGTCGAGGGACGCCCGCTCGAGGATCTCGATCGGTGCCGACTTGTGGGACATGCCCACGACCAACATGCTCATGCCGTAATCACCTTGCTGTCCACCTTGTCCGTCCCGGCCTTCCGCTGCTCGTGATAGGCGAGGATCTGAAGCTCGATCGACAGGTCGACCTTGCGGATGTCGACCCCGTCGGGCACCTGCACGAGGGCAGGCGCGAAGTTGAGGATGCTCGTGATGCCCGCCGCGACGAGCCGGTCGGCAACCTGCTGGGCCGCCGTGGCCGGGGTCGCGATGATGCCGATCGAGATGTTCCGCTCGCTCACGATGGCGTCCAGGTCGTCGAGCGAGGAGACCGTCAGGCCCGAGATCGTGGTCCCGATCCGGCG
>NZ_JAOPXQ010000264.1 GCF_025965075.1 Aeromicrobium sp.
GGCGGGCCTGCGGTAAAGTTCCTCTTCGGTACGAACGGGCTGTAGCGCAGCTTGGTAGCGCACCTGACTGGGGGTCAGGGGGTCGCAGGTTCAAATCCTGTCAGCCCGACAGAAAAACCGCCTCTGACCAGCGGAAACGCTGGTTAGGGGCGGTTTGTGATTTGAGCTCGAAAGCCCTATTAACCACTTATTCACCATGTATTGCCCGAGGCTCGCCCTCGGCGCGGTGGGCCAGTTCGTCAAGCACATGAGCCACATCTGCCGCTATGGCCGGCTTCGAGATGTAGAACTCCCGAGTGATCACGGACGACGAGTGTCCCAGTTGTCTGGCCGCGGTCTCCGCATCCACACGCTCCGCGATCAGAGTCGCCACGGTCTTTCGGAACGTATGCGGCGTGACCCAGTCCAGCCCGGTGTCCTTGCGAACTTGTCGCCAACGGCGCTCGATGTTCGTCACCTGCTCTCGTCCACGCCGACCGAAACCTCGATCGAGAAGCGCTGGATTACTTCAGCGAGTAGTGGCTCCGTCCGCCGCCCGCGCTTCTGTATCGCAACAGGCAGTCGGCCGTCTTGCCGATAGACCGGCCTTCGTCGCGCTAGGAGAGTTGTGGCTCAGTCTCACCGTGATGGCTGTGGTGCGGCGTCGGACTCGACCGTGCCGTGCCAGCACCTGACGACCGAGGGAGAGTGACATGAAGCAAGACGAGTTCATGACGAAGGTTGGACAGCGCGCCGACGTCAGCCTCAGCGCTGCCGAGGCTCTGACCGCAGCCACCCTGCAGACGCTGGCGGAGAGAATCAGTGGCGGCGAGGCGCAGGACCTGGCGGCACAGCTGCCCGAGGAGTTGAAGCCGCACCTGACGGGTGCGGACGAGCCCGCCCAGCCGTTCGACGCAGAAGAGTTCGTCCGACGGGTGGTCGAGCGCTCCGGGATCGACAGCGATCGGGCCAGCGCAGCCATACGAGCGGTGTTCACCACGGTCCGTGAGGCCGTCGCGCCCGGAGAGTTCGACGACGTCACCGCGCAGCTTCCCAAGAACTTCCAAGAACTTGTCGGCGCTAGTTGATCAACCCGAAGTGGGTGCCCCCCTGACGCACGGCACTTCTTCCGAAGGTAACCAGCACAGGCGCCGGCCCCGACCACCGCATCGGCGTCGGCTGAGAGCAGGGCATTGATCATCGTCTGCAGCAGCGGTGCTTGCCCGCCAGGGTCTCCGGCCCACCACCAAAGGTGGACACTATGCGGTCGAGCGAGCGTACGCGCGCAGTTCGGCCAGGGCTTCCGGCAGTTCGGCGCGTTGCGCCGGCGACGTAATGAGCTGGAATATCCCGAGCGGCCCGGTGACGAAGCCAGCGCGGCGGAGGCAGCTGAGGCCGTTGGTCACGGTGGGGCCATCGGTACTGCGGCCGAAGGTTTGATGGAACGACTTGGTCTGTTCTGATCAACCGCGCGCTCACCATTTATTCACCATTTATTCGGGCAAATGGGCGCATACAGGGGCATCTGCAGTCCAACGTGAGGGCGGACTTCGAGTGCATCGGCGCAGGTCAGAGCGTGTCTTGGCAAGATCGAGCAAAACCATTGGGGAGGCGCTCTGGAACAGGGGGTCGCAGGTTCAAATCCTGTCAGCCCGACAGTGTGATGTCTCAGGACATCCCGGAAGACCGAACCTGTAAGGGGTTCGGTCTTCTGTCATTTCTGGGGTTTTCCGCGGGGTTGGTAGTCGCGGCTGGTGTCGATGGTCAGTTCGCGCAGGAGCTCGCCGGTGATGGCGTTGACGACTCGGCGCTGGTGAGATTCCCGCAGCATCACGACCAGTCCGGGATGTCGTGAGACATCAGTCCGGTATGTCCTCTATGGGCACCGATGTGGTCACAACCCATCGACGCGGCGGCAGGGCGGGCGGTGGATCGTGGTCGCCGGCGGCAGCGCGGCGTTCACTGGAGAACCACGTCGCCGAGAAGCCGCACCACCTCCAGCGCCAGCTCGACGTCCAGACGGTCCTCGTCCAGGCTCCTGCCCCGCAGCTCGAAAGCGCGGCCCACGCGGTACTTCACGGTGTTGCGGTGCAGCAGCAGCCGCTCTCCGGTGACCTGGTAGCTGCTGCCCGTGACCAGGAACGTCAACAGCGTCTCCCGCAGCCGCGCGGCGTTGTCGGTATTCGCTGACAGGGGTCCCAGGACAGCGGTCACCCAACCGGCGAGGGCGTTGAGGTCGTGCAGCAGCATCGACACCACGGCCACGGCACGGTCGCTGTGGGAGGTGAGCTGCTGCCCCGTGCGAGCCACGCTCGCCAGGTCCCGCGCAGCCCCCGCCTGACGGTGGCTGGTCCTGAAGCCGGCGACTCCGCGGCCAGCCTCGCCGAGAGCGACCCGGGCGTGCTCGTGCTCGGCCAGCACCGTCCGGACCACGTCCGATGCGAGCGGCCCGTCGTCGGTTCCCCGGCCCCACCAGACCCAGGCCGTGCTGCGGTCGACGGGGGTGAACAGGGCACCGGTCGAGAGCGTGGCCCCGGCCAGCTCGTCGGCCAAGGACTTGAGCCCGTCGGTGTGATCGACCGCAGCGTTCGCCGCAGCCATCCACACCACCCCGGCAACGTGGTGCTGGTCCAGGCGGTATCCCGTCCGCTCGGCGAAGCCCTGCTGGGCACCCGGAGCGTCGTCGAGGACACCGCGGACCAGGGACGCGGCGATCGAGGCGCTCCGCTCCTCGACCTGACGCCGCTCATCCTCGTACGCCGCGAGCACCATCCCGGTGATCCAGTCGACGTAGGAGTGCATCCAGCCGGCGAGGTGGTGCAGCAACCGCAGGCGGGTGTCGGGATCGACGTCGATCTGCCGCACCTCCTCGAAGGCCTGCCCCAGAAGGTCGTCGGAGCCGAAGTGGTACGCGCGCCGCAGGGAGGCACCGGACACGCCGCGCTGGGCAAGGCGGATGGCGTACTCCGTGGCCGCGGTGATCGGCTGGATCCGCTCGAGCGGGATGTCGTTGCGGAGCATGTACAGGATCGTGGCGATGTTCCCCTCGACGCTCGCGTGGAGCAAGTCGGTCAGCTCCGGGTCGCCCAGGTCCGCGATCGCCTCCTCGATCGCATCGTTCATGCTGGCGTTGAGCTCGTCGTACCGACGCTGGAGGCGCTCGCCGACCACGGCCGTGAGTCCCGCGATCTCCGCGGCCTCAGGGGAGCCGGGGGGGACGGTCCGGCGGTGCGGCACGTGGTCGCTCATGACGCGGGGGCTCGGCGGCGGGTCTTCACGCCTCTAATCGTCTCAGAGCCGAGAGGGCGGCGTTGTAGCCCGACATCCCGTGCGCGCCCGCCCCCGGCGGGGTGGCCGCCGAGCAGAGGTAGACCCCCGGCACACCGACGGTGTAGGGGTCGAGTGCCGGACGCGGCCGGAAGACCAGCTGCAGCGCGTCGTTCGCGCCATTCACGACATCGCCGCCCACGTAGTTGGGGTTGTGCTGCTCCATCTGCACCGCCGAGCGCACATGCCGCGCGACCACGCGGTCACCGAAGCCGGGCGCGAACCGTTCGATCTGCGCCTCCAGTGCCGCGGTGGCGTCCCCGGTGTAGCCCGCGGGCACGTGCGCATAGGCATAGACAGGTACGACGTCACCCTGCGCGCGTGAGGGGTCGGCGAGGAACTGCTGCCCGACGAGCACGAATGGTCGCTCGGGCATCCGGCCCCGGTTGACGTCGGCCTCGGCCGCGGCGATCTCCTCGAGGCTGCCGCCGACGTGAACGGTGCCCGCGAGCCGGGACTGCTCGTGTGCCCACGGCACCCCGCCATGAACGGCGAACTCCACCTTGAACGTGCCTGGTGCGTGTCGGTAGCGGGTCAACGCCCTGGCGATCCGCGCCGGCATGGCGTCGCCGGTGATGCGCACCGCGGCGCCGGGGGCGACGTCGAGCATCACGATGTCGGGGGAGTCGAGCTCGGCCAGGGACTCCACGCGGACGCCGGTCTCCACCGTGCCACCGTACTCTTCGAGCAGCGAGGTGACGGCCGTGGCGATGGACACCGAGCCGCCCTGTGCCACGGGCCAACCGTAGCGGTGCGCGGCGGTGCCCAGCGCGACCCCGATGGCCGAGGAGACCGGGGAGCCGAACGGGCGCAGCGCGTGCGCCGCGACGCCGGCGAAGAGGCCCCGGGCCTCGGGTGTGGACCAGCGCCGAGCGAGCATCGTCACCGGTGGCAGCGAGAGCAGGCCGAACCGGGCGAGCTTGATCGGGTGTGCCGGCACATGCAGCATCGGCCGCAGGAAGTCCTCGGCGATGTCGTCGAAGTGCTCGCTCAGGTAGCCGAAGACCGAGCGCCACGCCCGGCCGTCGGCGCCGAGTGCGGCGGCGGTGTCCTCCACCGACTGCCAGACGGCTGCGCCCCGTCCTCCGTCGAGCGGGTGAGCGTACTGCACCTGCGGCCACAGCCACTGCAGGCCGTGGGCAGACAGGTCGAACCGTCGCGAGAAGGGGGTGTCGACCGCGAGCGGGTGGAAGCCCGAGCACTCGTCGTGCAACAGGCCGGGCACCGTGAGCTCGCTGGTGCGGGTGCCGCCGCCGACGGTGTCAGCGGCCTCGAGCACCCGCACCTGCACGCCCTCGGCGGCGAGGGTGAGGGCGGCAGCGAGCCCGTTGGGCCCGCTACCGACCACGACTGCGTTGGTCACACCGCGACCTCGTCACCCGTCGGAGCATCGGGTGCGGGAACTCCCCGCCGCGGGGAACCGGCCTGCTGCGGGGCCGGGTGCAGGTAGTTCCCGGCCGGCTCGTAGCCGGGCATCCGCCAGGTCACTGTGTGCGGGATGGGACCGTTGGGCAGCCATGGCTGCTCGTTGACTGCCTCGGCGACGTTCCAGGTGCCACGCTCGACGACACCGAGGGCCGCATCCATGACCTTGTACTCCTGGGTCCTCTTGTGGATCGGCTGGGACTCCACCCAGACCACGACACACTCGCCGGGCTCGAAGTTGCAGCGCTTCTGCAGTGCGGTCAGCGTCGGCTCGTTGTGCAGGTGGGCGTCGCCGAACTGCCAACCGACCATGGTGGTGCAGACGAACTCGCCCTCGCGGATCCGGTAGTTCTCCAGCTGGTCGAGATGGCGCATCATCAGGGACATCAGGCCGCGGCCCTGACTGTGCATGGTGCGCCATGCCATCGCCTTCTGCATGAAGATCTCGGCGATCTCCTTGCCGAACGCGCCGGAGAGCTGGTCGATCTGGTTGGCGTTGTACTTCACCAGGTGGGTGTTCAGCTTGTTCTCGGCCGCGTCACCGCGAAACGCCCACGTCGCCGAGGCCCAGTTGCCGGCGTACTGCCGCATCGAGGGCAGGAAGGAGACCAAGTCGGGGCGCAGGTTGCCCAGGATCGGGAACGTCACGAAGGCCGCGACGACCGGCAGCAGCAGCCACGCCGAGCTGATGTCGGTCACTGCGTAGCCGTCCCAGGCGGGGAACCCGCCGAAGATCCAGGCCACGGCGAAGATGAAGAAGACGTTCCACTCCAGCGGCACGGCGAGCGGGAAGGTCGAGGTGATGAAGACGTGGAAGAGGATCATGCCGGCGATGGCCAACCAGGTGATGGTCGCATTGGTCGAGAACAGCAGCACCAGCGGCAGCACCAGCTCGACGACGGTGCCGCCGACGTGGGCGAAGCCCCACGACACCTTCGACGGGCGCAGGTCATGGGGGAAATCCCTGTAGAGCGAGCGCTTGAACCTCAGCGAGGTGATCCACGGGGTGTTGCTCACCATCGGCGGGACAACGTTCGTGAAGTGGTGCCCGAACTTGGAGACCCCGGCACCGAACCAGATCGAGACCATGGCGATCTTGGCGACCAGGATCATGTCGACGTGGTGGGACAGGATGCCGAAGAAGAACATCACCGCGACGTACTGCTCGGACCGGGCGGCGAGGTAGACGACCTTGTCACGCAGCCCCATCACGATGATGAGACCGACGTAGGCCAGCAGGCCCCACTGCGGGAGCAACCCGGCGTCGCTACCCGGCAGCGCTGGGGTGTCGGCGCCCGGGGTGAGCAGCAGGAAGCCGAGCACCGCCAGGATGACCGAGTAGAGGGCCACGTCGAAGGTGGTGCGGTGGTCGCCCTTGGTGAAGGGCACCTTGGTCGGCCACGGAGGCAGTCGCAGCGTGTTGCGGCGTGACCAGTAAAGGAAGCCGCCGATGAACGGCTTGAACTTGAACGCCAGTGGGCCCGAGGAGGAGGCGAGGCCGGTGATCTCGAACAGGACGGTCCACACCATCAGCTTCTGATAGACGATCGGCTCACCCCACCAACTGGCGAAGTGCGTGAGTCCGCCGAGGCCCGGGGTGGTCAGACCGACGATCAGTGTGCCGATGACGGCGTAGAAGACCAGCTTGTAGATGTAGAGCATGTGGTTCGTCTTCGGGCTGCCGAACCCGTACTCGGCCCAGTGCGTGGCAAGCATCTGCATGCGTTGCATGAACGGCATGGACTCGAACTGCGCCGGGTCCACCGGCGGCATGTCTGCGGTCTTGAATCCCACAGGTTTCTCCTTCATTGGGGCAGGACAGTCCTGCGCATGACTCGCGCGGACCGTTTGCTGGGTGGTTGACGTTGGCAGGCCGGCTGCGTCAGGCAGGCTGGCTCTGGAGGGAGCGACGCAGGGCGGGCTTGTCGATCTTGCCGACGGGGTTCTTCGGCAGGGCGCCGACGATGTCGATGCGCTCGGGCACCTTCACCCTTGTGAGGTGCTGGCGACAGTGGGCGAGGAGCTGTTCCTCGGTGAGCTCGGAGCCGGGGTAGACGCTGACGTAGGCGACTGGCACCTCGCCGTACATCTCGTCGTTCCGGCCGACGACGGCGGCCTCGAGGACACCCTCGACGCCGGTGAGGACCGCCTCGATCTCCTTGGGGTAGATGTTCTCCCCACCCCGGATGATCATGTCCTTCACCCGGTCGACGATGGCGAGGTAGCCGTCCTCGTCGAGACGACCGATGTCGCCGGTGTGGAGCCAGCCGTCGACAACGGTCTCCGCCGTGGCCTCGGGCTTGTTGAGGTAGCCGCGCATCACCGTCGGGCCGGAGATGAGGACCTCGCCCACTTGGCCGTGCGCAAGGTGCTGGCCGTCGGGTCCGGCGATGGCGAGCCGCTGACCGGGCAGTGCGGGGCCGACCGTGCCGAGCTTGCGGATGCCGTCCACGGGGTTGCACGCGGAGGCGCAGGTGCCCTCGGTGAGGCCGTAGCCCTCGACCATCGTGAAGCCGTAGCGCTCCTGGGACTTCTCGAGCAGCTCCTGGGACACCGGTGCTGCGCCGCAAATCACGAAGCGCAGCGAGGAGGTGTCGGGCTTGACGTCTGCGGGCAGGGAGGCGAGGACCGCGTAGATGGTGGGCACCGCGGAGAAGTAGGTCGGACGCAGCCGCTCGACCTGGTCGAAGAACCGGGTCGCGGAGAACTGGCCGACCACGCTGAGCTGACCGCCGGACCGCATGGTGGCGAGCGCGCTGACCATGATCGCGTTCACGTGGAACAGCGGCAGGATCAGCATGCAGTGATCCTCGTGCGTGAGCCGGAGGTGCTGGGCCATTGTGCCCGACATCGATTCGGCGTTGGCGTGGTCGAGCATCACGCCCTTGGGACGCCCGGTGGAACCGCTGGTGTAGATCAGCAGGGCCAGGTCGTCGCCCGACAGGTCGGCCGGGTCGACCGTGTCGCCTCGACGCTCGGTCTGCATGTCGTCGACGTGGATGACCGTGCGGCCGCCGGTGGGGGCGTCGGGGCCGAGGTTCACCACGACGGTCGCCTCGGAGTCCTCGATCTGGTAGTCGGCCTCGTGGGAGGTGAACACCGGGTTGACCGGAGTGGCCGCGCCGCCAAGGCGCCAGGCGGCGAACATCGCGACGAGAAGCTCGATCCGGTTGGGCAACATGATCGCGAGCACGTCCCCCCGACCGAAGCCGTGCCTGCCGAGCTGCTCGGCGAAGGCCTCGACCCGTACCTCGAACTCGGCGTAGCTGAGCTCGATCCGGTCGTCGCGCAGCCCGACCTCATGCCGGCGGCTCTGGAACACATGTGAACCGCCCCAGGGCAGGTATCCGAGATGCATCCGTCCTCCATCGATCTGGTGTGTGATTCACGCCACGTTCGCCGTGAGCCACGACACTAAGCCGATCCTGGGCTGGCGCCTACGTCAGCGGGGACGAACCTTGAGGCCGGCTTTGTGCACGATGCATTGGGTGGGGCGGGGCCGACACCGGAGCCCCTGACCTGCGAAGGCGCAGGGCAGGGGCTCCGGTGCGGTGCACGGGACGGGTATCCCATAAGACGTCGCGCAGCTCACGCCGCAGGATCTTGCCGGTCACCGTCTTCGGCGTCCACGACCGTGCAGGACCTGCGGATCGGGGACCCGCGTGGGGCTGAGCCTGCTCGCCGACGATCTGCTGGTCTCGGCGACGACGGACTGAGCGTTCGAGGTCACCCGCTCGTGGTGATGGCCACCAGCTTGTGGAGCGACGTGGGGTTGTCCCGTGTCGCGCGGCAGGTGAGCTGGAAGGTGTCGGTGCCCCGGGTCGTGTGGACCCGTACGTGCCACTCGCTGCCGGCGACCCGGAACACCGCGTCGGTGATGTCGCCCTCGCGCCGGCGCGACACCAGCCGTACGGCGTCCATCCGGGCCTCGCCCAGCTCCCGTCGCAGGGCGATCTCCGCGAACTGCACCGGCATCGCGTACGACGAACGCCCCCGCAGGTGGTCCAGCTCGAGCTCCCCGGCGGCATGACGGTCGGCCACGGTCAGCGCGGACTCGGGGTCCAGGCGTCCGTAGTACAGACCCTGGGGGAGCACCAGCATGTTGCCCGCGAACCGGTCGCCGCCGATGTGGGAGACCTCCCAGGTGTCCTCGGCACGGGCGACGGCCAGGGCCGCGGCGACCGGCCGGCCGCGCTCGGCGCAGCAGGCGTCGTGGCGACCGTGTGTGCAGACGCACAGGAGCGTCCCGTCGTACGGGCTCAGGCCGGGGGAGCGACCCGCGCCCAGCGCCGTCAGGTCGAGGTCGAGGAGCTGGTGCGGATCGGGTAACACCGTCGTCTCCACCCAGGGGCGGGACGGGTGCGCGAAGGCCGCGAACACCCGGATCCCCTCGGGATGGGCGCTGCGGTCGGGTCGGCGGACAAGCAACGGGCGGACCCGCGCCGAGGCACCCGCGCGGAGCACGGACTCGCCCAGCCCGTCGGGCAGCCTGGCGTCGCGCAGCGCGTTGACGCCCCACGGCCCGGGGTGCTCGATCAGCAGGAACGCTCGTACGTTCGACGCCGTCCCGCCCGCGGGCTCGTCGCGCTGCGTGCTGGTGGTGGCGCAGCGGAACGCCGGGTCGCGCGAGGTCACCGGACGACCTCGAGCAGTCCTTCCCGGACGAGGCGGCGGCAGAGCACGAGCCGGCTCTGCGGGTCGAGGGACTCGGCCAGGTCGGCCGGGACGAGATCGCGGCGCGCGCGCAGCTCGTCCAGTGCCGGCCGGAGCCAGCCGGGCATGTCGAGGGAGCGGTCTCCCAGCAGGACCTCGACCCGGTCGCCGCGGGGGATCAGGACGCACGGGTGGCCGGGGCGCCGACGCAGCGGGGTGGAGTCGTCGATCGCGCCGGCGGCGAGCACGTCGTGCAGTCCTCCCGCGAGCCGCGGACTGCGACTGGTGAGGAATCGGCGCACCTCGGACTCGACCGCGCGGACCGCGTCGACCTCGCGGATCTGCGCGGCCAACGACTCGAGCCGCCGGGCGAGCTCCTCGGCGAGGTCGCCGGGGGTGTCGAGATGTCCGGCGGGCAGGTGCTGGTCGGGCACCGCGGCGACGAGGTCGGCGACGCTGCGCTCGACCAGGCCGCGCCAGGTGAGCTGGTTGATGCCGATCGTGACGTGCAGCGAGACGGTGTCCTGGGCCCGCGCGGCGTGCGGGGTGCCGGTGGGCAGGTACATCGACAGGCCGGGCTCCAGGAGCACGTCCTCGGCCCCGTTGGGACCGTGGACCTCCCACTGCTTGGAGCCGGCGGTCTGGAACACGAACACGTCGTGGGAGTCGGAGTGCACCGCGAAGCCCTGCGCGCCGGGCGGCGTCAGGTAGGCGTTGGCCTGGCACGGGTGCCCGAGCTCGAGCTCGAGCTCGGCGACCAGCTCGGTGATCGGCAACCAGTAGCGGTGCAGCCCCTGGAGGACGATCGTCGCACCGCCCTCGAACAGCGCGAGGGCCTTGCGCGAGTCCACCAGGCCGGTCAGGGGCTTGCCGGCGAGGGTCGCGCCGCGCGTGTAGGCCGACTCCGGGAGCACGGCACCGTCCTGCGCGAGCCGGATGGACGGGGTACGGATCGCGGACGACGTCAGCAGGGTGTCGACGTCCTCGAGCGACAGCAGCGCGATCAAGTCGTCGGGATCGGCGCGGTGCAGGTGCACGCGCGACGCCCAGACCTTCGACAGGAAGGTCTGGGCGTCACCGCTGAGCAGGTCGAGCGCGGAGTCGGGCACGGTCAGGACGCGTCGCCGTCCGTGGTGTCCGTCGCGTCGCCGTCGGTGCCGTCGGAGTCGGTCCCGTCACCGTCGGTGCCATCGGAGTCCGTGGTGTCGCCGTCGGTCGTGTCCGTGGCGTCGCCATCGGTCCCGTCGGCGTCCCCGCCGTCCGTCCCGTCGGCATCGCCGCCGGGCGTCGGTGTGACACCGGCCGGGCTGCTGGTGATGTCGTCGTCGTTGAGCGGCTCTTCGGGGGTGGTCGTCATACGTCCTCCTGGGTGCGAAGTGGCCGCCCCGGACGGGCGGCTCCTACATTCTGCTGCCAGGTCCGCCGCCCGACAACCGGAGGAGAGACCCTCGCCCGGGGTGTCCTCGCCCGTGGAGGGTGAGGGGTGCGAGGGTGCGCATCCCTAGCGTGGTGACCATGAGGCCCGTGGCGGGTCGGCACGCGGAAGGGGCAGGCCATGGGGCATGTCGCACAGGCGAGCACGGGCGCGCGAGGCGTCCTGGTCGTCACGTGCATCTCGACGCTCGTGGTCAACGCCAACACCTCGGCGGTCAGCATCCTCCTGCCGGCCATCTCGAAGGACACCGGCACCTCGGTCGCGACGCTCCAGTGGGCGGTGACCGGCTACTCGCTCGTCGGTGCCGCGGTCATCGTCACCTCGGGGTCGCTGGGCGACGTCTTCGGGCGCAAGCGCATCTTCCAGCTGGGCCTGCTCCTGTTCGTGGGGTCGTGCCTGGTGATCGCGCTGGCAGGGTCGGGCGGCATGGTCATCGCCGGACGCGTCATCCAGGGCGCGGCCGGGGCGACGATCCTCGCGTGCGGCCTGAGCCTCCTGACGGTCGCCAACGAGGGCGGCTCGCAGCTGCGGTCGGTCTCCCTGTGGGGTGCGGCCGCCGCTGTCGGAGCTGCGGCCGGACCTCTGCTGGGCGGTGTCCTCGTCGACGTCACCGGGTGGCAGGGTCTGTTCTGGGTCGATG
>NZ_JAOPXQ010000012.1 GCF_025965075.1 Aeromicrobium sp.
AGCGGGCCCGTGGGGCCGAGCTGTCCGGCGCCCTGAACCCGGGCCAGCAGGTCATCAAGATCGTCAACGACGAGCTGGTCACCATCCTCGGCGGTGAGACCCGACGTCTGCGCTACGCCAAGAACCCCCCGACCGTCATCATGCTGGCGGGCCTCCAGGGTGCCGGCAAGACCACTCTCGCCGGCAAGCTCGGGCTCTGGCTCAAGGAGCAGGGCAAGTCCCCGATGCTCGTCGCGGCCGACCTGCAGCGCCCCAACGCCGTCACCCAGCTGCAGGTCGTCGGCGAGCAGGCCGGCGTCAAGGTCTTCGCCCCCGAGCCCGGCAACGGGGTCGGCGACCCCGTCCGGGTCGCGACCGACGGCCTGGCCGAGGCGCGGCGCACGCTGCACGACGTCGTCATCGTCGACACCGCCGGACGCCTCGGCATCGACGCCGAGCTGATGCAGCAGGCCGCCGACATCCGCGCCGCGGTCGACCCCGACGAGGTCCTGTTCGTCATCGACGCGATGATCGGCCAGGACGCCGTCGTCACGGCCGAGGCCTTCCTCGAGGGCGTCGACTTCACGGGTGTCGTGCTGACCAAGCTCGACGGCGACGCCCGTGGTGGTGCCGCACTGTCGGTCCGGTCGATCACGGGCCGCCCGATCATGTTCGCGTCGACCGGTGAGAAGCTGACCGACTTCGATGCGTTCCACCCCGACCGCATGGCCGGGCGCATCCTCGACATGGGCGACATGCTGACCCTGATCGAGCAGGCCGAGAAGGCGTTCGACTCCGAGCAGGCGGCCAAGGACGCCGAGAAGCTCATGGGCGGGTCGTTCACCCTCGACGACTTCCTCAAGCAGATGGAGGCCATCGCCAAGATGGGCTCGATGTCCAAGATCATGGGCATGATCCCCGGGATGGGCCAGTACAAGGAGCAGCTCGACAACTTCGACGAGCGCGAGGTCGACCGGATCAAGGCGATCATCCTGTCGATGACCCCCGCCGAGCGCGACAACCCCAAGATCATCGATGGCTCGCGCCGGCTGCGGATCTCGAAGGGGTCCGGCACCCAGGTCAAGGACGTCAACGGCCTGGTCGACCGCTTCTTCGACGCCCGCAAGATGATGCAGCAGATGGCCAAGGGCGGCGGCATGCCCGGCATGCCCGGGATGCCCGGCGGGATGCCGGGCCTGCCCGGTGCCGGCAAGCGGGCCGGCGCCAAGCAGAAGCCCCAGCAGAAGAAGAAGGGCAAGCGCGTGTCCGGCAACCCGGCCAAGCGCGCCGCCGCGACGGCCGCCACGCCGCCGGCGCAGGACGGCGCCAGCGCGTTCGGCTTCCCGGCCGGTCAGGGATCGACCGACTTCGAGCTGCCCAAGGAGCTCAAGGACCTGATGTAGGTCGGGAGCGACCCACCCGCGTGCCGCCGGAGGCCCACGCATACCGTCGGCGGCATGGGTTCTGCGCCGCTGGTCGTGGTCATGGGTATCTCCGGGGTCGGCAAGTCTGCGATCGGTCACGAGCTGGCCGACCGCTTCGACGTCCCGTACGTCGACGGTGACGACTTCCACTCCGAGGCCAACATCGCCAAGATGTCGGCCGGCACGCCGTTGACCGACGCGGACCGCTGGCCGTGGCTGGAGGACATCGGAGCGTGGCTGGCCGCGCACGACGCCGGCGGGGGAGTCATCAGCTGCTCGGCGCTCAAGCGCGTCTACCGCGACATCCTCGTCACGGCCGCGCCCCGGACGACGTTCCTGCACCTGACCGGCGACCACGACCTGATCAAGTCGCGCATGGAGCACCGGGAGCACTTCATGCCCTCCTCCCTGCTGGAGTCCCAGGAGGAGACCCTCGAGCCGTTGCAGGACGATGAGCACGGCTGGGTCTTCGACATCACCCCGAGCCCCGCCCAGATCGTCGACGAGTTCGTCGCGCAGGCGGAGCTGTCCGAAGGAGGACACGCATGATGCTTGCCGCCCTGGCCGCCGCCACACCCCCCGAGCCGGTCGAGGCCGTCGCCGGGACCGGCCAGCTGATCGCCGCGGCGGTGATCGGCATCGCGGTGCTCGTCATCGCCATCACCTACTTCAAGCTGCACCCCTTTCTGGCGCTGATCCTCGGCTCGCTGACCGTTGGCGCGATCGCCGGCCGCCAGATGCTCGACGCCGTCGCCAGCTTCAGCGCGGGCGTCGGATCGACGGTCGCCGGCGTCGGCGTGCTGATCGCCCTGGGTGCGATGTTCGGCAAGCTGCTGGCCGACTCCGGCGGCGCCGACCAGATCGTCGACACGATCGTGGGCCGGTCGAGCCCCCGCATGCTGCCCTGGTCGATGGCCGCGATCGGTGCCATCATCGGGCTGCCGATGTTCTTCGAGATCGGTCTCGTGCTGCTGATGCCGGTCATCTTCCTGGTGGCCAAGCGCGCGGAGCGGTCGATCATCTCGCTCGGCATCCCGGCACTCGCCGGCCTGTCCGCGATGCACGGTTTCGTGCCGCCGCACCCCGGCCCGCTGGCCGCGATCGACCTGGTCGACGCCAACCTCGGCCTGACCCTGGGCCTCGGCATCCTCGTCGCGATCCCGACGATCGTCGTCGCCGGACCGGTGTTCGCCCGGTTCGCCGACACGTGGGTGCCCGTGCCCGCCGGGGACCTCTTCGACGCGTCGACCGAGAAGCGCGAGAAGCGCCCGTCGTTCGGGATCACGCTGGCGACCGTGCTGCTGCCGGTCGTGCTGATGATGGGCAAGGCCCTCAGCGACATCCTCCTCGACGAGGGCACGACGGCGCGCAGCATCCTCGACTTCATCGGTGAGCCGCTCGTGGCCCTGCTGATCGCCGTCATCGTGGCGATCTTCACCTTCGGCATCGCGACCGGCATGAGCAAGGACGAGGTGTCCGACGTGCTGAGCAGCTCGCTGCCGCCCATCGCCGGCATCATCTTGATCGTCGGCGCCGGCGGTGGCTTCAAGCAGACGCTGGTCGACACCGGTATCGCCGACGTCATCGCCGACTTCGTCCGCGACAGCGGCGTCTCGGTGCTCCTGGTCGCGTGGCTCGTCGCGGTCATCGTGCGGGTCGCCACCGGATCGGCAACGGTCGCGACGATCACCGCCGCCGGCATCATGGTGCCGGTCGCCGCCGACCTGCCGAGTGGCGAGCTGTCGCTGCTGGTGCTGGCGATCGGCGCGGGCTCGGTGTTCTTCTCCCACGTCAACGACGCCGGGTTCTGGCTCGTCAAGGAGTACTTCGGGCTCACGGTCGGCCAGACCATCAAGAGCTGGTCGATCATGGAGACGGTGCTGTCGGTCACCGGCCTGCTCGTGGTGCTGGTGCTCAACCTGGTGGTCTGAGGACCCTCCCGGGAGATCGGTCGCGCCGGGTGGGGACGTCAGGGATAACCTGACGCAATGCTCCTGCCGCTGCTGCGGACGTACCTCGCGCCCTATAAACGGCCGATCGCGGCGGTCCTGCTCTTCCAGCTGATCCAGACCCTGGCGAATCTCTATCTCCCCGGGCTCAACGCCGACATCATCGACCGCGGCGTCGTCGCGGGCGACACCGGCTTCATCGTCCGCACCGGGCTGATCATGCTCGCGATCACGATCGTGCAGGTCGTGTGCACGATCATCGCGGTCTACTACGGCGCCCGCACCGCGATGGCGCTCGGCCGGGACCTGCGGGCCGGCGTCTTCGGCAAGGTCGAGACGTTCGCAGCCCGGGAGATGGCGCAGTACGGCGCGCCGACCCTGATCACCCGGTCGACCAACGACGTCCAGCAGGTCCAGCTCATCGTGTTCATGGCGCTGACGCTGCTCGTGACCGCACCGATCATGTGCTTCGGCGGGATCGTCATGGCCCTGCGCCAGGACGTCGAGCTGTCCGGTCTCCTCGTGCTCGTGATCCCGGCGCTCGTCATCAGCATCGGCCTGGTGATCCGGCAGATGCGTCCGCTGTTCCGCCTGATGCAGACCAAGATCGACACGATCAATGGCGTCATGCGCGAGCAGATCATGGGCATCCGGGTGATCCGGGCGTTCGTCAAGGAGGACTACGAGGCGGACCGCTTCGGCGACGCCAACCGCGAGAGCATGGAGGTCGCGGTCGCGGTCGGCCGGCTGATGTCGATGATGTTCCCGATCGTCATGCTGATCATGAACGTCTCGGTGGTCCTCGCGACGTGGTTCGGCGGCTATCGGATCAGCAGCGGCGACCTCGACGTCGGCACCCTCACGGCCTTCCAGAACTACCTCGTCCAGATCCTCATGTCGGTCATGATGGCGACGTTCATGCTGATGCTGTGGCCGCGCGCCGAGGTGTCCGCCGAGCGGATCACCGAGGTGCTCGACACCGAGCCCAGCGTGCTGGCCCCCGACGGCGCCCTCCCGGTGACCCTCGACCAGGGACGCATCGACATCACCGGCGCCTCGTTCGCGTTCCCCGGGGCCGAGCAGGACGTCCTCCACGGGATCGACCTGGTCGCCCGGCCGGGGGAGACCACCGCGATCATCGGCTCGACCGGCAGCGGGAAGTCGACGCTGCTGGGCCTGGTCCCACGGCTGTTCGACGCGACCGCCGGGACCGTCGCGATCGACGGCCACGACGTCCGCACGCTCCACCCCGAGGACGTCTGGGCGGCGATCGGCCTGGTCCCGCAGCGTCCGTTCCTGTTCTCCGGCACGGTCGGGTCCAACCTCCGCTACGGCCGCCCGGACGCGACCGACGAGGAGGTGTGGGCGGCGCTCGAGATCGCCCAGGCCACGGACTTCGTGACCAAGATGCCCGCGCAGCTCGACGCGCCCATCTCGCAGGGCGGCACCAACGTCTCCGGCGGCCAGCGCCAGCGGCTGGCGATCGCCCGCGCGATCATCAAGCGGCCCCCGATCTACCTGTTCGACGACTCGTTCTCGGCCCTGGACTACGCGACGGACGCCGCGCTGCGGGCCGCCCTGCGTACCGTCACGGCCGAGGCCGCCGTCGTCATCGTGGCCCAGCGGGTCTCCACGATCCGCGGTGCCGACCGGATCGTGGTCCTCGACGAGGGTCGGGTCGTCGGCACCGGCACGCACGCCGCGCTGATGGAGACGTGCGACGTCTACCGCGAGATCGTCCTGTCCCAGCTGACCCTCGAGGAGGCGACGGCATGAGCGGTCGGGGGCCGGCACTGGCCGGGATGGGGATGCCGCCGGCGCGGGCCAAGGACTTCACGGGCTCGCTGCGCCGGATGGTCGACCGGCTGCGGCGCGATCCGGCCGTCGTGTGGGGCGTCATCGCGTTCGGCGTCATCGCGACGACCCTGTCGGTCATCGGGCCCAAGGTGCTCGGCCACGCCACCGACATCGTGTTCACGGGATATCTGTCCGACCAGTTCCCCGCGGGCTCGACCAAGGCGGAGGTCGTCGAGGGGCTGCGGGCCGAGGGCAACGACAAGCTCGCGTCCCTGGTCGCGTCGGTCGACCTCCAGCCGGGCTCCGGGATCGACTTCACGAGCCTGTCGTGGGTGCTCGGCGGGGTCATGCTGCTGTACGTCCTGGCGTCGCTGCTCCAGTGGTTCCAGGGCCGGCTCACCACGATCGTGGTGCAGCGCACCGTCGCGGACCTGCGGGGCGACGTCGAGGCCAAGATCAACCGGCTCCCGCTGTCCTACTTCGACCGCACCGACCGCGGCGAGGTGCTGTCTCGCACGACCAACGACATCGACAACATCGCGCAGTCGTTCCAGCAGACCATGAGCCAGATGCTGAGCTCGATCCTGATGGTCGTCGGCACCCTCGTCATGATGATCGTGATCTCGCCGCTGCTGGCGATCGTGGCGCTGCTGACCCTGCCGCTGGCGTTCGCGATCACCAAGGCGGTGACCAAGCGGTCGCAGCCGGAGTTCATGTTGCAGTGGGCGAGCACGGGACGGCTCAACGGGCACGTCGAGGAGGTCTTCACCGGCCACGAGGTCGTCAAGGTCTTCGGCCGGCAGCAGGAGGCGCGCCACGAGTTCGACACTCGCAACGACGCAGTGTTCGCCGCCTCGTTCAAGGCGCAGTTCGTCTCCGGGGTCATCCAGCCCGTCATGATGTTCGTCAGCAACATCAACTACGTCCTGGTCGCGGTCGTCGGTGGCCTCCGGGTCGCCTCCGGATCGCTCAGCATCGGAGACGTGC
>NZ_JAOPXQ010000035.1 GCF_025965075.1 Aeromicrobium sp.
GGTCACACCCTCAATTCTACGGGTGACCGGCGGCGTCACGGCGGCGGTGCGAGTTGGCAATGCTCTACCCGGGGTCTAACCTTCCTGCATGCCAAACACCAAGCTGGCCGTTCGAGCCGACGAGAAGCCGTGGACCGCCGCCGAGACCAAGGCCGTCCGTGCCGAGCTCGAGGGCGACCTGACCCGGTTGAAGGGCGAGCTCGACCAGTCGGCCCGCGAGCTGCAGGACCTGCTCCGCGACGGCGTCGACGGGGCCGGCAACGACCAGGCCGACGTCGGGTCCAAGGGGCTCGAGCGCGACGCCGAGATGTCGCTCGCGGCCAACCAGCGCGAGCTGCTGCTGCAGACCGAGAAGGCGCTCGACCGGCTCGAGAAGGGCAGCTACGGCCAGTGCGAGTCCTGCGGTGAGGCGATCGGCAAGAATCGTCTGATGGCTTTCCCCCGTGCGACACTGTGCATGACATGCAAGCAGCGCGAGGAGCGTCGCTGAGCCCTGGCGACGACCACGGCGCGACCACGAGGACGTACGTACGGCTGTTCGCCGTCGTGGCTGTCGTCGCGCTCGTCCTCGACCAGGTCACCAAGATCGTCGCGGTCGAGAAGCTGCAGGGCCGCAGCTCGATCGAGATCGTCCCGGGCGTCCTGTCGCTGACGTTCCTGCGCAATCCGGGGGCCGCGCTCAGCACCGGGGCGGGATTCACGCTCGTGCTGAGCCTCATCGCGATCGCCGTGTGCGTCGGCGTGCTCCGGGCCGCGAGCCGGCTCCGCGACCGTGGCTGGGCCGTGGGCCTCGGCCTGCTGCTCGCCGGCGCGCTGGGCAACCTGATCGACCGGATCTTCCGGGAGCCGGCGCCGCTCAAGGGCCATGTCGTGGACTTCATCGACTACGGCATCTTCGTGGGCAATGTCGCCGACATCGCCCTGACGTTCGCCGCCATCATCATCGTGTGGCGTGCCTGGCGAGGCGTCCGCCTCGACGGCACGCGGGAGGAGACGTCATGACCGCCGACGGAGTGGAGCTCGAGCACCGCGTGCTGCAGGTGCCCGAAGGACTCGCCGGGGAGCGGGTCGACAGTGCGCTCGCGCGCCTGCTGGGCCTGTCGCGCACCCGGGCCAGCGAGCTCGTCGCCGAGGGTCTCGTGACCCTCGACGGCCAGCCGCCGGCCAAGTCCGACCGGGTGCTGCCCGGTTCGATCCTCGAGGCATCGATCCCGGCTCCCCGCCGCGCGGTCGTCGTCGCCACCGAGGTCGAGGGCATGGCGATCGTCTTCCAGGACGACGACATCGTCGTGGTGGACAAGCCCGTCGGCGTGGCGGCTCACCCCAGCGTCGGCTGGTCCGGGCCCACGGTGCTCGACCACCTGGCCGGCGTCGGCATCCGGATCTCCACCTCCGGCGCGCCCGAGCGTCAGGGCATCGTGCACCGGCTCGACGTCGGCACGAGCGGGCTCATGGCGGTCGCGAAGTCCGAGCACGCCTACACCGTGCTCAAGCAGGCCTTCCGCGACCGCTCGGTCGAGAAGACGTACCACGCGCTCGTCCAGGGGCACCCCGATCCGCACACCGGCACGATCGACGCGCCCATCGCGCGCCACCCGCGCCACGACTTCAAGTTCACGGTCAAGGACGGGGGCCGCGAGAGCGTCACGCACTACGACACGCTCGAGGCCCACCGCTTCGCGAGCCTGCTGACGATCAACCTCGAGACCGGCCGGACGCACCAGATCCGCGTGCACATGAGCGCGGTCCACCATCCGTGCGTCGGCGACCTGATGTACGGCGCGGACCCGACGCTGGCGAAGCGCGTGGGCCTGGACCGGCAGTGGCTGCACGCCAAGGGGCTGGCGTTCGCGCACCCGCGCACGGGAGAGCGGGTCGAGTTCAGCTCGGAGTACCCCGCTGATCTCGTCCACGCCCTCGAGGTCGTCCGGACCGTCGACGACAACCCCCTCCCGCGCTGACCCGTCCCGCCCCCCGGTTCCGCGACTGGCGCAGTTTGATCATTCTTGGACGGCGAGTCGTCCAGATCTGCGCCACTCGCTGACGGGTTTGCGCCACTCGCCGCCCCCGCGAGGGCGGATGGAACAATGGCGGCCATGTCCTCCATCGTGCGCCAGTCCGAGAAGCTGAGGGATGTCCTCTACGACATCCGTGGACCCGTCAGCGCACGAGCCGCCGCCCTGGAGGCCGAGGGACACCGGATCCTCAAGCTCAACATCGGCAACCCCCAGCCGTTCGGCTTCGACGCTCCGGCGGAGATCCTGCAGGACGTCATCGCGGCGCTGCCCGGCTCGGCCGGCTACTCGGACTCACGGGGCATCCAGTCCGCGCGGCGAGCAGTGGTGCACAACTACCAGCTGCAGGAGGGCTTCCCGACGATCGACGTCGACGACGTCTGGATCGGCAACGGGGTCTCCGAGCTGATCCAGATCGCCCTGCAGGCGCTGCTCGACAACGGTGACGAGGTCCTCATCCCCGTCCCGGACTACCCGCTGTGGACCGCGGTGACCAATCTCGCCGGCGGCCTGCCGGTGCACTACCGCTGCGACGAGGACAACGGCTGGAACCCCGATCTGGAGGACCTCGAGTCCAAGATCACCGACCGCACCAAGGCCATCGTCGTCATCAACCCCAACAACCCCACGGGAGCGGTCTACTCCCGCGAGACGCTCGCCGGCATCGCGGACCTTGCGCGCAAGCACGACCTGGTCCTGATGGCCGACGAGATCTACGACAAGATCCTGTACGACGACGCGGTCCACATCCCGATGGCCAGCGTGGCCCCCGACGTCCTGACGTTGACCTTCAACGGGCTCTCCAAGGCGTACCGCGTGTGCGGCTACCGGGCCGGCTGGCTCGTCGTGACCGGACCGCTGGAGCGGGCGCAGGACTATCTCGAGGGCATCACGTTGCTGTGCTCGATGCGGCTGTGCCCCAACGTCCCGGCGCAGAACGCGATCCAGGTCGCGCTGGGTGGCTACCAGTCGATCAAGGAGCTGATCCTGCCCGGCGGCCGGCTGCTGGAGCAGCGCGACACCGCGATCGGTGAGCTGCGCAAGATCCCCGGCGTCAGCGTCGTGACGCCGAAGGGCGCGTTGTACGCCTTCCCGCGCCTGGATCCCGAGGTCTACCCGATCAAGGACGACCAGCAGCTCGTGCTGGACCTGCTGCTGCAGGAGAAGATCCTGCTGACCCAGGGGACCGGCTTCAACTGGCCCGACCCGGACCACCTGCGGATCGTGACGCTGCCGTGGTCGCGCGACCTGGCCGACGCGATCCAGCGACTCGGCAACTTCCTGAGCAGCTATCGGCAGGTGTAGCACTTCTGTCGGTGATCGCTGGCACAGTGGGACCATGACCGAGATGATCCGCGCCACCGGACTGGTGAAGAGATACAAAGGCGTGGAAGCCCTCGCCGGGCTGGACCTCAGCGTCCCTGAGGGCAAGGTCCTCGGGCTGCTCGGACCCAACGGCGCCGGCAAGACGACGGCGGTCCGCATCCTCGCGACCCTGCTCAAGGCCGACGGTGGCACGGCGGAGGTCGCGGGGATCGACGTCGCCCAGGATCCCGACGGGGTCCGCGCGCGCATCGGCCTGTCCGGCCAGTACGCCGCCGTCGACGAGCACCTCACGGGCTACGAGAACCTCGAGATGGTGGGCCGCCTCTACGGGATGCCCAAGGCCCGGGCCTCCAGGCGCGCCCGGGAGCTGCTCGACCGGTTCGACCTGACCGAGGCGGGTGACCGACCCTCCAAGACGTACTCCGGTGGGATGCGGCGCCGGCTCGACCTCGCGGGCGCACTGGTCGCCGAGCCGCCGGTGCTGATTCTCGACGAGCCGACGACGGGCCTCGACGTCCGCAGCCGACAGCAGATGTGGGGCGTCATCCGCGATCTCGTGTCGTCCGGCGCCACGCTGCTGCTGACGACGCAGTACCTCGAGGAGGCGGACCTGCTCGCCGACGACATCGTCGTGATCGACCACGGCCGCGCGATCGCGCGCGGCACGGCGGACGAGCTCAAGGCGCAGACCGGCGGCGAGCGCATCGAGATCGTCCTGTCCGACGTCGGCCGGCGCGAGGACGCGACCCGCATCCTGGCCCGGGTCGCGCTGGGGGACGTGCAGGTGGCCGACAACGGCCGCGAGCTCACCGCGGCCGTCGAGGGCGGTGTCCCGGAGCTGCGGCGGGTCCTCGACGAGCTGGAGACCGAGGGGATCGCGGTGCTCGACGTCGGGCTCCGCCGGCCCACGCTCGACGACGTGTTCCTGACCCTGACCGGCCGGGCCGCCGAGGCGGTCGCCGACGACGACCGGGACCTCCACACCGAGACCGCGGAGGTCGCCTCATGACCACCCTGGCCCGCCACGCCACCGACGGATGGGTCGTGGCCAAGCGCAACCTCATCAAGATCGTCCGAGTCCCCGAGATCCTGGTGTTCGTCCTCATCTCGCCGATCATGTTCGTGCTGCTGTTCGCGTACGTCTTCGGCGGCGCGATCGACCCCGGCGGAGGAGTCAACTACCGCGAGTTCCTGATCGCCGGCATCTTCGCGCAGACCGTCGTGTTCGGCGCGACGTTCACCGGTGCGGGGCTCGCCGAGGACATGCAGAAGGGCATCATCGACCGGTTCCGGTCGTTGCCGATGTCCAGCTCGGCGGTGCTGGTGGGCCGCACGACCTCCGACGTCGTCTACAACGTCCTGTCGCTCATCATCATGGCGCTGACCGGTCTGCTGGTCGGCTGGCGGATGCGCGAGGGCATCGGCAAGGCGTTGCTGGCGTTCCTGCTCCTGCTGGTGTTCGCCTACGCGGTCAGCTGGATCATGGCGTGGGTCGGCCTGATGGTGCCGAGCGTCGACGTCATCAACAACGCGTCGTTCATCGTCATCATGCCGTTGACGTTCGTCTCGAACGCCTTCGTCCCGACCGAGACGTTCCCGGCGGTCCTGCAACGTGTCGTGGAGTGGAATCCGGTGTCGACCCTCACGCAGGCGTGCCGCGAGCTGTTCGGCAACACCAATCCCGACGTCCCGGTCCCGGACGCCTGGTCGCTGCAGAACCCCGTCCTCTACACGCTGATCTGCGTCGTGGTGATCCTCCTGGCGTTCGTCCCGCTGTCGATCCGCCAGTACCGGATCGCCAGCAGCCGCTGACGGTCCGCGGGCGGGCCTTGACGCGGACGGGCATGATCGGGTCATGGAGCGACGCGCACTGCTGACCGGGCTCGCGGCCGTCGGAGCCGCGAGCCTGCTGGGGTGCAGCAGCGAGTCGGACGACCCGAGACCCAGGACGTCACCCAGCCCCAGCGACTCGCCGACCCCGGCACGCAGCACGACCCCGACCCCGTCACCGACCGCCGGGACACCGCGGGTGGATCGCGAGATCGCGACGGGGCTCGCGGTGCCGTGGGGGATCGCCTTCCTCGAGGACGGGGACGCGCTCGTGTCACTGCGGGACGAGGGCAGGATCGTCCGTGTCCCGCAGGAGGGGAGACCGCGCCCGGTCGGAGAGGTCCCGGGGGCAGCGGGCGTGACAGGGGGAGAGGGTGGCCTGCTCGGCCTGGCGATCCCGCCGGACGACCCCGGGACCCTGTTCGCCTACGTCACGACCAGCACCGACGACCGGGTCGTCAAGATGAGCCTCACGCGGCGCGGCATCGGGACGCCGAGGCCCGTCCTGACCGGGATCCCGATCGGGTCGAGGCATCACGGCGGGCGGTTGCTGTTCGACGACGACGGTCTGCTGTACGTCTCGACGGGCGACGCGGGCAACGCTCCACTCGCCCAGGACCGCGGGTCGCTCGCCGGCAAGGTCCTGCGGATCGACCAGGACGGCAAGGCCGCCGAGGACAACCCGTTCGATGACCGGACCTGGTCCTACGGCCACCGCAACATCGAGGGGCTCGCGTTCGACGAGCGCGGGCGGTTGTGGGCGGCGGAGTTCGGCGACAAGTCGGCCGACGAGCTCAACCTGATCCGGCGTGGCGGCAACTACGGCTGGCCCCGGGTCGAGGGCCGCTCCGACGCGGCCGGGCTGATCAACCCCAAGGCCACGTGGGGCACCGACGAGTGCTCACCGGCGGGCATCGCGATCACCGGCTCGACGGCGTTCATCGGTGCGCTGCAGGGGGAGTGCCTGTTCGCCGTCCCGCTCGACGGCACCCATGCCGGCAGGCCGAAGGCCCACCTCGCCGGGACGTACGGTCGCATCCGCAGCGTCGCCGTCGCCCCCGACGGCGCCCTCTGGGTCACGACCAGCAACCGCGACGGGCGCGGCGACATCCGCGGCGGCGACGACCGGATCCTGCGGGTCACGGTGTGACACGCGAAGCTACCCGTTGGTAAGGGTGCCCGGTGGTGAAACATGAGGATATCCTCATGTGAAGGCCCCCGACACTAGGAGAACCCGCATGGACGAGTCCTCGTTCGAGATCGACTCCCGCCAGCTCGCCGAGGCGTCGCTCCGTTTCCCGGCGCACCGACTGTCCCCGGTCGACCCCCACCCGGTCAGCGACGTCAGCTACCTGGCGCAGGCTCCCGAGTTCGGCAGCCACGCCTGGGACGAGGCCGGGCACCTCTAGCCCCCGCAGACACGAAGAAACCCCCGGAGCGCCCGCTCCGGGGGTTTTCCACGTCACTGCATGATCGGGAGGACCAGATCAGAGGGGGCGGCAAGCCGCCCCCGGCTCGAGCGAGCTCACTCCGATCAGAGGGGGCGGCAAGCCGCCCCCGGCTCGAGCGAGCCCACTCCGATCAGAGGGGGCGGATGTTTGCGGCCTGCAGGCCCTTCTGGCCCTGCTCGACGTCGAACTCGACCTTCTGGTTCTCGTCCAGCGAGCGGTAGCCGCTCGACTGGATGGCGGAGAAGTGCGCGAACACGTCCTCGCTGCCGTCATCAGGGGCGATGAATCCGAAGCCCTTGTCAGCGTTGAACCACTTGACGGTCCCTGTTGCCATGTCCTACTCCTCTTGGCGAGTTGCCGCCCCCGACTTTCGCGAGCGGCTGTCGCGACGTACATCCAACCTTCGAGAAGAACTAGACACCCGAGAGGGAAACTCAGTCATTCCGCGGCCCAACGTCGTGCAACTGGCGACAAGCCTAGGGCACCCCGCGGTCAAAAAGGAAAGGCTTTCGACACTCGGAATGCCAAATCAAGATGAACGGGAGGGTCCTACTTCGCGCCGAACACCTGCGCCACCCACCAGGTGCCGTCGCTGTCGCGGACCGCTCCGACGCCGACGTAGCGGGAGGACTTGCGCAGCAGGTTGGCCCGGTGGCCGGACGAGTTCATCCATGCGTTGACGACCTTCTTGCCCGACGAGTAGCCGTACGCGATGTTCTCCGAGGCGGAGGTGAAGCCGCAGTCGGACATGACCGTGTCGAGCCGACCGGCGCGGTGCTCCAGCTTGTGGTGCTTGGCCATCCAGCGGGCCTGGTTCTCGGCCCACCGGTCGGCACAGGACTGCGCCTTGACCGGCACCCGGTCGTGCGCGTCGCGTTTGACGTTGGTCTTCGAGATGACCTGCTTCTCGTAGCTCGAGGAGGTCAGGGCGGCGGCCGGCGAGATCGTGACGAGGAGCAGCGACGAAACGGCGACGGTGGCTAGCGCGGTGAGCTTCTTGGAGATGAGCATCGTTCGAGGGTACGCCCCGCCGTTTCAGGACGCGAAACGCGTCTAGTCCCAAAGAGCTACGTCCGTATAGTCAATGCTGGCCAAAGTCAAGACTGCAGTTCTCCCTGAAAATTACCTAAGTTGACTCTGTTGTGTCGTGCCGCCCCACAAGGGCGCGCACCATCACGCGGTGGGGCGACCGTCCCGCCGCTTCGGAGGAACGGAACAAGGGGGAACCTTGAAACGTGTGACCTCAGGCCTCGTCGGCCTCACACTCGCGGCGTCACTCGGTCTGGCGTACGCCTCGCCGGGCAGCGCGACACCCGCACCGCCCGTCGGTGGCGAGAAGTCCCAGAAGGTCGGCAAGGACGACCTCCCCAACCCGCTGGAGTCGAAGCGTCGTGAGCTTCGCGAGAGCGGTGTGACGTCAGTCCTCAACGGCGACGCCAAGGCCGTCACGAAGGACGGCACCTCGGTCGTCAAGGTCGGCAAGGGCTACAGCCCCGCCGCCGCCGCGGCGCTGGCCAACAAGCGGACCAGCAAGGCCGAGCGCAAGGCCCTCCGCGGCGAGAAGAAGCAGGACCAGTACGTGGAGCTCCAGCAGGAGCGGTCCGACAAGATCTTCGTGATCCTCGCCGAGTTCGGCAACCAGCGTCACCCCGACTTCCCGGACCAGGACACCGATCCGTCGGTCCCCGGCCCGACGACCTTCGAAGGCCCCCTGCGCAACAAGATCCCCGAGCCCGATCGCACCAAGGACAACTCGACGATCTGGCAGAAGAACTACGACCGCCAGCACTACCAGGACCTCTACTTCGGCAAGGGCAAGAACGCCGAGTCGGTCAAGACCTACTACGAGACCCAGTCGTCCGGCCGCTACACGGTCGACGGTGTGGTCCAGGACTGGGTCAAGGTCCCCTACAACGAGGCGCGCTACGGTCGCGACGAGTCGTACAAGACGGTCTGGAACCTGATCCAGGACTCCCTGACCGCATGGGTCGCCGACCAGAAGGCCAAGGGTCAGACGGACGCGCAGATCAAGGCGACGATCGCGTCGTACGACAAGTACGACCGCTACGACTTCGACGGCGACGGAGACTTCAACGAGCCGGACGGCTACATCGATCACTTCCAGATCGTGCACGCCGGCGGCGACGAGGCCGACGGCGATCCGCAGCAGGGTGAGGACGCGATCTGGTCCCACCGCTGGTACGCCTTCGGCACGGACGCCGGCCTGACCGGCCCGTCGCAGAACCCCCTCGGCGGCACCCAGGTCGGCAAGACCGGCATCTGGGTCGGTGACTACACCGCGCAGCCCGAGAACGGCGGCCTGTCGGTCTTCGTGCACGAGTACGGCCACGACCTCGGCCTGCCGGACGACTACGACACCAGTGGTGGCGGGGACAACAACAGCGAGTACTGGACCCTGATGGCCCAGAGCCGGCTCAACGCCAAGGGTGAGGCCCTCGGCACCCGTCCGGGTGACCTCGGGGCGTGGAACAAGCTCCAGCTCGGCTGGCTCGACTACGAGGCGGTCTCGGCGAAGCAGAAGAAGACGCTGGACCTCGGCCCGCAGGAGTACAACTCCAAGAAGGCCCAGGCCGCCGTCGTCGTGCTGCCCAAGAAGGACGTCGTGATCGACAACGGCGCACCCGCGTCGGGCTCGAAGCAGTTCTTCTCCGGATCCGGTGACGACCTGGCCAACTCGCAGACGACCGACGTGGACCTCACCGGCAAGACCGGCGGGGCCCTCGAGGCCAAGGTCCGGTTCGACATCGAGCAGGGCTACGACTACGCGTACGTCCAGGCGTCGACCGACGAGGGCAAGACGTGGACGTCGCTCGACGGCACGATCAACGGCAAGACGATCCCCGATGATGCGTCCGGCTCGCCGGCGATCGACGGGACGCTCTCGACGTGGGGCGACCTCAAGGTGCCGCTGGGTGCGTACGACGGTCAGAAGATCAAGCTGCGCTTCTACTACAAGACCGATGGTGGTCTGGCCAAGGCCGGTCTGTTCGTCGACGACGTCGCGATCAAGGCCGGCAGCGAGACGCTGCTCGCCGACGGCGCCGAGGACGGCGGCCCGGCGTGGACGTTCGACGGCTTCTCGATCGTCGGTGCGACCACGACGCTCCAGGCCGACAACTACTACATCGCCGGTCACCGGTCGTACGTCTCGTACGACAAGTACCTGAAGACGGGGCCGTACAACTTCGGCTTCGCCAACACCAAGCCGGACTGGGCCGAGCACTACAAGTACGGCCACGGCCTGCTGATCTCGTACTGGGACACCTCGGAGCAGGACAACAACACCAACGAGCACCCCGGCACGGGCCGCAACCTCATCATCGACGCCAACCCGGCCCCGATCACGAACATCGTGACCGGTGCCCCGTGGCGGGCGCGCATCCAGATGTACGACGCGCCGTTCTCGCTGCACAAGGCGGACTCGATGACGTTGCACACCAACGGCGAGCCCAGCTACATCCGTGGGCAGGCCGCCAAGCCGGTGTTCGACGACACCAAGAAGTACTGGTACGCCGAGCTCCCCAACCACGGGGTCAAGCTGCCGGCCACCGGTGTCAAGATCCGTGTCCTGCAGGAGAAGGGCACCTCGCTGAAGGTCAAGTTCAACTGACCTTCCTCTGATCGGGGGGCGCGCGTCGGGGGGCGCGCGCCTTCCCTTGGTCGGGGGTGCGCATCAGGGGGTGCGTGCCCCTTCCCCTCGTACGTTCGACAGTCGCCCGCGACACCTCTCGAGGTGTCGCGGGCGGCTCGGTTCGTGCGGGTCTACCGGACGTTGATGACCTCGTCGATCGCGCCCGGGGCCCCACCGAACTCGTCGGCGATCTCGCCCTGGACGTCCTCGGCGTCGACCACGTGGTGACCGTCTTCGTCCAGACCGGCGTCCGCGTCGGCCAGCAGCCGGTGCCCGGTCGCGAGGACGCCCACCGAGACGAGCACCGCGACCGCGGCCAGGGCGAACGGGACGTGCACGGTGAGGTGCTCGACGAGCTTGCCGGCGGCGAACGGGGCGAGGCCGCCGCCGATGAACCGCACGAAGCCGTACGCCGCGGAGGCCACCGGACGCTCGACCGGTGAGACGATCATGACGGCCTGGGTCATCAGGGTGTTGTTGATGCCGATGAAGATGCCGGCGGCGATGACCGCGCCGATCATGAGGGTCTGGTTGGTCGGGCTGATCGCCATCACCGCGAGGTCGACGGCGAACAGGGCCAGCGAGCCGTACAGCGACACCGCGGTCCCGAGCCGTCGCTGCAGCCACGGGGCGCCGACGACCGAGAAGAACGCGACCAGGATGCCCCAGCAGAAGAAGACCCAGCCGAGGTTCGTGATCGACAGGTTCATCGGGAACGGCGCGTAGCCGAGCATCGTGAAGAAGCCCCAGTTGTAGAGCAGCGCGGTCAGGCTCATCGTCAGCAGGCCGCGGTGGGTCAGCGCCTTGAGCGGTGCGGACAGGGCCGTGCGGGCGGCCGGTCTCGGGGTCGCCGGCAGCAGGAAGAACGTCGCGACCAGGGCGATCGCCATGAGCGCCGAGACGCCGTAGAACGGTCCCCGCCAGCTGATGTTGCCCAGCAGGCTGCCGACCAGGGGTCCGGCGGCGATGCCGAGCCCCAGCGCGGCCTCGTAGAGGATGATCGCGCCGGCGAAGCCGCCACGGGCGCTCGACACGATCGCGGCCAGCGAGGTCGCGATGAACAGGGCGTTGCCGAGTCCCCAACCGGCGCGGAACGCGACGATGCCGGAGATCGAGCCAGCCGACCCGGCGAGGGCGGCGAACACCACGATGATGATGAGGCCGAACAGCAGGGTCCGCTTCGCGCCGAGGCGGCTGGACACCCAGTTGGTGACCAGCATCGCGACGGCCGTGACGACCAGATAGCTCGTGAACAGCAGGGTCACCTGGCTCTCGCTGGCGTCGAGCTGGGTCTTGAGCGCGGGAAGGATGGGGTCGACGAGGCCGATCCCCATGAACGAGATGACGCAGGCGAACGCGACCGCGTACACGGCCTTCGGCTGCTTGAACAGGCTGACGTCGTCAGAGGACATGGGGCTCCGTAAGGCTGGCGATGGCGGGTGCGGCCGCGGCGAGCATCGCGCGGTCGTAGGGGGACAGGCGGTCGAGGCGGGCGGCGATGGCGGCATCGTGACCCTGCCGGCGGTCACGGAGCTGCTTCGCGCCGACCTCGGTGATCGCGATCAGGGTGGCGCGGCCGTCGACCGGATCGGGCCGGCGGGTCACGAGCCCGGAGTGCTCGAGCCGCTGCACGAGGCCGGTCATGGCCGGCTGGCTCACCGACTCGTGCTCGGCGAGAGTCGTGATGCGTTGCGGCCCGTGGCGCTCGAGGACGGACAGGGTTGCGGCGGCCGTGCGGCTGAGCGTGCTCTGCGGGGCGTCCCGCACGAGCGACATGGCGAACTCGCGGAGCGACTCGGCGAGCTCGGAGGGGTGCGGTTGCTTCATGCAACCAAATATATCAGGACGTTATGTATTATGCAGCCGGGTGGGGTGTCTACCGGTCATGGGCGGTGGCGCAGGGCGTACGACAGGGCGCCGGCCGCGACCACTGCCGCACCGATCGAGACGGTCTCGACGGGCAGGCTCCCGGCGAGCAGGAGGCAGCCGGCGAGCCCGAGCGCCGCGGCGGCCCCGGCCCATCTGCCCGAGTGGAGCGTCAGCGCCGAGGCGTTGGCGATCGCGTAGTAGACCAGGACGCAGAACGAGGAGAACGCGATGCTGGTCGTCAGGTCACCCAGCAGCACGAGCGCGACGACGACGAGGCCGACCGCGAGCTCGGCGGCCCACGGCACGCGCCGACGAGACCCGATCGCGGCGAGCGCGTGGGGCAGATGGTGGTCCCGGGCCATCGCCAGCACGGTGCGCGAGACGCCGAGGGTCAACGACAGGAGCGCGCCGCCGGCGGCGAGGGCGGCCGCCGCGACCACGACCGGGGTCAGGCCCCCGGCGTCGGCCGCGTGCAGACCCGCGACGAACGGCCGGGTCGACGCGGCCAGGTCCGGCCCGCCGAGGACGTGCCGCAGGGCGAGGGCCGCTGCGGCGTAGACCGCGACGACGACCACGAGCGACAGCGCGATCGCGCGCGGGATGGTCCGCTCGGGATCGCGGACCTCCTCGCCGAGCGTCGCGAGCCGGGCATATCCGGCGAACGCGAAGAACAGCAGCCCTGCGGCCTGGAGCACGCCGCGGGCGTCGCCGGGGGAGGATGCGTCGGCGGCGGGATCCGCGAGGGACATGACGGTGACCGCGGTGACCGTGACGACCAGGACCAGCGTGACGGTCACGACGCTGACGACGGCCGACTTCTCGACCCCGAGCAGGTTGACGGCCGTGACCGCGAGGACGACCGCGATCGCCGCTCCGCGGGCGTGGCCGGGCCACACGTACGAGCCGACGGCCAGGCCCATCGCCCCGCAGGAGGCGAGCTTGCCGGCCACGAACGACCACCCCGCCAGATGTCCCCAGAACGGGCCCAGACGCTCGCGACCGTACACGTACGTGCCGCCGGCAACGGGGTGGAGCATCGCGAGGCGCGCCGACGACCACGCGTTGCAGCCGGCGACGACGGCGGCGATCCCGAGGGCGATCGGCAGGCCGTCACCCGCTGCCGCGGTGGCCGGGGCGAAGACCACGAACAGCCCGGAGCCCACCATCGCGGCGACCCCGATCGCCGCGGAGGCGGTGAGGCCCAGCCGGCGGTCGAGTGTCCCGGGCACGGGTCAGAGCGCGTAGTCGATGACCAGCGGTGCGTGGTCGGACCACCGCTCGGCCCAGCTCTCGGCCCGGTCGACGACGGCGTTGGTCGCCGTCGCGGCGAGCTCGGGGGTCGCGATCTGGTAGTCGATGCGCCAGCCGGTGTCGGTGTCGAAGGCCTGACCGCGCATCGACCACCACGTGTAGGGGCCGTCGACATCGCCGGCCACCGTACGGTGCACATCGACCCAGCCGAGCTCGCCGAAGAAGCGGTCGAAGTAGGCCCGCTCCTCGGGCAGGAAGCCGGCCTTCTTGACGTTGCCCTTCCAGTTCTTGATGTCCCGCTCGGTGTGGCCGACGTTGAGGTCGCCGGTCACGACACCGTGGTGGCCGCTCGCGCGGATCTCCGCCAGCCGCACCGTCATCTGCTCGAGGAAGCGGTACTTCTCCTCCTGGCGGGGGGTGCCGGCCTCGCCGGAGTGCACGTAGGCGGAGACCGCGGTCAGCGTCGACCCGTCGGCCAGCGGGATGTCGGACTCGATCCAGCGCCCGGAGTCGGCGAAGAAGTCGTCGCCGTTGCCGACCCGGTGCGCGGTGGGCTCGGTGCGGCTCAGCACCGCCACGCCGGCACGTCCCTTGGCCGCGGCCTCGGTGTGCACGACGTGGTAGCCGGAGGCGTCGAGGATCTCCCGGACGATGTCGTCGGGAGCCCGCACCTCCTGCAGCGTCACGACGTCGGCCTCGCGGGCGGCGAGCCACTCGCTCAGGCCGGAGGACTGGCCCCGGGTCTTGTTGTGGGCGGCGCGGATGCCGTTGACGTTGACCGTGGCGATTCGAAGCACGGCGCCCACCCTAGTCGGGGCCGGCGACAGTCGATCAGGTGGCGGCGACGAGGGCGGCGGCGACGGCCAGGAGGGACGGAACGCCCTGGATCGAGGCCGCGCGGGCGTACGACCGACCGGTCGAGATCAGCACCAGCGAGGCGCCGAGCATGCAGGCACAGGCGAAGACGATCAACGTCCAGCCGATCGTGTCGTGGGTGTCGTCGAAGGCGACGAGCCCGATCCCGGTGAACGCGCCGATCGCGAGGAACAGGTTGTAGAAGCCCTGGTTGTACGCCAGCGGGGCGGTCGTCTCGGCGTCGGCCTGCGAGGTGAGGCCGAACGTCTTCCACGTCGCGGGCTTGCGCCAGTCGAGCGACTCGAGCTTGAAGAACAGGACGTGGAAGAGACCGGCGATCCCGGCCAGGATCAACGCGAGTGCGGTCATGGAGGGAGCGTACTGCCCGGGCGTCCCCGGACGGGGGACCTTTCAGCCCACCTGCTTCGCGGCGGCCCGGCCGGCCGCCCGGCCGCTGAACAGGCACCCGCCGAGGAATGTGCCCTCCAGGGAGTTGTAGCCGTGCACGCCGCCACCGCCGAAGCCCGCGACCTCGCCGGCGGCGTACAGCCCCTCGATCGGTGCACCGTCGGTGCCGATGACCTGCGAGTCGAGATCGGTCTCGAGGCCGCCGAGCGACTTGCGGGTCAGGACGTGGAGCCGGACGGCGATCAGCGGGCCCTTTGCGGGGTCGAGGATCTTGTGCGGCCTGGCCACCCGGATGAGCCGGTCGCCGCGATAGGCGCGGGCCTGGCGCAGCGCCGCGATCTGCAGGTCCTTGGTGAAGTCGTTGTCGAGCTCGCGGTCGCGCTCCTCGACCTGACGGCGTACCTCGCCCAGGTCGACGGGGGAGTCGGGGGTCAGGGCGTTCATGCCCGCGACGAGCTCCTCGATCGTGTCGGCGACGACGAAGTCCTCGCCCTTGGTCTTGAACGCCTCGACCGGGCCGGTCGCTCCCTTGGAGACGCGTTCCTTGAGCAGCGTCCGGATGCTCTTGCCGGTGAGGTCGGGGTTCTGCTCCTGGCCGGAGAGGGCGAACTCCTTCTCGATGATGGCCTGGGTCAGGACGAACCACGAGTGGTCGTGGCCGCTCTGCCGCAGCAGCTTGAGCGTCCCGAGGGTGTCGAACCCGGGCAGCCCCGGGACCGGAAGGCGCCGGCCGGCCCCGTCGAGCCAGATCGACGACGGTCCCGGCAGGATGCGGATGCCGTGCGCGGGCCAGATCGGGTCCCAGTTCTTGATCCCCTCGACGTAGTGCCACATGCGGTCGCGGTTGATGTGGCTCGCACCGGCCTCCTCGGCGATGCCGAGCATGCGGCCGTCGACGTGAGCCGGGACGCCGGAGATCATGTGCGCCGGGGGAGTGCCGAGTCGCTCGGGCCAGCTGGCCCGGACCAGGTCGTGGTTGCCGCCGATCCCGCCCGACGTCACGATGACGGCCTGCGCGGACATCGTGAACTCGCCGATCGACGTACGGGAGGTGGGTGCGGCGCGCTCGGCGTCGGTCGGCTCGAGCACCTGCCCGGCGACGCCGGTGACGACACCGTCGGTGACCAGCAGCTCGTCGACCCGGTGGCGGAACGCGAGCCGCACGAGTCCCTTCTCATGGCCCTCGCGCACGATCTTCTCGAACGGCTCGACGATGCCGGGTCCGGTGCCCCACGTGATGTGGAAGCGCGGCACGGAGTTGCCGTGGCCGCCGGCGAGGCCTCCGCCGCGCTCGGCCCAGCCGACGACGGGGAACACGCTGTGGCCGCGCTCCTTCAGCCACGACTGCTTCTCGCCCGCCGCGAAGTGGACGTACGCCTCGGCCCACCGCCGGGGCCAGGCGTCCTCCGCGCGGTCGAACTGGGCGCTGCCCATCCAGTCCTGCATCGCCAGGTCGACCGAGTCCTTGATGCCCATCCGGCGCTGCTGAGGAGAGTCGACGAAGAACAGCCCGCCGAACGACCAGAAGGCCTGGCCGCCCATGCCCTGCTCACCCTCCTGGTCCACGAGGATCACGGTCCGGCCCGCCTCGACGAGCTCAGCGGTGGCGACGAGGCCGGCGAGGCCCGCTCCGACGACGATGGCATCTGCGTTCATGCCGAGATCCTGTCACGCGCGAGGGGTCCCGTCGCGGTCCTGGGAGTACCAAGACGTCTTTCGACGGGTGGGAAAGAGAACATGTTCGATGTGTTCCGCCGGCGAGCTGATCGTCCGGCGCCGGGCTCAGGACGAGAACGGCGGCCGGTCGTCCAGGCGTACGGACCGGCGACCCGCCCAGCGCCACAGCCGGGCGGTCAGGTCGCGGTCCTCGTCTGTCACGAGGTTGCCCATCACCCGCAGCGCGAACGTCATGAGGTGGTGGGACCTCATCCCGACCGGGCCGGCGGTCGGCAGCAGGTGGGGGACCGTGATGAGCCCGGCCAGGCGGCGTGCGATCGAGAACGCCTCGCCGTACTGGCGGGTCAGCAGCTCGGGCCACGCCTGCGCGAGGTCGCTGCCACGGTGCATGAGCTCGGCGGCCTCGCGCCCGGTCTCCATGCCGTAGTCGATGCCCTCCCCGTTGAGCGGGTTGACGCAGCCGGCGGCGTCGCCGACCAGGACCCAGTTGGGTCCGGCCACGCCGGAGACCGCGCCGCCCATCGGCAGCAGGGCACTGGTCGGGAGGCGGAGCTCGCCGCTGAGGTCCCACTCCTCGCGGCGGAGCGAGGCGTAGTACTCCATCAGCGGGCGAATCTGCAGGTCCGCCGGACGCTTGGCGGTGGCCAGGGCGCCGACGCCGAGGTTCACCTCCCCGTCGCTGAGCGGGAAGATCCAGCCGTAGCCGGGCAGGAGCTCGTCGTCCTCGCCCCGGAGCTCCAGGTGCGAGGAGATCCACGGGTCGTCGCTGCGGCCGGACTTGACGTAGGAGCGGCCGGCGACGCCGTAGGCGGTGTCGCGGTGCCACTCCCGCCCCAGGACGCGGCCCAGCGGCGAACGTACGCCGTCGGCGACGACGAGCCGGTCGCACAGCACCGTGTGCGGCGTGCGGTCCCTGCCCACGTGGAAGACGACCCCGGTGACCCGGCCGGCGGCGTCGCGGACCGCGTCGACCGCCCGGGCACCCTCGAACGGGGTCGCGCCGGCCCCGACCGCGACCCGGAAGAGCTTGTCGTCGAGCTCGGTGCGGGGGACCGCCGAGCCGTAGTCGGGCAGCGACCCGCCGGGCCAGGGCAGCAGCAGCTCCTGTCCGAAGCCGGCGGCGCGCAGCCCCCGGTTGGTGCCGTGGCCGCGCACCCACTCGCCGAGGTCCAACCGCTCCAGCTCGGCGATGGCCCGCGGGGTGAGCCCGTCGCCGCAGGTCTTGTCGCGGGGGAACGTCGCGGCGTCGGCCAGCACCGTGTCCATGCCGAGGCGGGAGGACCAGGCGGCGGCCGCGGACCCCGCGGGACCTGCCCCGACGACGAGGACGTCGGTGCGGGTCGGGATCGTCATGGATCGATTCTCCCAGAGGCCACGACGGCTGGCAGGATGGGGCGCATGAGTTCAGCGACGACATCGGCCGATCAGTCGCGCGAGGTCCACTTCGCCTCGCGCGGGTCGTCGTACTTCGACGTCCTGCTCGCGGTGTTCTGCGTCGTGCTGGTGGTGTCCAACATCGCCGCGACCAAGTCGACCGAGTTCATCTCCGGGCACGACGTGTCGATCGGCCCGGTGCAGGTCCTGCCGATCATCTCCGACGGTGGCGCGATCCTGTTCCCGCTGGCGTACATCCTCGGAGACGTCATCTCGGAGGTCTACGGCTTCAGGGCGGCGCGGCGCGCGATCCTCGTCGGCTTCGGGTCGGCGGTCCTGGCGTTCGCGACGTTCCTGGTGGCGATGGCGCTGCCGGGGGCCAGCTTCTACGAGAACCAGGAAGCCTTCGAGAGCGTCGTCTGGTCGGGCGTGCAGATCGTGGCGGCGTCGATGATCGCCTACCTGACCGGGCAGCTCCTCAACTCGTACGTCCTCGTGCGGATGAAGAACCGGTCGGCCGAGCCCGGGCTGTGGCGCCGACTGATCGGCTCGACCGGCGTCGGCGAGGCGGCGGACACGCTGATCTTCTGCGCCCTCGCGGCCTCAGCGATCGGGATCACGACGGGCGGCCAGTTCGTCAACTACGTCGTGGTCGGGTTCGTGTTCAAGTGCGCCGTCGAGATCATCGTCAGCCCCGTCACGATGCTCGCCATCAAGGCCCTGAAGCGCCGCGAGCCGACGTACTGGCTCTGAGGCCGGATCACGCCCCGGAGCGTCGGATTACCACGGTCCCTGAGCAAACCTGCACGTACCGCAGGAAGTATTCCGCGGTAGGCGCCAGGTTGCCGAGGGACCGTGGTAATCCGTCACACCCGGGTCAGGCGTAGAAACGGGCCAGGAAGTCGTCCCGGAACTCCCGGAACGTCCCGGCCTCGAGGTGGCTCCGCATGTCGTCGACCAGCCGGACGGTGAACCGTTCGTTGTGGATCGTGCACAGCGTGGCGGCGACGTACTCCTTGGTCTTGAACAGGTGGTGCAGGTACGCCTTGGAGTAGTGCGCGCACGTGTAGCAGTCGCACTCCGGGTCGATCGGCCCGAAGTCGCGGCGGGAGGCGGCGACCATGACGTTGTAGCGCCCCGCCATGGCGTAGACCCGCGACGACCGGGCGACCCGCGACGGGGAGACGCAGTCGAACGTGTCGCAGCCGTTCTCGACCGCGGTGAACAGGTCGTCGGGCTCGCTGATGCCGAGCAGGTGGCGCGGCTTGTCGGCCGGCAGCTCCTCGCACACCCAGCGCACGATCGTCCCGAGGTTCTCCTTCTCGATCGCCCCGCCGACGCCGAAGCCGTCGAACCCGGTGCCGTCGTGGTCCAGCCCGACGAGCCCCCGCGCGGCCTGGCGCCGCAGGTCCTCGTGCTGGGCGCCCTGCACGACGCCGAAGAGCGCCTGCGGCGGACGGTGGGCCCGCTCGGCCGACAGCCGACGGTGCTCGACGAGGCACCGCTCGGCCCACGCCTGGGTCCGCGCGAGCGACTCGACCTGGTAGCCCTTGGAGTTCATCAGCGTCGTCAGCTCGTCGAAGGCGAACATGATGTCGGCGCCGAGCTGGTGCTGGATCTGCATCGACACTTCGGGGGTGAAGCGGTGCATCGACCCGTCGAGGTGGGACTTGAACGTCACGCCGTCGTCGTCGACCGTCGCGAGCCGGTCCTTGCCCTCCGCGATGACGTCGTCGGGCTGCACCGAGTGCGAGTCCATCGACAGGGTCTTCTGGAACCCGGCGCCCAGCGACAGGACCTGGAAGCCACCCGAGTCGGTGAACGTCGGCCCGGGCCAGTTCATGAACGTGCCGAGACCGCCGGCCTCGTCGACGATGTCGGCGCCGGGCTGGAGATAGAGGTGGTACGCGTTGGCGAGCAGGGCCTGGGCGCCGAGGTCGGCCATCTGCTCGGGGAGGACGGCCTTGACCGTCGCGCGGGTGCCGACCGGGATGAACGCCGGCGTGCGGATCTCGCCGTGGGGCGTCGCGATCGTTCCGGTACGCCCGAGGGTGCCCTCGAGCTCCTTGCCGACGGTGAACACCGCCCCATCCAATCAGCCGGGCAGGCCGACCGACCACACCGCGCCCGCGAGCGCCGCGGTCGTGGCCAGGAGGAACAGCAGGTTCCACACCGGCGCTGGCAGAAAGGTCAACCGGGCGAGGACGTCCGCGTCGGTCGTCCGGGTCCGGGCGCGGCGGCGGTGGGCCCACAGGTCGATCGTGGTCCGCGGCGCGGCGACCAGCAGGAACCACGCGAACGTCAGGGCGGCGAAGTCCTGGGTCGATGCCGGGGTCCTCCAGATCAACACCGCGACGACGCCTCCCGTCGCCGCGACGACCAGCAGGCCGAACCAGTTGCGGATGAACGTCAGCATCACCGCGAGGGTGCCGAGCCCGCCGTACAGCGCCCACGGTGTGTGCCCACCGTCGACCAGGAGGACCGCGACGAGCCCGAGCGCCGCGGGGGCGAGGTAGCCGGCGGCGGCGGTCGCCATCATCCCCGGACCCCGCGGCTTGCCGCTCGACACCGTCAGCCCCGACGTGTCGGTGTGCAGCCGGATCGCGTTGAGCCGGCGCCCGGTCGCGACCGCGACGACGGCGTGGCCCGCCTCGTGCACGAGGGTCACGAGGTGACGCACGACAGACCACAGGGGCGGCACGACGACGAGCACGACGGCCGTCGCCGCGGCCGCCCAGGTGGTGTCCAGAGGTCAGCCGATCGCGCGGTCGACGAGCTCGACCCGGGTGGCGTCGCGCGGGGAGGCACCCATCGCGGCGGCGAGCCGGTGGTGCACGGCGCCCTCGCGGTGCCGGCTCTGCCGGTCCAGCGACAGGCCGAGCGCGGTCTGCGCCCACGCGCTGGTCGGCTCGAGCTCGATGAGGCGCCGGAACGCCTCCTCGGCCGGGACCAGCTGAGCCGCGGCGAAGTGTGCCCGGCCCATGAGCTCCCACGCGGCGGCGTGCGACGGCTCGGCCTCGAGCACCCGACGGAGCACCCGGACGGCGTCGCGCGGGTAGCGCGAGTCCAGCAGCTCCTCGCCCATCCGGAAGGCCTCGAAGACGTCCATCGCGGCGATCGTCTCGTCGGAGAGGTTGGGGGTCAGGTAGATCGTCATGTCGGCTCCTTCCAGGCTCGGAGCAGCGTCAACGTCGGGTGGTGGGGGTTCATTCCGCCGGGGCGGTGGGCTGGGCCGTCGGCTCGGCCGTCGTGGTCGCGGGGGTCGGTGTCGGTGTGGGTGCCCGGGTGCTCGTGGAGGGCTCCGGCGCGGGCGTCGTGGCGTCCGGCGTCGGCGTCGGCGTCGGGGTCGGCGTGGGTGTCGTGTCGTCCGGCCCGGGCGCCGGGTCGGCCGCGCTCTTCGACCCGCCGAACGTGTCCCCGATCGTCGTGCCGCCGGAGCCGCCGAGCGTCTTGTCGGTGACGACCTCGTACGCCGTGATCGCCGCGAGCGCCAGCGCGAGGACCATGACGGTCGTGATGATGATCGGCTTCCAGCGAAGCCGGCGCTCGGGCTCGTCGCGCACGACCTCCGCACGCTCGACGGGGGAGTCGTCGATCTCCGCGACCTCCTGCAGTGCGGTGGCGATCTGCCCGTCTTCGACCTGCTTCTGGATCATCGTGCCGCTCGCCGTCTGGACGATCAGCGTCCGCCCCTTGTCGAGCGTGCGGCCGTACAACGCGCTGCTGACCGTCACGACGAAGCTGCCGAGCGCGGCACCCACCAACGTGCCGGCGACGCCCAGTCGTGAGGCGAGCCAGGCGGCGGTGACGGCGGCCAGGACGCTGGCAGCGACCTGGAACCACGAGATCTCGGCGAGCACTCCACGACGGTCGGACACGACGACCAGACTAGGTGGCCGCTCCGAATGTCTCGGCTGCGAGCGTCTCGACCTCGTCGAGCCACGCCCGGCGCTGCTCGCCGCTCGCCGCGGCGACAGGACGCAGCACGCGACGGGTCACGCGCGGCGCGCCGAGGTAGGGCGCGACGCAGCGCCCCCAGATCGAGGCCAGCGGGTCACCGTAGAGATCACGCTCCCGCTCGTCCGTCGTGTCCGACGTGTTGACCACGAACAGCTCGGACAGCGGCGCCAGCGGTTCGGGGAAGCCCGACGCCTCGGCCAACCGGTAGGCCACTCCCGGCACGACGACCCGGTCGACCCAGCCGCTCAGGATCGCCGGCGGCATGCCCCACCAGTTGGGGTGGACCACGACGAGGGCGTCGGCCTGGCGGAGCTCCTCGCGGTGCAGCGCCAGCACGGGATCGGCCTCCTGCGCCAGCAGCGACTCGATCGCGAGGCCACTGGTGTGCGACTCGAACGGCGGGACGAGCGGGTCGAACCGCTCGGCGTACAGGTCGTGCGACCGCACCTCGTGGCCGAGCCGCAGCAGGCGCTCGCCGATGCGCTCGGCGATGCCGTGGCAGTAGCTGTCCGTGCGCGGGTGCGCCAGCAGCAGCATGACGAGGCTCATGGGGTGATTCTGGCAGCACCCGGGGGTCCTTGGCGTGCCTACGGGGTCATGTCCGAGGCGCCGGTTACGGTCAGGACATGCGATTCGTGGCGACGGCTGACTGGCAGCTGGGGATGACCGCGCACTACCTCGGCGACGAGGCGCGCCCCCGGTTCGCGCAGGCGCGCATCGACGCGATCCGGAGCATCGGGCGGGTCGCCGCCGAGCGCGGCGCCGAGCTCGTCCTGGTGTGCGGTGACGTGTTCGAGTCCAACCAGCTCGACCGCGCCGTCGTGGCCCGTACGTTCGACGCGCTGCGTGACGTGACGGTGCCGGTGTGGCTGCTGCCGGGCAACCACGACCCCCTGGACGCCGCCTCGATCTACCGGTCCCGGGAGTTCGTCGACGGGTGCCCGGCCCACGTGCACGTGCTCGATCGCCCGGGCGTCCACGTCGTGTCCGAGGGCGTCGAGATCGTCGCCGCCCCGTGGTTCAGCAAGGCGCCGCTGAGCGACCTGGTCGCCGACGCCCTCGCCGGCGTGGAGCCCGACGCCGGAGTCGTGCGCATCGTCGCGGGCCACGGCACCGTGCTCGGCATCGACCGCACCGACCCCGCCGGCATCAGCGAGGACGCACTCTCGGCCGCGATCACGGCCGGACGGGCCCAGTTCGCGGTGCTCGGCGACCGGCACTCCACGACCGAGGTCGGCCCCCGGATCTGGTATCCCGGGGCCCCCGAGGTCACCAGCCGGCGCGAAGACGACCCGGGCAACGTCCTGGTCGTCGACGTCGACCACGACACGGTCTCGGTCGACACGGTGCCCGTGGGCACGTGGACCTACGCGCACCACCAGGCCGAGCTCACGAGCGAGGCCGACGTCGACGAGCTCGAGCGGTGGCTCGCGCACCTGCCGGCCAAGGACCGGACCGCCGTGTGGCTGTCCCTGACCGGCGTGCTGAGCATCGGCGAGAAGGCCCGGCTCGACACCGTGCTGGACGCCTCGCGGGACCTGTTCGCGCTGGTCGACCTGTGGGAGCGGCGCAGCGACCTGGTCGTGACGCCGGCCGACGGGGAGTTCGGCGACCTCGGCCTGGCTGGCTTCGCCCGCGACGCCGTCGACGACCTGACGCTGCGTCTGGAGGGAGACGACGCCCAGGCGGCGCGTGACGCGCTCGGCCTGCTCTACCGGTTCAGTCGCGGCGGCGCCGCATGAGGCTGCACCGGATCCGGCTCACCGACTTCCGCGGGGTCACGGCCAGCGATGTGTCCTTCGACGCACCCGGCGTGACGGTCGTGGTGGGACCCAACGAGATCGGCAAGTCCTCGTTGGCCGAGGCGCTGCGCCTCGTCCGGGAGTTCAAGTCCTCCTCGCAGCACTCCTCGATCAAGGCCGTCCAGCCGACCCACCGCGACGTCGGGCCCGAGGTGTCGGTCGAGCTGTCGACCGGGCCCTACCGGCTCGTCTACACCAAGCGGTGGCTGCGCAAGGCGATGACCGAGCTGCAGATCCTCGAGCCCCGGCCCGAGCAGCTGACCGGCGACCAGGCCCACGACCGGGTCGAGCAGATCGTCGGCGCCACGATGGACGCCGATCTGTGGACGGCGCTGCAGCAGGTGCAGGGCGAGTCGCTCCAGCAGGCGAGCCTGGCGCGAGTCGTGCCCCTGCAGGCGGCGCTGTCAGCGCTCGCCGACGACGACACGGTCGGCACCTCGCACGAGGACCTGCTGGACCGGATCGAGCGCGAGTTCCGCCGCTATCACACCGCGACCGGCAAGCCGACGGATGTCTACGCGGCCACGATCCGTGAGCTCGCCGAGCGCGAGGAGGCGGTCGCCGTCGCTGAGGCGGCCGTGCGCGCGGTCGACGACGTCGTCGACCGGCACGAGCGGTTGACCCTGGAGCGCACCCGCCTGCAGGTCCGGGTCGGTCGGGCGCGCATCGACGCCGATGAGCTCGCCGAGCGGGAGGGCGCCCTCACCGACCTGCGCCGTCAGCACGACGAGGCCACGGCACGGCTGGGCCAGTCCGAGGTGGCCGTCGCGGCGGCACGTTCCGCGGTCGAGGCCCGGGCCGAACGGGTCACCGAGGCCGAGCGGCGTACGGCGTCGTCGGGCGAGGCGACGGGGGCCTGGGAGCGGGCCGTCGCGGCCCACACCGAGGCCGTGGACCGGCTCACGGCGTTCGACGCCGCCCGGCAGGGGGCCACCGACGAGGTCGGCGACCTGCGCCTCGAGGTCGTGGCGGCCGAGCAGGTCGTCCGGGCCGCCCAGGCCCGGGCCGACGCCGAGGTCATCCGGGAGCGGCTGGCCGGCATCGCTGCCGCCACGGCGCGCCTCGAGGAGGCCGAGGCCGAGCTGGCCGCCAACCCGGTCGACGCGCAGATCGTGCAACAGGTCGCGGACATCCAGTCCCGGCTGCACGCCGAGCGGGACGCGGCCGCGACCGGCGCCGCCCGGTTCACGGTCGAGCGGCTGGGCGCCGCGGAGGTGCAGCTCGGTGGGGAGGCGATCGAGGGGACCGCGACCCGCGACCTCACCGCCCCCGTCGACGTCGAGGTCGTCGGCGTGGTCCGGGTCGTGATGACGCCGGACGACGGCGCGGTCCGGCGGCGCCGCAAGATCGAGGAGCGGGAGCACGAGCTGACCGCCCTGCTCGGCGAGCTGGGCGTCGCCGACCTCGCCGAGGCACGTCGCCGCAGCGGCGAGCGCGACGACGCCGCACGGCGCGCCCACGCGGCGACCGTCGAACGGGACACGCTGCTGGCGGGGGAGTCGGTCGAGGCCGTCCGCGCCCGCCTCGCGGCGATCGACACGCACGGCGCGACCGAGCCCGCGGTCTCCCTCGCGGAGGCGCGAGCCGATCTGACCGATCTGACCGAGCGGCTCGAGACCGCGGAGCAGGCGGTGGCCTCGTCGCTGCACGAGCGGGAGCGGATCATCGACGCCGTCAACGCCGCCAACGAGCGCCGGCTCACGACGGAGACCCACGCGGCGGGCGCCACCTCGGAGCTGGAGCGGGCGAACGCCCGGCTGGAGGCCGATCGCGCGGCGCACGGCGACGATGCCCTGGCCGCGGCCCTCGGTGCGACGCAGGCCCAGCACGCCCTGCACGCCGACGCGCTCGAGTCGACCCGCACGGCGCTGCGCGAACAGGACGCCGACGGCCTCGAGATGCTCGCGAGCAACGCCCGGGAGCTGGCCAAGCGGCTGGTCGACGACCTGGCCCGGCTCGACGCGGACCTCGCCGCCGCCACGACAGAGCTCGAGGTGCGCGGCCGCGACGGGCTGCGCGACAAGCTCGACACGGCGCTGTCCCGGCTGGCCGACACACGCCGGGTGCACGACTCGCTCGAGGCCCGAGCGGGTGCGGCCCGGCTCCTGCGGACCACGATGCGTACGCACCGCGACTCGGCCCAGCAGCGCTACGTCGCGCCGTTCCGCCACGCCGTGGAGGCGCTGGGATCGATCGTGTTCGGCGCCGGCTTCGCGGTCGACATCGCCGACGACCTGTCGATCCGGAGCCGGACCGCGCACGGGGCGACGGTGCCGTTCGAGTCCCTGTCAGGGGGCGCCAAGGAGCAGCTCGCCCTGATCGGCCGGCTGGCGACGGCACAGCTGGTCAGCGCGGACGACGGCGCGCCGGTGATCCTCGACGACTCGCTGGGCTTCACCGACGCCGACCGGCGGCGCAAGCTGGCCGCCGTCATCAACCGGGTCGGCTCGACCTCGCAGATCATCATCCTGACCTGCGAGCCCGAGCGTTTCGCCGACATCGGCTCGGCCCGCACCGTCCGCCTCGGCTGAGACGGACGGCGACGGGATCAGGCCAGCGCCTGGTCGAGGTCGGCCAGCAGGTCCGTGAGGTCCTCGATGCCGACCGACAGACGTACGAGATCGGCGGGCACCTCCAGCAGCGACCCGGCGGTCGACGCGTGCGTCATGGCCCCCGGGTGCTCGATGAGGGACTCGATGCCACCGAGGCTCTCGGCCAGGGTGAAGAGCTCGGTGCGCGCACAGAAGTCCAGCGCCGACTGCTCGTCCTTGAGCCGGACGGACACCATCCCGCCGAACCGGGTCATCTGCCGGGCCGCGACCTCGTGGCCGGGGTGGCCGGGCAGTCCCGGGTAGAGCACCGACGAGATCGCCGGGTGGCCCTGCAGGAAGTCGACGATCGCCTCGGCGTTGTCGCAGTGCTTGTCCATCCGGACCGCGAGGGTCTTGGCCCCCCGCATCGTCAGATAGGCGTCGAACGGTCCCGGCACGCCGCCGGACCCGTTCTGCAGGAACGCGAACTTGGCGTCGAGCTCCTCGTCGTCGGTGACCAGGACGCCTCCGACGACGTCGGAGTGCCCGCCGAGATACTTCGTCGTCGAGTGCAGGACGACGTCCGCGCCCAGGGCCAGCGGCTGCTGGAGGTACGGCGAGGCGAAGGTGTTGTCGACCACGAACGTCGCCGACGCCTCGTGGGCGATCTCCGCGATCGCGGTGACGTCACCGACGTTGAGCAGCGGATTGGTCGGGGTCTCGATCCAGATCGCCTTGGTCGCCGGTGTGACGGCGGCGCGGATCGCGTCGAGATCGTTGACCGCGGCGACGGTGTAGCTGATGCCCCACTGGGTGAACACCTTGTCGATCAGGCGGAACGTGCCGCCGTAGGCGTCGTCGGGGATCACCAGGTGGTCGCCCGGGCGCAGGATGGAGCGCAGGGCGCAGTCGGTCGCGGCCATGCCCGAGCTGTACGCCCGGCCGTAGGTGCCGTTCTCCAGCGCCGCGAGGTTGGCCTCCAGCGCCGCCCGGGTCGGGTTGCCGGTGCGGGCGTACTCGTAGCCGCCGCGCATGCCGCCGACCCCGTCCTGGGCGAACGTCGAGCTTGCGTAGATCGGGACGTTGACCGCGCCGTTCTCGGCGTTGGGCTCGTAGCCCGCGTGGATCGCGCGGGTGGCGAACCCCTGCGTGCTGCCCTCGTCGGCCGTGCTCTTCCGCTCGCTCATACGTGCACTCCCAGCAGGTCGTGGCGGGTCAGGACGCCGAGGGGCTTGCCGTCCTCGATGACCATGACGGCGTCGCTGACGCTGAGCGCCTTGAGCGCGTCGTCGAGGCTCTCGCCCGAGCCGAGCAGCGGCATCGGCGGCTCCATGTGGTCCGCGACGGCGTCGGTCAGCTGGGCGCGGCCCTCGAACACGGCGCTGATCAAGGCCCGTTCGTTGACGCTGCCGGCGACCTCGCCGATCACGACGGGAGGCTCGGCGCCGACGACCGGCATCTGCGAGACGTTGTACTCGCGGAGGATCTCGATCGCGTCGCGGATCGTCTCCGACGGGTGGGTGTGCACCAGGGCGGGCATGCCCCCGGCCTTGCTCATCAGCACGTCGCCGGCGGTGATCGCGTGGGGCTTGCCGTCGAGGGGCTCGCGCAGGAAGCCGTAGGACGACATCCAGTCGTCGTTGAAGATCTTCGACAGGTAGCCGCGGCCGCCGTCAGGGAGCAGGACGACCACGAGCGCGTCGGGTCCGGCCTCGGCCGCGACCTGCAGGGCCGCGACGGTGGCCATGCCGCACGAGCCGCCCACCAGGAGGCCCTCCTCGCGGGCGAGCCGGCGAGTCATGTCGAACGAGTCGGCGTCGGAGACGGCGATGATCTGGTCGGGGACGCTCGGGTCGTACGCGCTGGGCCAGAAGTCCTCGCCGACGCCCTCGACGAGGTAGGGGCGGCCGGTGCCGCCGGAGTAGACCGAGCCCTCGGGATCGGCGCCGATGACCTTGACCTTGCCGCCCGACACCTCCTTGAGGTAGCGGCCGACACCCGTGATGGTGCCGCCGGTGCCGACGCCGGCCACGAAGTGGGTGACCTTGCCGTCGGTGGCCTCCCAGATCTCCGGGCCGGTGGTCTCGTAGTGCGAGTCGGGGCCGGCGGGGTTGGAGTACTGGTCCGGCTTCCAGGCGCCCTCGGTCTCGCGCACCAGGCGGTCGGAGACGTTGTAATAGCTGTCGGGGTGCTCCGGCGGGACGGCGGTGGGGCAGACCACGACCTGCGCGCCATAGGCCTTCATCGTGTTGACCTTGTCGCCGCTGACCTTGTCGGGGCAGACGAAGATGCACTTGTAGCCGCGCTGCTGGGCGACCAGGGCCAGCCCGACGCCGGTGTTGCCCGAGGTCGGCTCGACGATCGTGCCGCCGGGCTTGAGGGCGCCGGAGGCCTCCGCGGCGTCGACCATCTTGACCGCGATGCGGTCCTTGGCGCTGCCACCGGGGTTGAGGTACTCGATCTTGGCGGCCACGGTTGCCGATCCGGCTGAGGTGACTGAGTTGAGACGGACCAGCGGGGTGTTGCCGATCAGCTCAACGATGTGATTCGCAATGGGCATGCTGCCCATTCTTGCACTCACGGCTTCGTCAGGACCGGCGCCGCTTCCTTGACGTCGAGCTCCGCGACCGGACCGGCGGCGAGGAGGGTCTGGCCCAGGGTCTGCCACCCTCCGCCGTCGACCCGGTAGCGGACGCGGTAGGTCACGTCGACCCGTGCGTCGACGTCCTCCGCGGGCCGCCGGTACCGGTGGGTGACCTCCATCGCGGGGTAGGGCCGGCCGGGCCGGGACGTCGACCGGACGGTGCCGTCACCGTGGACCCACTGGTAGCGGACCGGCTGCGCCCGGAGGTCGATGTCGAAGCCCAGCAGGTCCACGCTGCGCGCGAACGGTCGCGGCTCGGTGTAGAAGATCGTGGGGATGTTGACCAAGGTCTCGTCGCCCGGCTGGATCCGGACCTGCAGGCTCGGGAGCCCGATCCGTTGCACCGCCCGGGCGATGTCCCCCTCGGTGAGCTCAGGAGCGTCCGCCTCCTCGGTGGGAGCCCGCCGCGGCGTGGTCCTGCAGCCGTAGGTGCCCGCGGCGGGGTCCACCTTGCACACAACCGGAGGCCGCTTGATGGGGTTGGTGACGGGATTCGGTGAGGACTTCGCTGGTTGGACGGGATTGGACTTGTGCGGGCTGAGTACCTTCTTGCCTCGGAGCGTGACTTGAGCTTCGTAGGGTGCGGGTTTCACATCGACATTCGCTGAGGCGTCGACGGGCACGAGAACGAATAAAATCGTCATGACGAGGGCTCTCACTCGACACCTCCGAGTCCGAGTTGGTCGACTTGCCACGTTGATTTGGCCCTGCTCACCGCAAAACTCACCTCGTTGTCCTGGCCCGTGCTTGTGCGCTCTGGATCGTTGGCCGTCTCTCGGTACTGTCCTGGGTCAGCCTTGGCGAGCGTCGTGACGTAGCTGGTGCCTTCTGCCTCGCGAAGTTTCAAGTCGCCGAGGGTCCAATCCGCGCCCTTGAAGTAGCCGCCGGCGTCATAGGTCTTGCGGTACAGGGTGATGTAGCTCTGGCAGCCTTCGCACGTCGCGGCGGAGAGGCGGGAGAGCTCGTCGACGTCGCCGGTGCTGGCGGCGTAGTT
>NZ_JAOPXQ010000046.1 GCF_025965075.1 Aeromicrobium sp.
GGTGCGCGTGTAGATTCTCGTCAGGTTGACCATGCACCGCAGTCTAGGACGACACGTTCATGTGATCCGTGCCGCACTCTGGTCGTGGCAGGTTACGGACAGGTAACCTGACCCCCATGCCTGACAAGCCCTGGGTGATGCGCACGTACGCCGGTCACAGCTCCGCCAAGGAGTCCAACGCCCTCTACCGCCGCAACCTGGCGAAGGGGCAGACCGGACTCTCGGTCGCCTTCGACCTGCCGACGCAGACGGGGTACGACCCCGATCACGAGCTCAGCAGGGGAGAGGTCGGCAAGGTCGGCGTCCCGATCCCGCACCTGGGTGCGATGCGGCGACTGTTCCAGGACATCCCGCTCGACACCATGAACACGTCGATGACGATCAACGCCACCGCGATGTGGCTGCTCGCGATGTACCAGGTCGCGGCCGAGGAGCAGGGCGTCGACCCGTCGCTGCTGCAGGGCACGACCCAGAACGACATCATCAAGGAGTACCTGTCCCGCGGCACGTACGTCTTCGGGCCCGCGCCGTCGCTGCGGCTGACGACCGACATGATCGCGTACACCGTCAGCACGATCCCGAAGTGGAACCCGCTCAACATCTGCAGCTATCACCTGCAGGAAGCCGGTGCGACGCCCACGCAGGAGCTCGCGTACGCGTTGACGACCGCGATCGCGGTGCTCGACTCGGTCCGCGACTCGGGGCAGGTGCCGCCGGAGGAGTTCGAGAAGGTCGTCGGCCGGATCTCGTTCTTCGTCAACGCCGGGGTGCGCTTCGTCGAGGAGATGTGCAAGATGCGCGCCTTCGGGCGGCTGTGGGACGAGATCACGCGTGAGCGCTACGGCGTGCAGGACCCCAAGATGCGCCGGCTGCGCTACGGCGTCCAGGTCAACTCGCTGGGGCTCACCGAGGCGCAGCCCGAGAACAACGTGCAGCGCATCGTCCTGGAGATGCTCGGCGTCACGCTGAGCAAGGACGCCCGGGCCCGCGCGGTGCAGCTGCCGGCGTGGAACGAGGCGCTGGGCCTGCCCCGTCCGTGGGACCAGCAGTGGTCGCTGCGCCTGCAGCAGGTGCTGGCGTTCGAGTCCGACCTGCTCGAGTACGACGACATCTTCGAGGGCTCGGTCGTCATCGAGGCCAAGGTCAGCGAGCTGATCGAGGGCGCCAAGGCCGAGATCGACCGCGTCCAGGCGATGGGCGGTGCCGTCGCGGCCGTGGAGTCGGGCTACATGAAGCAGGCGCTCGTCGGGTCCCACTCGGAGCGTCGCGCCAAGATCGAGGCCGGCGAGATGAAGGTCGTCGGCGTCAACTCCTACACCGAGACCGAGCCGTCCCCGCTGACCGCTGACCTGGACACCGCGATCATGACCGCCGACCCCGAGGCGGAGGCCAATGCGATCGCCGACGTGCAGCAATGGCGGTCGCAGCGTGACCAGGGTGCCGTCGACGAGGCGCTGCAGCGGCTGCAGGGCGAGGCCAAGGGCGACACCAACCTCATGGAGGCGACCCTCGCGGCCGTCCGCGCCGGCGCCACCGTCGGTGAGTGGGCCGGCGCGCTGCGCGAGGTGTTCGGCGAGTACCGCGCGCCCACCGGCGTCAGCGGCGTCGCCAGCGTCGCCGAGGCCGGCGCGGACCTGACCGCCCTGCGCGAGCGCGTGCGCTCGACCGGCGACGAGCTGGGCACGCGGCTGCGCTTCCTGGTCGGCAAGCCGGGCCTGGACGGGCACTCCAACGGAGCCGAGCAGATCGCGGTGCGGGCCCGGGACGCCGGCTTCGAGGTCGTCTACCAGGGCATCCGGCTGACGCCGGCGCAGATCGTCTCGGCCGCCGTGGCCGAGGACGTCCACGCCGTCGGCCTCTCGATCCTGTCGGGCTCGCACATGGAGCTCGTCCCGGACGTGCAGCGCGCGATGCAGGAGGCCGGTATCGGTGACGTCCCGCTGATCGTGGGCGGGATCATCCCGGAGTCCGACGCCCGCCGGATGGAGGCCGCCGGTGTTGCCGCGGTGTTCACCCCGAAGGACTTCGGCATGACCCCGATCATGGACCGGATCGTCGACGAGATCCGCAAGGCCAACGACCTGCCTCTCTAGCCGACCACGTCGGTCTACCACGGTCCTTCGGCAACCTGGCGCCTACCGCAGGACGTTTCCTGCGGTAGGCGCAGGCTTGCTCAGGGACCGTGGTAGACCGTCCTCAGTTGAGGACGCGGAAGTTCTCGGGGAGGGCCCCGCCGCCGATGACCTCGGTCGTCAGGTCCTGCAGCGCCATCAGGGCGACCGACTGGCTGAACGGGCCGTACGACACCCGGGCGACACCGAGCTCCTCCATGCGGGCCAGCGGCACGGCACCGGGGGCGCCGATCAGGGTCAGCTTCTGCGGACCCCACGCGTCGACGAAGGCCACGATGTCCTCCTCGGAGACCTTGCCCGGGACGAACACGACGGGGGCCCCGGCCGCGAGGTACGCCTTGCCGCGCTCGATCGCATCGGCCAGCACATCGGCGTGCGGACGGTCGCCGGCCTTGACGAACGCGTCGGTCCGGGCGTTGAGCACGAAGTCGATCCCTTCTGCCTGGCCGGCCGCGAGCACGGCCTCGACCGCGGCGACGGCCTCGGGCAGGGGCTTCATCTGGTCCTCGAGGTTGGCGCCGACGGCACCGACCTGGATCGCCATGCGGGTCGTCTCGCCGGGGTTGCCGTAGCCGGCCTCCAGGTCGGCGGTGACGGGCAGCTCGGTCGCCGAGACGACCGTGCCGATCGCCTCGATCATGAGCTCGACGGGGATGTTCTCGCCGTCCTCGTAGCCGAAGGCAGCAGCGATCGAGTGGCTGGCGGTAGCGAGGGCCGTGACGCCCGGGACCTCGGAGACGACGCGGGCGCTGATCGCGTCCCACACGTTGACAAGCTTGAGCAGTGTCGGCGCCGTGTGCAGGGCGAGGAGCTGGTGGGCCTGGGCGGTCAGGGATGAGGTGTCGGTCATGTCCCCACGGTACGACCCCGGGTGAGGCCAGCCATTCCTTCGTGGCAGCGACGCGCGGGTGTGCCCTAGGCTCGGACCACCGCTCAGGCGGCGATCTTCGGCTTGGTCTTCTGCTTGCCCTCGACCTTGACGAGCTTGCGCTTCTTGACGGTGTAGCCCTCGGGAAGGGTCCCCTCCCGCATCATGCGAAGGGGGCAGCGCTTGCAGGCAGGCTTGTCGCTGCAGCACTTCTTCTTCGGAGGCTTCGGCACCCGATAATCTTATCAGCGTGAGGTGAGCCTCGCCTTAGTACACACCAGAGAAGGACGAGACCATGGCCGCACCGGCATTCGTGACCCAGCTCAACCAGCAGCTCAAGCACGAGTTCGAGGCGCAGCAGCAGTACATCGCGATCGCGACCTTCTACGAGTCGCTCACGATGCCGCAGCTGGCATCGCTGTTCTACCAGCAGGCGCTCGAGGAGCGCGATCACGCGATGATGATGGTCCAGTACCTCCTCGACGCCGACGAGACGCCGGTCATCCCGGCCCTCGACGCACCGGTCGTCGGGTTCGCGGACGTCGTCGGGCCGGTCGCCACGGCGCTGGCCCAGGAGAAGCGGGTCACCGAGCAGATCAACGAGCTGACCCGCATCGCGCGGGAGAACAACGACTTCGCCTCGGACCAGTTCATGCAGTGGTTCATCAAGGAGCAGGTCGAGGAGGTCTCCAAGATGAGCGACCTCCTGGCCGTCGTGACGCGTTCCAAGGAGGACTACGAGCGAATCGAGGACTGGATCGCCCGTGAGGACAAGGGCACCAGCGACGACCCGACGGCGCCGCCCATCGCTGGTGCGTAGGTACGTCCTCACGCTCGTCGCGGGCGCCCTGCTGGCCGGCTGCAGCGGCAGTGGTGACACGGGCGGTTGGCATGCGAACGAGCCCGACGGCTCGACGACGGCACTGACCATCGTGGTCACACCCGATGCTGAGGCCGCGTCGACGACGTACACGCTGACCTGCGATCCCGCCGGGGGAGACCACCCCCAGCCGGAGCAGGCGTGCGGGCTGCTGGCGAACCTGGAGGCCGGCGTGCTCGACCCGGTCCCGGCCGACCGGGCCTGCACCGAGGTCTACGGCGGCCCCCAGACGGCGACCGTGACGGGCACCTACGACGGCGAGGACGTCTCGGCGACCTTCGACCGTACGAACGGCTGCGAGATCGACCGCTGGGAGCAGCTCGGCACGACGTTCTTCGCCGTGCCGCTGCAGTGAGGGCGCGCGGTTCGTTCCGCTCGGGCCCTCGGCCGCGGTTGTCCGCTAGAACAGTCGCAAGGACGGGTCGTCGATGCCGCGCAGCTCGTCGTAGTTGACGACGACGCACTCGATGCCGCGATCGGTGGCCAGGACCCGGGCCTGCGGCTTGATCTCCTGGGCGGCGAAGATGCCCCGCACGGGACGCAGCGAGGGATCGCGGTTCATGAGCTCGAGGTAGCGGGTCAGCTGCTCGACCCCGTCGATGTCGCCGCGGCGCTTGATCTCGACCGCGACGGAGGCGTTGGCCGCGTCCCGGCAGAGCAGGTCGACCGGCCCGATCGCGGTCATGAACTCACGCCGGACCAGCGTCATGCCGTCGCCGAGGGCGCCGGTGTGCTCGGCGAGCAGCTCCTGCAGGTGCTTCTCGACGCCGTCCTTGCGCAGGCCGGGGTCGATGCCGAGCTCGTGCGCGGAGTCGTGCAGGACCTCCTCGATCCGGATGCGCAGCGTGTCGTCGGTCTTGCCGGCGGTGACGACCCACTCGGCGACGCCGTCGTCCGCGGTGCCCTCGCGCAGGGTGCACGGCGGGCTCATCCAGTTGAGCGGCTTGTAGGACCCGCCGTCGGAGTGGATCAGCACCGAGCCGTCGTTCTTGACCATGATGACCCGCGTCGCCAGAGGCAGGTGGGCGGCGAGCCGCCCCGCGTAGTCGACCTGGCAGCGGGCTACGAGCAGCCTCACTTCACCCTCGTCGCGGTGCCGAGGGTGAACTCGAGGGTGTCACCGACGATCGTGCCCTTGTCGGTGTCACCGTCGTCGCCGACCAGGGAGATCGTGTCGCCCTCGACGGAGTACTTGCCGGTGCGGAAGTCGTCGATGCCCATGTAGTCCTGGACGAACGTGCCGTCCTCGATCAGGTGCAGGACGTAGTCCTCGGCCTTGATCTCCCAGTCACCGCGCAGCGCGACGGCGCCGTCGGTGTCGGGATCGACCGAGGGTGCCTGCGACGTGACGGCCGGCGGTGTGGTGGTCTCGGTCGGGGAGGTCACACCACCCTCGGAATCACTCTTGCCGCATCCGGCGAGCGCCGTCAGTGCGATGCCGACGATGGTTGTGGCGATCGTCATACGTCGATTCATCGTTCTCCCATATTGACCGTCAGCAGTGTCACGTTAGTGTGGCACGACCGCTTTATTACTGAGGAGTAGCCATGCAGGAAATAGTCGATCGTCTCGCCGCGAGCGACCCGGCCGCTGAGATTGCACGGAAGCTTCTGCTGCCGTACTTGAACCACGCCGCCACGATGTACGAGAGCGGGTACGCGACCGCCGCCGACATCGACGCCTCGATGCGATTCGGCTGCGGATACCCGATCGGTCCGCTGGCCCTGGTCGACGCTCTGGGCGCACAGGCCGTCGTGACGGGCCTCGACAAGCTGTACGCCGAGACGGGAGACGAGCTGCACCAGCCGGTCGCGGTGCTGAGCACGCAGGCCGCGGACGGCTCGACGTTCGCGTCGGCCACCGCCGACGGCGATGCCGCGCCGCAGCTGCGCCACGAGATCAACCGAGTCGGCGTCGTCGGCACCGGCACGATGGCTTCGGGCATCGTCGAGGTGTTCGCCAAGGCCGGCTACGACGTGACCTTCGTGGGGCGCGGCGAGGACAAGGTCGCCGGCGTCGTCGCCGCGATCACCAGGAGCCTCGACAAGGCCGTCTCGCGCGGCAAGCTCGACGAGGACGGCAAGGCCGCGGTCCTGGGCCGCCTGACCGGCGCCACCGAGCGCGAGGCGCTCGCCGACGCCGACATCATCGTGGAGGCCATCGCCGAGGACCTCGACATCAAGCTCGCGCTGTTCGCCGATCTTGACCGCATCGCCAAGCCCGGTGCGATCCTCGCCACGACGACGTCGTCGTTGTCGATCAACGCGTGCGCCGCAGCGACGAGCCGTCCCCAGGACGTCATCGGCATGCACTTCTTCAACCCCGCCGCGATCATGAAGCTCGTCGAGGTCGTCACGGCTGACGACACGTCCGTCGAGGTCGACGAGACCGTGCGGGCGCTGTGCCTGGCCACCGGCAAGCACCCGGTGTCGTGCGGCGACCGGGCCGGCTTCATCGTCAACGCCCTGCTGTTTCCCTACCTCAACGACGCGATCAAGCTGCACGAGGCCGACGGCGGCTCGCTCGACGAGATCGACGAGGCGCTCAAGCAGACCAAGCTCCCGATGGGGCCGTTCCAGCTGCTCGACGTCGTCGGCAACGACGTGTCGCTCGCGATCCAGCAGTCCCTGGTCAGCACCTTCGGGCACGCCGGCTGGCAGCCCGCGCCGACCCTGGAGCGCCTGGTCGCCGAGGGCAAGCTGGGCCGCAAGACCGGCGAGGGTTTTCACTCGTACTGAGCCGTGAGAAGTGGTCACGCCGCGAGAGCGTGACAAGTTCGTGCTGCGAGGCCGGTAACCCCAGGGTTCCGGCCTCGTTGCTCTCTGCGGGGGACAGACCAGCAGGAGCGCACGATGTCCATGTCGACCCACCTGAGCGCCTCAGCGCGCTTCGTGCGGTCGACGTGCCTGGCGTTGGCGATCGCGCTCCTGGTCGGCTTCGTCGCCGTGCAGTCGTTCATGGCGCAGTACGGGACGCCGGTCCGGACGGTCGTCCTCGACGCCTCGGGGACCGATCGGGTGCTCGCCGCGGCGATCGCGGCCCAGGACCGGGCCGGCCTGCGCTGCTCGGAGAAGCCGGCGCTGACCGATGTGGTCCTGTTCCAGCACGACCGTGGGGAGACGGTCAGCGTGGTGACGTTCGCCGAGGCTGTCACCCGGTCCGCCGCGCACGAGGGCTGGATCCGCCGCTACTGCGTCTAGCGCCACCGAACAGCGGGGTCCACCCCTGGGTGACGGCGTCCGTAGACTGGACGCATGCCCCGCAGACGAGTCGCGCGCCCCGCGCCGGCGCCGCTGCGGAGCCCGCCGGAGCAGCACGAGCACAAGGCCGACGGGGAGTGGGTCGTCCGTACGACCCGCGGATCGTCGACCAAGGACTACCGGTGCCCGGGGTGCGCCCAGCTCATCGCCCGCGGGCGGGCCCACGTCGTGGCGTGGCCCGTCGAGAAGGCGCTGCTGAGCGAGGCGGCCATCGACGATCGCCGTCATTGGCACACGGCCTGCTGGGCCAGGAAGCACTAGGACATGACCGAGAAGATCCGTGGCAGCTCCGTCCTGCCGGCCCGGCGCGAGCCGATCACGCTCGAGACCGCCGACGGCCTGAGCCTCGTCGGCGAGCTGGCGCTGCCGCTGGACCGGCCGCCCGTCGCGACGATGATCTGCCTGCACCCGCTGCCGACGCACGGCGGGATGATGGACAGTCACCTGTTCCGCAAGGCGGCCTACCGGCTGCCGGCGCTGGCCGGCATCGCGGTCCTGCGGTTCAACACCCGCGGCACGTCGAGCGTCCAGGGCACGAGCGAGGGGGAGTTCGACAACGGCGTCAGCGAACGCTTCGACGTCGCCGCGGCGGTCGAGCACGCCGAGTTCGCGGACCTCCCACACATCTGGCTGGTCGGCTGGTCGTTCGGCACCGACCTGACCCTCAAGTACGGCCTCGAGCCGTCGGTCGAGGGCATCGTCCTGCTGTCGCCGCCGCTGCGCTACTCGACGCCCGAGGACCTGGCGGCGTGGGCGGCTTCAGGCCGGCCCGTCACGGCGCTGGTCCCCGAGCACGATGACTACCTGCAGCCGGCGGAGGCGCACGAGCGGTTCGCCGCGATCCCGCAGGCCGAGGTCATCGGGGTCGACGGCGCGAAGCACCTGTGGGTCGGGGACTCCGAGCGCGCGCTCGACGAGATCACCCGCAAGCTGGCGCCGTCGGTGCCGCTGCCGCTGCCGTCCACGTGGGACGGACCCATGGAACGGGCCGACTCGTCGGTGTACCGCGACCGGACGGTCGCGGCGTTCGCCGACGTGCCGCGGCCCGACTGACCCGGGTCAGCTCGCGGGCTTGCCCTCGGCGGCCTGGTCCGGCGTCGTGTCGCCCGCCGTCGTGGTGTCCACGACGTCCTTGTCGGTGTCGGTGTCGGTGTCGGCGGCCGGCTCGTCGACGGCCTTGTCCGCCGAGGTCGTCTCATCCGACGAGCCCCCGGGCGCGAAGGTCGACACGATGTCCCGCAGCTGACCCATCTGGGCCATGATGCCGTCCTTGCGACGCTGCAGCTCCTCGACCTCCGAGCGCAGCAGACGCGTCTGCCGCTCGGCCTCGGTCGTCGCGGTGGCCCGGATCTTCTGTGCCTCGGCGTTGGCGCTCGAGACGAGCTGCGCCGCCTGCGTCTTGGTCTGGTCCAGCAGGCGGGCCGCCTCGGTGCTCGCGGCGTCCCGTGCCTTGGCCGCCTGGCTCATGATGTTGCGGGCGCGCTCGTCGGCCGCGGCGGCACGCGTCTCGGCGTCCTTGACCAGCTTGCCGGTCTGCTCCATCGCGGAGGCGTGGTTCTCCGACGCCTCGCGGGCCAAACGCTCCTTCTCGACCGCCAGCACGCGGCGGGCCTCGGAGACCTCACGGTCGGCCGCCGCGCGGGCCTGCTCGACGTCACGGGTCGCGCCGAGGCGCATGTTCTGGGCGTCCTGCTCGGCGGCCAGCTTGAGCTGAGCGGCCTCCCGCTCGGCCTGCGCGCGCAGGTCCTCGGAGTGGGCGAGCGCGTCGGCGTGCATCGTCTCTACGTCGGCCAGCAGTCCCTTGCGCTTCTCCTCGAGCTCGACGGCGGCCTGGCCGCGCAGCTCCTCCGCGTCGTGGTGGGCAGAGGCGCGCACGATCGCGGCCTCCTCCTCGGCCTTCGTGACGAGCTCGATGGCCTCGCGGTTGGCGCGGTTGCGGACGTCCTCGGCCTCCTGCTCGGCCAGCCCGAGCAGCTGGGCGGCGTGGTTGCCGAGCCCCGTGTAGTTGGGCTTCTCGATCGCCTCGACGCGCTCCTTGAGCTGGTCGACGAGATCGCGCAGGCCATCGTTCTCGTCCTCGGCGGCCTTCAGGCTCTCGATGGCGCGCGAGAGCTCCGCGGACTGGGTGCGGGCCCATGCGTCGACCGCGTCACTGTCGTATCCGCCGCGGCGGGCCAGCGGAAACGTCGCGCCGCCTGCCTTGTCGGCCGAGTCGAAGATGGACAATCCGGGCTGGTCGGACATGCTGTTCCCGTTCGTCAAAGTGGGGGTGTGGGGATGAGGTCCACCTTACCTTCCGGGACGAAGCACGGGTACGACCGAATCGCGGTCGTACCCGTGCGTCGTTGCCGTTTCTTGCGGTCCTGCGGACTCAGACCCCGCGGAACCGGTTGATCTTGTCGAGGTGCAGGGCGCGCTTCTCCTCGTTGCGGACGCCCAGACCCTCTTCGGGAGCCAGCGCGAGGACTCCGACCTTGCCCTGGTGCAGGTTGTGGTGCACGTCGAGCGCCGCCTGGCCGGTCTCCTCCAGCGTGTAGACGCGCGACAGGGTCGGGTGGATCAGACCCTTGTCGATGAGCCGGTTGGCCTCGAAGGCTTCGCGGTAGTTGGCGAAGTGCGAGCTCTTGATGTTCTTGAGGTTCATCCAGAGGTAGCGGTTGTCGTACTGGTGCATGTAGCCCGACGTCGACGCGCAGGTGATGATCGTCCCGCCCTTGCGCGCGACGTAGACCGAGGCGCCGAACGTCTCGCGGCCCGGGTGCTCGAAGACGATGTCCGGGTCCTCGCCGCCGGTGAGCTCACGGATCTTCTTGCCGAAGCGCTGCCACTCCTTGGGGTCCTGGGTGTTCTCGTCCTTCCAGAACTTGTAGCCCTCGGCCGAGCGGTCGATGACGTGCTCGGCGCCGAGCGAGCGGACGATCTCGGCCTTCTCGGGGGAGGACACGACGCAGACCGGGATCGCGCCGCCGTTCAGCGCGAACTGCGTGGCGTACGAGCCGAGGCCGCCGGAGGCGCCCCAGATCAGCACGGTGTCGCCCTGCTTCATGTTGGCGCCGTTCTTCGACACCAGCTGGCGGTACGCCGTGGCGTTCACCAGGCCCGGGCTCGCTGCCTCCTCCCACGTGAGGTGGTCGGGCTTGGGCAGGAGCTGGTTGGACTTGACGATCGCGAGCTGCGCCAGGCCGCCGAAGTTGGTCTCGAAGCCCCAGATGCGCTGCTGGGGGTCCATCATCGTGTCGTCGTGGCCGTCGGGGCTCTCGAGCTCGACCGACAGGCAGTGCGCGACGACCTCGGCACCCGGCGCCCAGGCGTTGACGCCCGGCCCCGTGCGCAGGACCACGCCGGCCAGGTCCGAGCCGACGACGTGGTACGGCAGGTCGTGCCGCTTGGTGTACTCGCTCAGGCGGCCGTAGCGCTCGAGGAACGAGAACGTCGAGACCGGCTCGAAGATCGAGGTCCAGACGGTGTTGTAGTTGATCGCGCTGGCCATGACGGCGACGAGAGCCTCGCCCGGGGCGAGCTCGGGGATCGGCACGTCGTCGAGGTGCAGACTCTTGCGCGGGTCCTTGTCCCGGCTGGCGAGTCCTTCGAACATGTCCACCTCGTCCTTGTGGACGGTGATGCCCTTGTAGGTCTCGGGGAGGGTGATGTTGGCGAAGTCCTCGGGGGACGTGTCACCGGCCTGGATGGCATCGAGAATGTTCTGCACGGGGGATCCTTCGGTCGGGGTCTCCGCGATGTTACTAATCGTTAACATCTCCGGCTACCGCGCGTGACTGTGATCCCGACCTCAGTTGGTGGTTCTGAGGTCGCCGACCGGGTCCGCCGTCACGATCAGGTTGTCCCGGTAGCCGCCGCGGCCGGCATCGAACGGGCCCGCGCAGGTGATGAGGATCAGGCGGAGAGGCTGGTGGACCGAGAAGATGGCAGTGTCGGCCGACAGCGACGCACGGGGGGCGAGACGCACCGACACGATCTCGAACACCTGGTCGGAGTCGGAGCCGGAGCCCGCCACGCGGATCCGTTGGCCGGGCCTGGCTCGCAGCAGCTCGGCGAACGGGCCGATCCCTTCCGAGATCGAGTCCACGTGAGCCGCCAGGACCATGGCGCCGTACGAGTCGCCGATCCCGGAGCCTCCGTCCCACCAGCCGGCCCGATCGATGTCGGACGGGAGGCCGAGCACCCCGTTCCCGGCCGTGGCCACGACGTCCACCGGCATCGCGACGCCGCTGGGCAGCCGGAGGGTCTCCGGGCGCTCGGTCCGGACCTGCGACTCGGCAGGCTTGCCCAGGGCGGCCGATGACACGGTCGACGGGACTGCGGGCCCGCCTCGGCTCACCGGGGCCACCGGCCTGGTCAGGGCGGCGAGCACCAACGCGGTGGCGAGGACGAGGACCGACGCCAGGCCCGCCCACCGTGTACGTGACCAGCCGCCCGGCCGCATGAGGTCACCGGTCGGCCCGGCGGCGCACACCTCTGACCAGCACGATCGCCACACCGACGATCGCGGCCGTGAGGACGCTGACGGCTGCAACGGCGGTCTGCTGCCCCTCACGCTGGTCCCCGGAGTGCCCCGGCGCGACGAGTCCTGCGGAGCCGGCATCCACGGATCCCGGACTGTCCGATCCTCCCCGCCTCAAGGGCAGCACCTGGACGACGGCGTCCATGCTGCCCTCCTTCGGCTGACCGATCGCGAAGACCCTCGTGAGGACGCCGGCCTTCACGTCGAGGTCGATCGGTCCGAGCAGCGGCGAGGAGTCGCCCGTGGGCACGATCTCGACGGAATAGGTGTCGGGCGGCACCTCAGCGGTGATGAACTCCCCGTTCGCGATGTTGGCGAACAGCACCTTCCCGTCGACGCGTACGTCGGCCGGCGGGACCACGGCGGTGTGGGCGACCGTCAGGCGTCCCATCCCGGCAGCAACGGGGCTGACGTCGTTGCTGAACACCGTCGTCTCGGGCTGCCTCGCCGGGTCGGCCGGCCAATGGAGGACGATGTCCATGCTGCGCCTGGAGGCGTCGAAGGACTTCTTGACCGTCCAGTCCGGAGACGTGAAGGTGACCGTGTGCTGACCGGACGGCAGGTCCACCGGCCCGACCACGGCCTTCGCCGCCACCGACCTGCCGACCTCGTCGCCGTCGACTGTGACGTCCACCGTGGTGCCGGGCACCCCCTGGACGATGAAGACCTTGCCGGTCGGATCGGCGGCCGAGGCGGCGACCCCGCCCGCGCGAGGAGCCGCGACCAGTGCGGCGGAGACGGCCAGGAGGGCGCAGGCGCGGCACGTTCTTGTCGCCATCGGCAGAGACATGGCAGGCGCACCTCGGAAGAAGTCCCGACGGGACCCGAGACCACCCTCAAGTATAGGAAGCTCCGGCCGACCTGTCACCGGTAGAATTGTTTCCCTGGCTCGTAGGACTTCGGGGCGAAGGCAACGAGGAATCGCCATGGCGACGCGGAGAAGGAATCGCCGGGTCAGGCCCGGCCGAACACCAGTGCCCAGAACCTCTCTGCCTCCGGCGCACCACCGTGCACAGACCCGGACTCCGCTTCGTCGCTACCGCTGGGCGGCGTTGGTGGCGGGCATCGTGATCGCCGTGGTGGTCTTCGGCAGCTGGCGCCTCTCGGAGGGCGAGAACTCCGCCGTGCCGGGAGTGTGGTCGACCGTGGCTGTCAGCTCCGGGGACTCGGTGGACATCGTGGAACGGCTCACCTTCGCCAGCGCTCGCGCGAGCTTGACCGTGTCGATCCCGACCCGTGAGGCCCCCACCGAGCGGTTCGACCCGCGCGTCGACAAGCTGCGGGTCCGCGCCGACGGTCGTGCGGCGCCAGGTCTCAGCAAGCCGCTGGGCAAGGGGGAGACCCACACGTTCACCTTCCCCGAACCGGCGACCTCCGTCGTGCTGACGTACGCCGCCACGGGAACGGTCGCCAAGACACGGCCATCAGCTCCGGGCCGCGCCCTGGCGTTGCTGACGCCCCTCACGATCGAGGGTCAGGTGGAGCTGGGGAGCCGGGTCGAGATCGAGCGGGACGGCGTGCTCAACCTCGGCTGCATCGCCGCGGGCGCTCCGATGACCGCCTGCGGCTCCGAGACAGCACGGCACTGGGTCGTCGAGCGCATCGCCGGCGACCCGGTCGTAGACGTCGTCGCCCAGATCGACCTGCCCGAGACGCCGCGACCCTGACAGGTGCCCAGCCGGGTCAGTGCGACGCTGTCGCGGCCGGCTCGACGAGCTCTACCAGGACGCCGCCGGCGTCCTTGGGGTGCACGAAGTTGACCCGGGAGTCCGACGTGCCGCGCTTCGGGGCGTCGTAGAGGAGCCGGACGCCGCGCTCGCGCAGGATCGCCGAGACGGCCTCGATGTCGGCGACGCGGTAGGCGAGCTGCTGGATGCCCTGGCCGTTGCGAGCGATGAACTTGGCGATCGTGGACTCCTCGCTGAGCGGGGCCAGGAGCTGGATGCGGGTGTCGGAGTCGCCGACCGCGAGCATCGCCTCACGGACGCCCTGCTCCTCGTTGACCTCCTCGTGCACCGAGTGGAGGCCGAACGTCGACGCGTAGAACTCCAGGGCGTCGTCGAGATCGGGCACGGCGATGCCGACGTGATCGATCGTCAGGAGCAGGTGGGCGGGAACCAGCGGGGTCGTCATGCAGATGAGGGTATGGCAATCGCGGGGGTGCTGCCCGGGTGATCCGGGGCACACCCAGGTGGCCGGCGCGTTACCTCTGAGTAAAGTGGCGACAACCGCTCTCTGTCAGAGACGTTTGTTCACAGACTGCCCTCGAAGGAGCTCCTCTCATGACCCAGTCCGTCATCGTCGCCGGCGCGCGCACCCCGATCGGCCGCCTGCTCGGCGGTCTCAAGACCCTCTCCGGCTCCGACCTCGGAGGGCTGGCCATCAAGGGCGCCCTCGAGATGGCCGGCGTCTCGGGTGACCAGGTCGACTACGTCATCATGGGGCAGGTCCTGACCGCCGGCGCCGGTCAGATGCCCGCCCGCCAGGCCGCCTTCAAGGCCGGCATCCCGCTGGAC
>NZ_JAOPXQ010000091.1 GCF_025965075.1 Aeromicrobium sp.
TCACACCACTCCGGGTCATGAGCTGCATCCCCGGGCCGCCGTTCTCCCACAGGAGCTGGCGGCAGCGTCCGCAGGGCATGAGCGCGCGGCCCTCGGCGTCGACGCAGGCGACCGCGACGAGCCGGCCGCCGCCCGTCGCGTGCAGGGCCGAGACCATGCCGCACTCGGCGCAGAGCGCGACCCCGTAGGCCGCGTTCTCGACGTTGCAGCCCAGCACGACCCGGCCGTCGTCGACCAGGCCGGCGACGCCGACCTTGTAGTTGGAGTAGGGCGCGTACGCCCGACCCATGACCTCGGTCGCGTACTTCGTCAACGACTCCCAGTCGATCGGGTCGTCGGGCCCGGAGATCCCCAGGCTGACTCCGTTCGCCATCAGCCGGCACTCCCCTTGCGATAGGGCTTGCCGTCGGCGGCCGGCATCCGCAGCCGTTGGGAGAACAGCGCCAGGACCAGCAGCGTCGTCAGGTAGGGCGTCATGCCGGTCAGGTCCTCCGGGATCGAGTCGGTCGAGAAGTACCAGATCGCGACGACGACACCCAGCAGGGCGCCCATCAAGGAGGCGAGCTGACGGGTCTGGCGGTACTGCCAGATCCCGTAGAGCACGATGCCGACGGCGACCAGCAGCAGCAGGCCGTGGATCGTCTCTCCGCCGCCGCGCAGGCGCAGCGTGTCGGTGTAGCCGAACAGGCCGGCGCCCGCGAGCAGTCCGCCGGGACGCCAGTTGCCGAAGATCATCGCGGCGAGGCCGATGTAGCCGCGCCCGCCGGTCTGACCGTCGCGGAACGTGCTCGAGGCCACCAGTGCGAGGAAGCCGCCTGCCAGGCCGGCGAAGCCGCCCGAGATGACGACCGCGACGAACTTGTAGCGGATGACGTTGATGCCGAGGGACTCCGCGGCGGCCGGGCTCTCACCACAGGACCGTAGGCGCAGGCCGAACGACGTCTTCCACAGCAGCCACCAGGTCAGCACGAACAGCAGCAGGCAGATGATCGTCAGCAGCGACAGGTTGGTCACCAACGCGCGCAGCAGCGCCGCGAGGTCGGACACGACGAACCAGTTCTTCTGCTCCAGGTCGCCCAGCGGGTCGGAGAAGGCGTCGATCGTGATCGACGGCAGGCTCGGGATCGTCGGGGACTGCGTCGCACCACCACCGGCGACGCCCGTGAAGGCCAGCGCCGCGAGGTACTGCACCGCACCGAGCGCGATGATGTTGATCGCGACGCCCGAGACGATGTGGTCGACACCGAACGAGACCGTCGCGACGGCGTGCAGGAGGCCGCCGGCGGCACCCAGCGCGATGGCACCGACGACGCCCTGCCACGGGCCGTAGAAGTAGCCGAAGTAGCCCGCACCGAACGTGCCGAGGATCATCATGCCCTCGAGGCCGATGTTGACGACGCCCGCGCGCTCGGACCACAGACCGCCGAGACCGGCCAGGCCGATCGGGACGGCGGCGACCAGGGTCGCCCGCAGGGTGCCGGACGAGTCGAGGTCGTCGGCGCCCGTGATGATGCGCAGCGCCGAGATCAGGACCAGCAGGGCCGCCAGGCCCAGCAGGACCTTGGCATAGGAGTACTTGCGGGTGGCGGTGGGAACGCCGGTCACACCACCAGAGACGACGGTCATGCCTTCGCTCCTTCCATTGCGGGCTCGTCATCCAGCGCGCTCGCCACCCGGCGTTGCTCGAGGCGGATGCCGTAGCGCCGGACCACCTCGTACGCGATGACGACCGTGAGGACGATCGTGCCCTGGGTGATCTTGACGATGTCGGGCGAGACGTCGAGCAGGATCTGGAGCGGATTGGACTGCTCGTCCAGGAACGCGAACAGCAGGGCGCCGAGGGCGATGCCGATCGGGTGGTTGCGGCCCAGCAGCGCGATCGCGATGCCGGCGAAGCCGAGGCCCGACTGGAACGTCGAGCCGTACGCGTAGTCGTTGCCGAACAGCAGCGGCATGCCGACCAGGCCCGCCGCACCGCCCGACAGCAGCATCGAGATGACGATCATCCGCTTGACGTTGATGCCACTCGCGACCGCCGCGGTCTCCGACGAGCCGGTCGCGCGCAGGTCGAAGCCGAAGCGGGTCTTGTTGATGACGAACCAGTACGCGAAGCCGACCGCGGCCGCGAGGAACACCAGGCCGTACACCGTCGCCGGCACGTCACCGAACAGCGAGATGCCGCCGACCCGGCTGCCCTCGGGCACCGGCTTGGTCTGCGTGATGTTGCTGCCCGGGGCGTCCACGGCGGCCTTGCGCAGCAGGTACGCCACGAGGGCCGTCGCGATCGCGTTGAGCATGATCGTGGAGATGACCTCGCTGACGCCGCGGGTCACCCGCAGCAGGCCTGCGATGCCGGCCCAGGCCGCGCCGACCAGGACCGCCGCGAGCATTGCCAGCGCGGTGTTGAAGTAGCCCGGCAGCCAGCCCTCGCCGGCGACGACCGCCGCGGCGAACGCTGCGACGCGGTACTGGCCGTCGACGCCGATGTTGAACAGGTTCATCCGGAAGCCGATCGCCACCGCGATCGCCGACAGGTAGTAGACCGTCGCGGCGTTGATGATGTTGATGTAGCCGCGGTTGTTGGGCAGGCTCAGGATCTGGCTCCACACGCCGCCCACGTCGTCGCCGGCGAGCACCAGCACGAGGCTCGTGATGAGGAACGCCGCGACCAGCGCGAGCACGGGGGCCCCGATCGCCAGCGCGATCTTGGTCATGCGTGGGTTCTTCACGCGTCCGCTCCTGTCATGGCCGAGCCGAGCAGCGCGGGCGTCACCGTGGCCGGGTCGAAGGTCTCGCCGAGGCGACCGCGCAGGATCACCCGGATGGTGTCGGACAGGCCGATGAGCTCGTCGAGGTCGGCCGAGATGAGCAGCACCGCGAGCCCCTCGCGACGGGCGCGCTTGATGTGCCCCCAGATCGCGGCCTGGGCGCCGACGTCGACGCCGCGGGTCGGGTGCGAGGCGATCAGCAGGACGGGGTCGTCGGCCATCTCGCGGCCCACGATGAGCTTCTGCTGGTTGCCGCCGGACAGCGCCCGCGCGAGGGTGTCGATGCCGGGCGTGCGCACGTCGTAGTCGTCGACGATGCGCTGTGTGTCCTTGCGGGCGCCGCTGCGGTCGATCATCGGCCCGTTGATGTTGGGCTCGCGGGTCTGGTGGCCCAGGATCCGGTTCTCCCACAGCGGTGAGTCCAGCAGCAGGCCGTGGCGGTGCCGGTCCTCGGGGATGTAGCCGATGCCGGCCTCGCGGCGCTCGCGCGTCGAACGACCCGCGAGGTCCCGGCCGTCGAGGGTGAAGACGCCCGACGAGCCCTGGCGCATGCCCATGACGGCCTCGACGAGCTCGGCCTGGCCGTTGCCCTCGACGCCGGCGATGCCGAGCACCTCACCGGAGTGGATCACCAGGTCGATGTCGTCCAGGAGGTTGCGCCCGCCGCCGGGGGCCGGGAGCGTCAGGTCACGGACCTCGAGGACCACCTTGTCGGTCACGGTCGAGGTCTCGGTGCTGGGGTTGGGGAGCTCGGAGCCGACCATCATCTCGGCGAGCTGCTTGGAGTTGACCGACGAGGCGTCGACGGTGTCGACCGTCGCGCCGCGGCGGATGACGGTGACCTCGTCGGCGACCGACAGGACCTCGTCGAGCTTGTGGGAGATGAAGATGACCGCGAGGCCCTCGGACTTGAGCTCGCGCAGGTTGCCGAACAGCTCGTCGACCTCCTGCGGCACCAGGACCGCTGTGGGCTCGTCGAGGATGATGATCGAGGCGCCGCGATAGAGGACCTTGAGGATCTCGACCCGCTGGCGGGCGCCGACGCCGAGCTCCTCGACGAGCCGGTCCGGCTCGATGTCGAGCGAGTACGCCTCGGAGATCTCGAGGATCCTGCGCCGAGCCGCGTCGGCGATGCCGTGCATCTTCTCGGCGCCCAGGACGACGTTCTCCAGGACCGTGAGGTTGTCGGCCAGCATGAAGTGCTGGAAGACCATGCCGACGCCGGCGGAGATCGCGTCGGCGGGCGAGGACATCGTGAGGGACGTGCCCAGGATCTCGATCGTCCCGGAGTCGGGCTTCTGCACGCCGTACAGGATCTTCATCAGCGTCGACTTGCCCGCGCCGTTCTCCCCCACGATGGCGTGGACGGTGCCCCGCTTGACGTCGATGTTGACGTCATGGTTGGCGACGACTCCCGGGAACGTCTTGCCGATGTCCCGCAGTCGTACGACCACGTCCTCGCTCGTGCTGGTCGTGTTCACCGATGCCCCTCACTTGCTGTGCTGTTGCGACTTCAGGACGACTGTGGCCCGGGCCCACGCTACAGCGCGGGCCCGGGCCAGATCAGCCGGAACTACTTGGACGGAACCGTGATGGTGCCGTCGATGATCTGCTTCTTGTAGTCGTCCAGCTTGTCCTTGATGTCGTCGACCTGACCACCGGTCGTCGAGTAGCCGACACCGTCGACCTTGAGGTCGTACGTCGTCGGGCCGGTCGGGATGTCGCCGCTCTTGACCGCCTCGAGGTAGGTGAAGACCGCGACGTCGATGTTCTTGAGCATCGAGGTCAGGATGACGTCCTTGACGGCCGCGTCAGCGGTCAGCGCCTGGTCGGAGTCGACGCCGATGGCCTTCTTGTCGGCTGCGGCAGCAGCCTCGAAGACACCGCCACCGGAACCACCGGCGGCGTGGTAGACGACGTCCGCGCCGGCGTCGAACATGCCCTCGGCCGTGGTCTTGCCCTTGGCCGGGTCACCGAAGCCGCTGAAGTCCGGCGGCTGCGAGAGGTAGCGGACCTGGACCTTGATGTCCTTCTTGACGGTCTTGGCGCCCGCGGTGTAGCCGGCCTCGAACTTCTTGATCAGCGGCGTCTCGACGCCACCGACGAAGCCGATGTTGCCCGACTCGCTCTTGAGCGCGGCGGCCGCACCGACGAGGAACGAGCCCTCTTCCTCGGCGAACAGCAGGTTGGCGATGTTGTCGCCCGGGGCCGCGTCGTCGACGATCGCGAAGTTGACCTTCGGGTTGGCCTTCGCGACCTTGCTGAGCGATGCGGAGTAGGCGAAGCCCACTGCGATGACGGGGTTGTAGCCGGCGTCGACGAGCTGCTGGAGGCGGCCCTCGCGAGCCGACTCGGCCTCGCCGTCCTGAGCCTCAGCGGTCTGGACCTCGAAGCCCAGCTCGCACTCGGCCTTGTCGAGGCCCTTGGCGGCGGAGTCGTTGAACGACTGGTCGCCACGTCCACCGACGTCGAACGCCATGCCGACCTTGGTGTCGGTCTTCGCGACGCAGTCCTTGTCGCTACCGGCGGACTTGGCGCCCTCGGAGTCGCTGTTCTTGCCACAGCCCGCTCCCGCGAGCACGAGTACGGCCACACCCGCAATGGCGGTGGCCTTCGTCAAACGACGCAAAATTCCTCCTCGATACGGAGCCGGGAGCCCGGCACGTAGGTCTGACCCTAGTGTCCGGGCGGGTCGATCGGGACCCTGATGAGGAGAATCCCAGCCGCCGTAACCGTTTTGTCACCTCGCGCCGCAACGGCGGGTCGGATCAGCTCACGGCGGCGGCCGCGAGGACCTTCGCGCCGACCGCGATCGCCCGTTCGTCGACCCGGAAGTTGCCCTGGTGCAGGTCGTACGTCGGACCGTCCGGCGTACGCGTCCCGAGCCGTCCCATCGCGCCGGGGACCGCCTCGACGTACCACGCGAAGTCCTCGCCGCCGAGGCTCTGGGCGGTCGACGCGACACCACTGGAACCGATCGTCTGGGTCACGGCGCGGCGCAGGATCTCGGTCGCGCCGAAGTCGTTGACGACCGGCGGGACGCCGCGGGTGTAGACGACGTCGGCGCTGACGCCGAACGGCTCGATGATGTCGCTGATCAGGCCGCGGACGAGGTGCTCGGCCTGGTGCCACGCGGCGGCGTCGAGCATGCGCAGCGTGCCGGTCAGCTCGCCGCTGGACGGGATGACGTTGGCGGCGTTGCCGGACTTGATCGATCCCCACACCATGCTGGCGCCGGCACGCGGGTCGAAGCGGCGTGACAGGACGGCGGGCAGCTGGGTCAGCAGGCTGCCGAGGGCATAGGTCAGGTCCTCGGTCAGGTGGGGCCGGGAGGTGTGGCCGCCACGGCCGCTGAGGTGGACCGTGATGTGGTCCGACGCGCCCGTGATGGGGCCCTCGCGCAGGCCCACCTGGCCGACGTCGAGCGACGGGTCGCAGTGCAGCGCGAAGATCCGGGAGACCCCCTTGAGCGCGCCGGCGGCGAGCAGCCGCAGCGCGCCACCGGGCATGACCTCCTCGGCGGGCTGGAAGATCAACCTGACCCGGTGCGGCAGCTGGTGCTCGGCGTGCGCCGCCGCGAGCGCGACACCCGCGCCCAGCAGCGCGGAGACATGGACGTCGTGGCCGCACGAGTGCGACGCGCCGGGGACCGTCGAGCGCCACGGGTCCTGCGACGTCTCCACGACCGGCAGCGCGTCCAGATCGGCACGCAGCGCCACGATGGGCCCCTCGTCGGGACCGACCTCGGCCATCAGGCCGGTGCCCTCGAAACGTTCGTAGGAGATGCCGTGCTTGTCCATCCACGTCGCGACCACGTCGGTCGTCCGCTCCTCGTGCCACGAGAGCTCGGGGTAGGCGTGCAGGTCACGCCGCACCTCGATGAGGTCGGGTGTGACCACGTCGATGGATAGTGCGAGGGACTCGGTCAAGGACATTCCTTCAGGGTATCCCTGTTCCGGGGGTTGCTCCGCCGACGTCCAGCGACCATGTGCTGGGTGGGGGGCTGGGTCGCGGACCTGATCTTCGAAGGGCGATTCGTCAGTGTCCGACGGTGGCGGCAAGGACCAGAACTCGCTCCGCTTGCAGACAGTTTGTGTCGGTGGAGGCCTCTAGAGTCGAGGCATGTTCGAGGACGCGCCGATCGACTCCCTGTTGGGTCAGGTGCGCGGGTACGACTTCGAGTCGCTGCCCGTGGTCGAGACCGGTTTCGTGCGGGTCGAGGCGATTGTCGCGCTGGATCGGG
>NZ_JAOPXQ010000098.1 GCF_025965075.1 Aeromicrobium sp.
GAACGTGAACCCGGCCTCGGCGGCCTTCTGCAGCGCGCGCTTCAGCACGTGGCGGGGATCGGCGTACGACGGCGTGCCGTCGGGCATCAGGATGTCGCAGAACATGCGAGCCGTCGCGGGGGTCTCGCCACGCCACGGCAGGATCTGGAACGTGGACGGGTCGGGCATCGCGAGCATGTCGGCCTCGTGGACGCGGGCGAAGCCCTCGATCGCGGAGCCGTCGAAGCCGATCCCCTCGGCGAACGCGCCCTCCAGCTCGGCCGGGGCGATGGCCACCGACTTCAGGGAGCCCAGGACGTCGGTGAACCACAGACGTACGAATCGAACGTCGCGCTCCTCGAGCGCGCGCAGGACGAAGTCTTCCTGTTTTCCCATGTGCTCAGTCTCCCACGCCGATTGTTACGGAATTGTTTCCGAGCCCACCTCGCTGCCCGCGCCGCCGCCCGCGCCGCTGGGCCTGACGTCTCGACAGACACGCCAGGCGTGTCCCCGCTGAAACGTCAGGCCCAGCGGGGCGGGGGCGTCCCGATAGTCTCGCCCCATGCCCCAGATGCGCCTCGCCCTCGCCCAAGTCAACGCCACGGTCGGCGACCTCGCCGGCAACGCCGACCTGGTCGTCCAGCACTGCAAGGACGCCGTGGCCCAGGGCGCCCACCTGGTGGTGTTTCCCGAGATGATGCTGACGGGCTATCCGATCGAGGACCTGGCGATGCGCGCCTCGCTGATCGAGGCATCCCGGGCCACGGCCGAGGAGCTGGCCGTACGTCTGCAGGACGAGGGCTGCGGCGAGCTCGTCGCGGTCGTCGGCTTCCTCGACCACGTCGAGGGGACGATCGACACGCTCGGCGTGCCCAAGAACGCCCCGCTCAACTCCGTCGCCGTGATGCACGGCGGCCGGATCGTCGCCCGCCAGGCCAAGCACCACCTGTGGAACTACGGCGTCGGCGACGAGATCCGCAACTTCGTCGCGGGCGACACGATCAACATCATCCAGGTCGGTGGCATCGACGTGGCCCTCGCGATCTGCGAGGACCTGTGGCGCGACGGCCCGTCCGCCGCGGCGAAGGCCGCCGACGCGGCCCTGCTCGTCGTCCCCAACGGCTCGCCCTACGAGGCCGACAAGGACGACGTACGCCTCGAGCTGTGCTCCCGTCGCGCACAGGAGGGCGAGTGCGTCCTGGCGTACGTCAACCTGGTCGGCGGGCAGGACGAGCTCGTCTTCGACGGCGACTCGATCGTCGTCGACGCCGCCGGGACGGTGCTGGGTCGCTCGGGCCAGTTCGACCCCGAGCTGCTCGTCGTCGACCTCGACCTGCCGGCCGCGACACCGACGATGCCGGACGCCGACGAGCGCTTCGGCGGCCTGACGATCAGGCGCACCATCATCACCGCCGAGCCGTTCACGGCCTACGAGCCGCGTCCCGTCGCCCACGCCGAACGGATGCCCCGGCACCAGGAGATCTGGACCGCCCTGGTCACTGGCCTGCGGGACTACGTGCACAAGAACGGGTTCCGGTCGGTCCTGTTCGGCATGTCCGGTGGCATCGACTCGACCCTGGTCGCGGCGATCGCGGTCGACGCCCTCGGCCCGGAGAACGTCTTCGGTGTCTCCAACCCCAGCGCCTGGTCGAGCGAGCACTCCCAGTCGGATGCCGCCGAGCAGGCCCGGCGCACCGGGTTGACGCTGCAGACCGTGCCGATCGCGCCGATCTTCGACGCGTACCAGGAGGCCCTGCACCTGGACGGCCTCGCCGAGGAGAACCTGCAGGCCCGGATCCGGGCCGTGATCTGGATGGGGCTGTCCAACCAGCACGGCCACCTGGTCCTGGCATGCGGCAACAAGTCCGAGCTCGCGACCGGCTACTCCACGATCTACGGTGACGCCGTCGGGGCGTACGCGCCGATCAAGGACGTCCCCAAGACCTTGGTGTGGGAGCTCGCGACGTGGCGCAACGCGCATGCCGTCGAGCTCGGCCAGACGCCGCCGATCCCCGAGGACACGATCAGCAAGCCCCCGTCGGCCGAGCTGCGGCCCGGGCAGCTCGACTCGGACTCGCTGCCCCCGTACGACCTGCTGGACGCGGTCCTCGACGCGTACGTCGAGCGGGACCTCGGCTCGGCCGACGTCATCGCCGAGGGCTTCGACCCGGCACTGGTCGAGCGGGTCATCACGCTGGTGGACCGGGCCGAGTACAAGCGCCGGCAGTACCCGCCGGGACCCAAGGTGTCGCGTCGCAACTTCGGTCGCGACCGCCGCGTCCCGATCACCCACCGGTGGCGGGAGAAGCTCTGACCCCGGCGGTCGACGGTCAGCCGATCGTCGCCTCGTAGTCGCCGAGCCCGTTCCCGTCCAGCGACTCGAGCGCGTCGAGGCAGCCCTGGAAGGGCTGGCTGGCCTCCGCCGCGGACGTCAGTGCCGCGCGTGCCGCATCGACGGCGTCGGTGTCGAGCGGGTCCGCCCGGTCGAGGGCGGCCAGCGGCGCGGCCAGGTCGCTCGTGACGAGCGGCGCTGCGACGCGCATCGACTCGATGGCGGTGGCCACGTCGGCCGGCGTCGGGTCGAGCCGGCCGGCCCGCTGCGCCTTCGCGAGATCGTCCTCGACGCCGGCGAGCCGCTCGGCCATGTCGTAGTCACCGGCCGTCACCAGGACGTACTCGACGCTCTCGACCGTTCGGCTGAGACGGTCGAGGTCGGCGCAGTCGGACGATCGTGCGCTCCGGCCCAGCCGTTCGAACGCCGCGAACAAGGAGTCCCACCGCGCCGTGAGCGTCGGCAGCGACGGGCCGCCCGGATTGCCGTACTCACCCATCTGGTCGTGGTACGCACTGAAGTCCTCCCGGCAGTCCACCGTGCTGGCGGTCCCACGAGCACATCCCGGGACGACGACGGCAACGATGACGAGGACCAGGGCGAGGGAGCGGCGCACGGTGACGATCCTGCCACCGATGTGTCGTGACTTGCTTCACAAACAGCGTCATGGATGCGTCGATCTGGCACGCTGGAGACATCCGTGGACTCCACCCGAGCCGCGAGACGAACAGGAGAATTCCCATGGCCGACGCCACCCCCGAAGAGACCGCGCCCTACGGCACCGGACCCGTCACCCCGCCCACCGGATCCGAGACGATCCGCAAGGTCCGCACCCATCACCTCCAGCAGTGGAAGGCCGAGGGGCACAAGTGGGCGATGCTCACGGCGTACGACCAGTACGCCGCCGCGACGTTCGACGAGGCCGGCATCCCGGTGATGCTGGTCGGCGACTCCGCCTCGAACAACGTCTTCGCCAACGAGACCTCGCTGCCCGTGACGGTCGACGAGCTCATCCCGCTGGTCCGCGCGGTGACCCGGTCGACCCACCGGGCGCTGATCGTGGCCGACCTGCCGTTCGGCTCCTACCAGGGCTCGCCCGAGCAGGCGTTCCACACCGCCGTCCGGTTCATGAAGGAGGCCAACGCCCATGCCGTCAAGCTCGAGGGCGGCCTGCCGATGGTGCCGCAGGTCAAGCTGTTGACCGACGCGGGCATCCCGGTCATGGCGCACATCGGCTTCACCCCGCAGTCCGAGCACAACCTGGGCGGCTACCGTGTCCAGGGCCGCGGCGACACCGCCAACACGCTGATCGCCGAGGCCAAGGCGTTCGAGGAGGCCGGCGCGTTCGCCGTCGTGATGGAGATGGTGCCCGCCCCGGTCGCGGCCGAGGTGACCAAGGCGCTGCGCATCCCGACGATCGGCATCGGCGCCGGCGTCGACTGCGACGCCCAGGTGCTGGTCTGGGGCGACATGATGGGCCTGCGCACGGGCCGGCTGCCGCGCTTCGTCAAGCAGTACGCCGATCTGCACACCGTGATGCTCGACGCCGCCCGGACGTATGCCGACGAGGTCGCGACCGGCGTCTTCCCCGGCCCGGAGCACTCGTTCGAGAGCTGAATCCTTGGTGAGCGGTGCGCTGGCGCCCAGGAAGAGGCCTGGGCTGCCTGACCCGGTGCGGGTGGGTGGACGCCAGCGCACCGCTCCTCAAGGAGCTAGGCGCTCCAGTCCCATGCGGTCGCGCCGACCCAGCCCAGCGCGATCCAGGCCAAGACACCCACGACGGGGACCCAGATGCACCAGGTCGGGTGCGTCCGGGTCCACCGGGCGACCAGCACGACCTGCGGGATCAGCAGCACGAACGCCAGGACGATCCCCCACCACGGGGCGAACAGACCGGTCGTGACGGTGCACCACAGCACGACCAGCAGCCCGGCGACGCCGATCCACGGGCCCGACCGTTCGAGCTGTAGTCCACTCCCCCGTCGACGGCGGCGGCGCCTCATTCCTTGGGCGGCTGGGCGTCGTCGTTCCACTCCGGGTCGCTGTCCCAGTCCTTCGTGCGCTCGGCAGCGATCTCGAGGGCGCGGGAGGCCTCAGCGGCGGAGTCGTAGGGGCCGAGGCGGTCGGCCGCGCGACATCCCTCCTCACCCTCGACGGTGTGGTGCTTGGTGCAGTAGTAGTACTTGCCTTCGCTCATGACTGCAGCCTATGACCTTCGGCACGGCCCGGCCCGGCTTCGAGGCCCACTAAACTCGCCGGGTGACTGTCCTGACTGCCGGCCGCGTGTCGGCCCAGCGCGCCGTGCCCGACTCGATCGACCGTCCCGAGTACGTCGGACAGATCGCCCCGCTGCCCTACAAGGGGCCCTTCGTCCGCGACGCGGAGACGATCGAGGCGATGCGGGCCGCGGGCCGGATCGCCGCCCGGGCGCTGGACGCCGTCGAGGCGGCGATCGCCCCGGGCGTGACGACCGACGAGCTCGACCGGGTCGGCCACGAGTTCCTGCTCGACCACGGCGCCTATCCGTCGACGCTGGGCTACCGCGGCTATCCCAAGTCGCTGTGCAGCAGCGTCAACGAGGTCATCTGCCACGGCATCCCCGACGACCGCCCGCTCGAGGACGGCGACATCGTCAACATCGACATCACCGCCTACATCGGCGAGGTGCACGGCGACACCAACAAGACCTACCTGGTCGGCGACGTCGACCAGGAGTCACGACTGCTGGTCGAGCGGACCCGCGAGGCCACGATGCGGGCGATCCGCGCCGTCAAGCCGGGCCGGCAGATCAACGTGATCGGCCGGGTCATCGAGACGTACGCCAAGCGGTTCGGCTACGGCGTCGTCCGGGACTTCACGGGGCACGGCGTCGGCCCGGCGTTCCACGACGGCCTGATCATCCCGCACTACGACGACCCGGACCACGACACCGTGATCCTGCCGGGCATGACGTTCACGATCGAGCCGATGCTGACGCTCGGCTCGATCGAGTGGGACATGTGGGACGACGGCTGGACCGCCACGACGCAGGACAAGTCGCGCACGGCCCAGTTCGAGCACACCCTGCTGGTGACGTCCAAGGGTGCTGAGATCCTGACGCTGCCCTGACCACGTGGCCGGGCAGCGTCAGGACACGGGTCACGGGATGTAGTTGAACTCGTCCGGGTTGGGGCCGGTGCGCTCGTCCTTGTTCAGCGCGCTGACCATGGCGATCTCGCCGTCGGACAGCTCGAAGTCGAAGATCGCGAAGTTCTCCTCGACGCGCTCCTTCGTCACCGACTTGGGGAAGACGATGTCGCCGCGCTGCACGTGCCACCGCAGGACGACCTGCGCCGGCGTCTTGCCGTGCTCGGCCGCGATGTTGGTGATCGTGGGGTTGTCCAGGACCAGGCCCTGCGCGATCGGCGACCAGGCCTCGGTCGCGATGCCGTGCTCGGCGTTGGCCGCACGGACGTCGTCCTGGGTCAGGAAGGGGTGCACCTCGATCTGGTTGACCGCGGGCACGACGTCGGTCTCCTGCAGCAGGCGGCGCAGGTGCTTGGGCTGGAAGTTCGACACGCCGATCGACCGGGCCCGGCCGCTGGCGTAGACCTCCTCGAGCGCCTTCCAGGTCTCGACGAACGTCACGTCGATGCCCGGCAGCGGCCAGTGGATCAGGAACAGGTCGAGGTAGTCGAAGCCCAGCGCGTCGAGCGACTCGTCGAACGCCTTGAGGGCGTCGTCGTGCGCGTGGAAGCCGTTGTTGAGCTTGCTGGTCACGAAGATCTCGTCGCGCGCCAGGCCGGACTCGCGGACGGCCTCGCCGACGCCCTTCTCGTTGCCGTACATCTCAGCGGTGTCGATGTGCCGGTAGCCGACCTCGAGGGCCGCGAGCGTCGCGTCCTTGGTCTCGTCAGGGTCGATCTGGAAGACGCCGAAGCCGAGCTGCGGGATCGTCTTGCCGTTGTTGAGGGCAATCGTGGGCACAGTCATGTCTGCTCCTGAGATATCGGGGGTTGGGGCGGGCCACACCTCCGGGGAGGGGCCTCGCCTCGAACGTACCCCGCGCACTCGGGCGCAATCAGGACGGACGATCAGGGTGCGAATGAGCCGGCCTGTAAGCCGGATCCTGTCAGGCCCGGATTGCTCCGGGCCCGGGCGACCATCCATCTGGGACGCCCATTGCTGGACGCCTCGTGCAACCTACCCGCTGACATCGGACGAGCAGCCCGTCAGCGCAGGCCCGACCTCGCGGTCGAGCCCTCTTGGTCTTGCTCCCGGTGGGGTTTACCTAGCCGTCCCGGTCACCCGGCACGCTGGTGAGCTCTTACCTCACCGTTTCACCCTTACCCGCACCTGTCGCCATCACGCACGAGCAAGCTCGCGCGCATCGGGCGAAGGCCGCTGGCGGTCTGATTTCTGTGGCACTGTCCCGCACGTCGCCGTGGGTGGCCGTTAGCCACCACCGTCGCTCTACGGAGTCCGGACTTTCCTCGACATTCCCACCTCGCGGTGAAGATGCCGCGGCCGCCCGGCCGACTCATTCGCGGTCCGATCCTATCGCCCCGGGGTGACCGAGGTCATGGCGGCGGTGGTGCAGGAGCCGGTCGGGGTGCCCTAGGCTGGGCGTACGAAAGGGAGTAGTCCCCAACGGCTGTGTCGACATACTGAGGCCCACGAACGTGTGAGCATCCGGTGCAGCAGGCCAGAGAACCTTCTGGCGGACGAGACTTTCGACCAGACCTGTCTATTGACGCGCCTGGTCGAAGACTCGTCGTCCCAGGCTCTTCGTCCAGGCAGACGAGGAGCCTTTGTCGTGTACGCCTTCCTGCTGAGCACCGCCGTGATCTTCGTGGCCGAGCTCGGGGACAAGAGCCAGCTGATGGCGATGACGTTCGCCACCCGGTACCGGGTGCGGGACGTCATCATCGGCATCACCGCGGCGACCGCCCTGGTCCACCTCGCCTCGGTCGGGATCGGCGCGTTCGTCGGCGACCGCTTCGAGGACAGCCAGGGCACCATCGCGATCGTTGCCGGCGTCGCGTTCCTGCTGTTCGCGGCGTGGACCTGGCGGGGCGACGAGCTGACCGAGGAGGAGGCCGGAAAGGCCAGGAGCGCCACGGGTGCGGCGATCGTCGCGGTCGGTATCGCCTTCTTCCTCGCCGAGCTGGGCGACAAGACGATGCTCGCGACGATCACCCTGGCGACGCAGGAGGGCTGGCTCGGCACGTGGCTCGGCAGCACGGTCGGTATGGTCGCCGCCGACGCCCTGGCGATCGTCGTCGGCGCGCTGCTCGGCCGGCACCTGCCCGAGCGCGTCATCAAGATCGGCGCCACGGTGGCCTTCGTCGTGTTCGGCCTGGTCCTGATCGCGGAGGGCGTGGGCCTGTTCGGATAGGTTCACCGACGTGACGCACGACCTGGGGTCCCTCGCCGGGATCGTCGCCTTCCTCGTCGCCATGATGGTGCTCGCGCAGGCGTGCGCCGACGAGGGCCTGTTCGAGATCATCGGTGGGCACGTGGCCCAGTACGCCGCGGGGTCCAGCACCCGGCTCCTGGCCTGGGCGGTGGGACTCGCCGCGGCGGTCACGGCCGTCCTGAGCCTGGACGCGACGGTCGTGCTGCTGACGCCGGTCCTGCTCGCGGCGTCGGCCCGGCGCTCGTACGCCTATGCGTCGGTGCGGCTCGCGAACTCCGGCTCGACGCTGCTGCCGGTCTCCAACCTGACGAACCTCCTGGTCTTCGCCTCGACCGGGCTGACGTTCGTCGGCTTCACCTGGGCGATGCTCCCGGTGTGGCTGGTCGCCGTCGCCGCGGAGTACATGATCCTGCGCCGGTGGTTCGCCGCCGAGCTCCGCGAGCCGTCGCCGGCGCCCACCGAGACGTACGCGGTCCCACTGTTCCCGGTGGCCGTCGTGATCGCGGTCCTGCTCGCCCTGGCGAGCGGCACGACCCCGTGGATCCCGGCCGCGGCGGGCGCGATCCTGCTGTCGGGCCACGCCCTCGCCCGGGGCCGGACGACCTGGGCCGATCTGCTCGCGGCCGCGAACCTGCCGCTGTCGGCCTTCATCCTGGTCTGGGCGTTCATCGTGGCGTGGCTCGGCACGACCCGGATGGGTGAGTGGTTCGACGACTCGATGCCGTCGGGGCACGGGCTGGGGTCACTGCTGCTGGTCGCGCTGATCGCGATGGTCGCTGCCAACCTGGTCAACAACCTGCCCGCGACGCTGCTGCTCCTGCCCGCCGCGGCGGCCGCCGGACCCGCCCCCGTGCTGGCGCTGCTGATCGGCGTCAACGTCGGCGCCAACCTCACGATGATCGGGTCCGTGGCCAACCTGCTGTGGCGCCAGTCCGGCGGCCGGGCGATGTCGACCGTGCGGGAGTTCCACCTGCTGGGGATCGCCACGACTCCCCCACTGGTCGTGCTGTGCACCGTGGTGCTGTGGGCGTGGACGTCGCTCATCTGGTGAGGGCGCGCGCCGGTAGGGTCGTCGGGTGCTGATCCTGCTCCCCCCGTCCGAAGGCAAGACCCGGCCGGAGTCCGGGGCTCCCCTGGACCTCGACTCGCTGGCGTTCGGCGGCCTGACACCGGTGCGCGAGCTCCTGCTCCGCCACCTGGTCAAGCTCTGCCAGGGCAACGCCACGCGGGCCGCCGACGTGCTCGGCCTCGGCCCCACCCAGGCGGGGGCCGTCGCGGTCAACGCGGCCCTCACCGAGGAGCCGACCGCCCGGGCGGACGCGATCTACACCGGGGTCCTGTTCTCCGCCCTCGACCTGACCTCCCTCGACCACGACGCGCGCAAGCGTGCCGACGGGTCGATCGCAATCGCCAGCGCGTTGTTCGGGCTGCTCCGGCCCGACGACCTGATCCCGGCCTACCGCCTCTCCGGGACGGTCACCCTGCCCCGGCTCGGCACGGTGTCGGGCCGGTGGCGCACGCCCCTGCCCCGCGTCATGCGCGAGGAGACGGGTGACGGGCTGCTGGTCGACCTGCGCTCGGGCACCTACACAGCGCTCGGCAAGCCCCCGGTCGAGCTCGCCGAGCGGACGGCCACGATGCGGGTGCTCCATGAGCACAACGGCACCCGCAAGGTCGTCAGCCACTTCAACAAGGCCACCAAGGGACGCATCGTCCGGGGCCTGCTCGAGGCCGGGGCCGAGCCGCGCACCGTCGACGACCTCCAGGCCACACTGGCCGATCTCGGCTGGACCATCGAGCGCGACGGCGGCCGCCTCGACGTCGTCGTCGAGGACGTGCCGCTCAGCTGACGGCGCCGCTCAGGGGACGAGGTTGAAGTTGCGCAGCGACGAGCCCCCATCGGGCCACCACTGGACCGTCGTGATCGACGCGGGAGCGAGCTCCATCTTGTAGATCACGCCGGCCGGGGCGTCGAGCGCCAGTCGGACCAGCATCTTGATCGGCGTGACGTGGCTGACCGCGACGACGGTCTGCCCGGCGTACGCCGACAGGATCCGGTCGCGGGTCGCGGAGACCCGCTCGAAGACCTGGTCGAACGCCTCTCCTCCCGGTGGCGCCACGGCGGTCGAGCCCAGCCAGTCGCGCATCTCGGTGGGCCAGCGCTCCTGGATCTCGGCGAACGTGCTGCCGTCCCAGTCGCCGAACGCGGTCTCGATCAGGCCCGGCTCGGTCTGCACGTCGAGGCCGAGCGTCCGGCCGACGGCGCCGGCGGTCTCCTGCGTCCGTCGCATCGGCGAGGCGATGATCGCGTCGACACCGCCCAGCCGCTCCAGCCACTCCGCGGCGCGCTCCGCCTGCTCCTGCCCCGCCTCGGTCAGGCCGGGGTCGGCGCCCCCGCCGCCGCAGAACACCTTGCGCACGGTCGAGCCCGTGACCCCATGCCGCAGGAGGACCAGGGTCGTGGGCTCGCCCTTCGACGCGCTCCAGCCGGTGGCCTGTGCCGTCGGGGTCGTTCTCCCCGTGGAGTCGGCGGCGGCGACGCGTCCCGTGCCACCGGCCCGCTGGTCGTCGAGGGCGGCGTTGGCCAGCGCGTCGGCGGCCTGGTTGTCCTCGCGCGGGACCCACGTCCAGGTCACGCCGGCCGGGGCCAGCTGCCGGGCCTTCTGCGCCAGCGGCTTCATGTCCGGGTGCTTGACCCGCCAGCGGCCCGCCATCTGCTCGATGACGAGCTTGGAGTCCATCCGGACCTCGAGCGTCGCCTCGGGCGTGTGCTCAGCGAAGAGCTCGAGCCCGGCGATCAGGCCGGAGTACTCCGCGACGTTGTTGGTCGCCACGCCGATCGTCTCGCCCCGCTGGGCGATGACGACGCCGGTGCCGGCATCGCGGATCAACGCGCCGTAGGAGGCAGGTCCAGGATTGCCGCGTGATCCTCCGTCTGCCTCGAGGATGACGCGTGAGGTCACAGCCCTGACTCGGGCGTACGCACCAGGATGCGGCTGCACTCGGGGCAGCGGAGGACCTCGTCGTCGGGTGCCGAGCCGAGCTCGCGCAGGTCGGCGCCGTTGATCTCGAGGCGGCAGCCCTCGCACCGGCGGGCGCGGAGCGCTGCGGCGCCCAGTCCGCCGTACTGCGCGCGGACCTTGTCGTAGACCGCGAGCAGGTCATCCGGGATCCACTCGGTGGAGGATGCGCGCTCGGCCTGGGCATCCTTGACCTGCTCGTCGATGACCGTCACGGCGGCGTCGCGCGTCGTGACCTTCTCGCGCAGGTCGGCCTTGAGGCTGTGCAGATCGGCCTCGACCGCACCGAGGCGGCGCTGCGCGTCCTCGAGCTTCTCCATGACCTCGAGCTCGGCATCCTCGAGCGTGCCGATGCGGCGCTCGAGGGCGACGAGCTCGTGCTGGAGGCTCTCCAGGTCCTTGGGGTTGGTGATCGCGCCGGAGTTGAGACGCTCCTCGTCGCGGGTGCGCCGGTTGCGCACGAGCTCGACCTCAGCGTCGGCCTTCTTCTGCTCGCGGGTCAGGTCGGACACCTCGGTGTCGAGCTCGACGCGCTGGCCGTCAAGCTCCTTGACCTGGACCTCCAGCTCGGTGATGGCCGCGTGCTCGGCGAGGTTGAGCTTGCGGTGCTGGAGCTGGGCAAGCATCGAGTCCTGGGCCTGGAGCTCCAGGAGTGCGGCTTGGGCAGTGGGGTCGGCTTTCACAGACTTACCGTACCCGCTTCATGATGTCTGTCGCCCTGCCCTTGGGTCGGACCCCGGGATTGGCGGTTCACCGCACGCGAACTTCACTGCGATGGCAGGTGCGACGTCCACGGGTCGGTGACGATCTGCGACACGACGACATCGAGCCCGGGCAGGCGCCCGGTCAGCGCCTCCGCGGCGACGGGCAGCCAGGTCCACTCCGCCGACCAGTGCGGCACGTCGACCACGGCGCACGCGCCCGGTCGCTCGAGGTGCTCGCTGACCGGGTGGTGGCGGAGGTCGGAGGTCACGTAGACATCCGCGCCGGCGGCGTCGGCCGTCGCCAGCAGGAAGTCGCCCGACCCGCCGCACACGGCCACGGTCGACACCGGCCGGTCCGGGTCACCGGCGACCCGGACCGCGCTGTGGTGGGCCGGCAGGGCGGCGGCGACGTGCTGGGCGAACGCCGACACCGTCGTCGGCTGGGCCAGCACGCCGATCCGGCCGCTGCCCCGGGCGGTGGTCTCGCCGGGGTCGAGCGGGTCCGGGTCGAGCGGACGTACGTCCTGGAGCCCGAGGGCGTACGCCATCGACTCCGAGACGCCGAGCGTCGGGCTGTCGGCGTTGGTGTGGCACGTGTGCAGCGCGATCCCGTTGCTGATCAGGGTGTGGACGACCCGACCCTTGGGCGAGGACGCCGCGACGGTCGTGACGCCCTTGAGCCACAGCGGGTGGTGGGTCAGGACCAGGTCGGCCCCGATCGCGACGGCCTCGTCCACGACGGCCTGGACCGGGTCGACCGCGAGCAGGACCTTCGTGACGGGGGCGTCCGGGTCGCCGGCGACGGTGCCGACGGCGTCCCAGTCGTCGGCCCACCGGGGGTCGTACAGGCTGTCGAGCACGGCGACGACATCACGCAACGAGGACATGCCCGGCAGCCTATTCGCTCCCGCTCCTTGAGCTTGTCGAAAGGTCAGGTCGGCCGCGACGACGGCGTCTGCTGGCCCGTCAGCGAGGCGTCACGCACGACGACGTCGCCCAGCGCGTCGTCGATCGCCGCCATGACGTCGTCGCCCAGCGTGATGCCGGAGGCCCTCGCGTTGTCGGTGACCTGCTCGGGGCGGGAGGCCCCGACGATCGCCGCGGAGACGTTGGGGTGCCGGAGCACCCAGGCGACCGCGAGCTGCGCCATCGTGACGTCGGCGGCCTGCGCGATCGGCTCCAGGCGGGCGACCGCCTCGAGCACGTCGTCCCGGAGCCAGCGGCTGATCATGTTGGACCCGCCCTGCGCGTCGGTCGCGCGGGAGCCCTCGGGCACCGGCTGGCCGGGCTTGTACTTGCCGGTCAGCACACCCTGCGCGATCGGTGACCACACGATCTGGCCCAGTCCCAGCTCCTCGCTGGTCGGGACGACCTCGTCCTCGATGACTCGCCACAGCATCGAGTACTGCGGTTGGCTCGAGATCAGCGAGATGCCCAGGTCCTGGGCGAGGGCGTGGCCGTCGCGGATCTGCTCGGCGGTCCACTCCGAGACCCCGATGTAGAGCGCCTTGCCGGACCGGACGACATCGGCGAAAGCCTGCATCGTCTCCTCGAGCGGCGTCTCGATGTCGTACCGGTGGGCCTGGTAGAGGTCGACGTAGTCGGTCTGCAGCCGGGTCAGCGAGCCGTTGATCGACTCCATGATGTGCTTGCGCGACAGGCCGGAGTCGTTGGGTCCGCCCGGGCCGGTCGGCCAGTAGACCTTGGTCAGGATCTCGACCGACTCGCGACGCTCGCCGGCCAGGGCGCGGCCGAGGACCGACTCGGCCTTCGTGTTGGCGTAGACGTCGGCCGTGTCGAAGGTCGTGATGCCCTCCTCGAGGGCCTGCCGCACACACGCGGTCGCGGCGTCCTCCTCGACCTGCGATCCGTGGGTCAGCCAGTTGCCGTAGGCGATCTCCGAGACCTTGAGACCGCTGTTGCCGAGATATCGATGCTCCATGCGTCCAACGTACGACCTGTCACAACTCGCCGGACCGGAGCTGGGACCGGGACCGGGCGTGAGCGGTGCGGATCAGGCGACGACGGCCAGGGCCAGCGGGAGCACGGGACCCGACCCGGCGCGCCGGAGCTCCCGGGCCGCGACGGTCAACGTCCACCGGCTGTCGACCCGGTCGTCGACCAGCAGGACCGGCGCCCCGCCGAGGCCGCGGAGGCGCTCGGCGAGGTCCGGGCCGACCGCGAACGATCCCCACACGCCGCCGAGCCGGTAGGCGCTGTTGCCGCCGGACTCGCCGGTCGGGCCGTCGCCGACAAGGTCGAGCGAGCCGAGGTCCTCGAGCCGGCCGATCCGGGCGATGCCCCGGGCCAGGGTGTCGACGAGCTGCGGCTTGGACCGGGACGGGATGCTGACGACCGCCGCCGGCCGCTCGGTCCAGCCCCAGTCCTTCAGCACCCGGACGCAGGCCCCCAGCAGGTCGTCGGTGACCGGGACGTCCGGCGCGCCGGCGGCGAACAGCTCGCGCAGCACGCCGCCCCAGCCGAGATCCGTCAGCCGGGCGACGGCCCGGCCCGGCTCCGCCCGCTCGTCCTTGGCGATGTTGCCCGAGGCCACCGACCCCTTGGGCCACTGCGCACGCGGGTCGATCTCGACGCCGACCCGGTCCAGCGTGCTCGACGCGGTCGCGGCAGCGGCGTCGTCGACACCAGTGGGGAACCACGGCGCGGTGCAGTTGTCGCACCGGCCGCACGGGCTCGCGGTCGGGTCGTCGAGATCGCTCTGCAGCATCTCCATCCGGCAGGACGTGGAACGTTCGTAGGTCAGCATCGACTGCGCCTCGACCGAGCGGGCCTCGGCGATCCGCTCATAGCGCTCCCGGTCGTACGTCCACGGCTGTCCCGTCGCGACCCAGCCGCCCTGGACCCGGCGGACGGCACCGTCGACGTCGAGCACCTTGAGCAGCAGCTCGAGCGGGGTGCGACGGATGTTGACGAGGGCCTCGAGCGCCGGGGTCGAGAGGGCCTCGTCGGTGCGGAGCTCCCCGATGACCTGGGCGGCCCGCTCCTCGGTCGGCATCGAGGCGGTCGCGAAGTAGCGCCAGATGTCCTGGTCCTCACGGCCCGGCAGGAGCAGCACGTCGGCGTTGTCCGTCGCACGGCCGGCGCGGCCGACCTGCTGGTAGTAGGCGACCGGCGACGACGGCGCGCCCAGGTGGATGACGAAACCCAGATCGGGCTTGTCGAAGCCCATCCCGAGCGCGCTGGTCGCCACCAGCGCCTTGATCTCGTTGTCCTTGAGCTGGCGCTCGAGCTGCTCACGCTGCTCGGGGTCGGTGCGGCCGGTGTAGGCCCGGACGGCGTGGCCCCCGTCGCGCAGCAGCCGGGCCGTGTCCTCCGCCGCGGAGACCGTCAATGCATAGATGATGCCGCTGCCGGGCAGCTCGGCCAGGTGACTCAGCAGCCAGCCGAGCCGCTCGCGCGGGCCCGCGAGCTCGAGGACGCCGAGGCGCAGCGACGTGCGTGCGAGGGACCCGCGGATCGTCAGCACCTCGCCGACGGCACCGAGCTGCTCGGCGACGTCGGTCACGACCCGCGCGTTGGCGGTCGCCGTCGTCGCCAGCACCGGCAGGTCGGGGGGCAGCTGCGCGATGAGCTCGGCGAGCCGGCGATAGTCGGGGCGGAAGTCGTGTCCCCAGTCCGAGATGCAGTGTGCCTCGTCGACGACCAGCATGCCCATCCGCTCGATCAGCGCCGGCAGCTGCTCGTCGCGGAACCTCGGGTTGTTGAGCCGCTCCGGCGACACCAGCAGGATGTCGACCTCGTCGGCGGCGAGCCGGGCGCGCGTCTGCTCCCACTCGTGCGGATTGGCGGAGTTGATCGCGACCGCCCGCACCCCGGCTCGCTCCGCGGCCGCGACCTGGTCGCGCATCAACGCCAGGAGCGGTGACACCAGCAGGGTCGGACCCGCGCCGCGCTGGCGGAGCAGCAGTGTCGAGATGAAGTAGACCGCCGACTTGCCCCAGCCGGTGCGCTGCACGACGAGAGCGCGGCGGTGCCCGTCGACCAGGGCCTCGATCGCCTCGAGCTGGCCCTCGTGGAAGACCGCGTCGTCGCGACCGGTCAGCCTGCGGAGCGCGGAGGAGGCGTCGGTCTCGGTGGTCGTCGAAGAAGGCATGCCTGCATCGTGTCAGGCTCCGCCGACACCCCGTCCTCCGACGACCGCGGTGCCGTCGAGGTCCTCGTCGCGGACCGCCCTGGGCACCAGTCCGCCGCCGCGGAACGCCGCCGCGGTCAGCGCCGCCTGTCGAACGCTCGTCTCGACCAGCAGCCGTCCGCCGGGCGCCAGCCAGTCCCCCGCCGCGGCCGAGACCCGCCGGTGCAGGTCGACGCCGTCCGTGCCGCCGTCCAGCGCGACCCGAGGCTCGTGGTCCCGTGCCTCCGGCGGCATCAGCGCGATCGCGTCGGTGGGTACGTACGGGGCGTTGACCACCAGCAGGTCGACCCGGCCGCGCAGCGTCGTGGGCAGCGCGTCGAGAAGGTCGCCCGCCAGCACGGTCCCGCCCAGCGGCTCGACGTTGCGTCGCGCGCAGGCGACGGCGACCGGCTCGATGTCGGCGGCGTACAGCTCCAGTCCCGGGAGCCGGGCCGCCAGCGCGACGGCGACCGCCCCGGTGCCGCAGCACAGGTCGACCACGACCGACCCCGGCTCGAGCCCGCGCAGGCCCTCGCGGACGAGCACCCCCGTGCGGACCCGCGGCACGAAGACGCCGGGGTCCACCAGGATCCGCTGCCCGCAGAACTCGGCCCAGCCCACGACAACCTCGAGCGGCTCTCCGGCGACGCGGCGCACCAGCTTCGTCTCCAGCTCGTCCGGGGTCGGAGCCGACCCGAGGAGGATGCTCGCCTCGTCCTCGGCGAAGACGCTGCCGGCGGCGCGCAACCGCGCCACGATCTCGGCCTCGTCCATGCCGAACATCGTGGCAGACGTTGGCGGCGCGTCATCCGATCGGCGACAGTGATCCCATGCGACCACGCCTCCTCGTGCCGGCACTCGTGCTGACCGCCGCCACCGCTGCGGCCTGCTCGGACGGGTCCGGCGAGACGCCGACGGTCCGGGTCGCTCCCGACACCCGGTGTGACCAGGACGACGCGTCGGACGATGCCAAGGACACTGTCGAGCGCGTCGGAGGACTGCGCACGGAGGACTTCGTCGTGAGGTTCGCCGAGAGCACCCGGCTGGGCGTCGTCGCGCTCGTGGACGGCGACATCGGCACGGCGTACGAACGGCTGCACGGGACGTACGGTGTCGCGGTCGTCGGCCGGAGCGAGGACAAGGACGCGGACCACGTGACGGGCTTCCAGCAGGTCCGCGAGCTGGTCGACGCGTTCTGCCGCTGAGCGGCCGTCCGAGCTCGACGATTGCCCCGACCAAAGAGCAGTCAGGGCAACCGTCGATGGTGGGCGAAGAGGGACTCGATCCCCCAAGCACTCCGCTGCGCTCCGTGCAGGGGGTACCCCCACCCAAGGGGTTCTCGTGCTCGGTCCGAGATCGACGGTTGCCCCGACCAAAGAACAGTCAGGGCAACCGTCGATGGTGGGCGAAGAGGGACTCGAACCCCCGACCTTCCGGGTGTAAACCGGATGCTCTAACCAACTGAGCTATTCGCCCTCAGGACCAGGCGAAACGTTACCGCAGTCGCGCCGTTCGCCCCGAATTCTCGGGGGCCCCACCACGCAAAGGCCACGACTGCCAAGGTCTCGGGTCCCTGGCAGCCGCAGCAACCTCATCAAACCGCATCGCCGGGGCGAGGCGCAGCCAATTGCGGAGATTGAACGCCTTGTGCGGCACTTTTCTCAGAAAGGAACGCCTCAGGGACGGCCTGTCTCAGGAAAGGCCGGCCAGGGCGGTGCGGTAGTCGCCGAGATCGCGCGCCTCGCCGATCCCGTTGACGACCTGCCACTGCAGGATGCCCTCACGATCGATCACGAACGTGCCGCGGTTGGGCGCGCCGGCACCGTCGTTGAAGGTGCCGTACGCCCGCGACACGTCGCCGTGCGGCCAGAAGTCGCTGAGCACCGAGAACGTGTAGCCGTCCCGCTCCGCGAAGGCCCGGTTGGAGAAGAAGTGGTCGCACGAGACCGCCAGGATCTCGGCGTCCTCGGTCTGGAACTCACCGAGGTTGTCACGGAGCTCGCACAGCTCACCGGTGCAGATGCCGCTGAAGGCGAAGGGGAAGAAGACCAGCACGACGTTCTTGCCGCGGAACGACGACAGCGAGATGTCCTCGCCGTGCTGGTTCTTGAGGGTGAAGTCGGGTGCCTTGTCTCCGATGCTGAGTGTCATGCCCAGCAGCGTAGGGGCACCTCAGCGCTTGTGCGCCGTGAGTCTCGTCGCAGCCCATTCGGCCGTCGCCGCGGACGTCGTCGTGACTGACAACCCCGCGATCTCCGCCGCCTCGACCACATCGGCGCCCGGGACGTAGTTGTCACGCCCCACCTTCGGCGTGAGCAGCCACACCGAGCCGCCCTCGATCAGGTCCTGGAGGGAGTCGACCAGCGCATCGGTGAGATCACCGTCGCCGTCGCGCCACCAGAGGATGACACCTTCAACATCATCGCCGTGGTCGCCGTCCACCAAGTTGTGACCGGTGTGACGCTCGACCTCGACACGAAGCTCCTCGTCGACGTCCTCATCCCAGCCAAGCTCCTGGATGACGGTGTCAGGACCGAAGCCCAGCTTGCCCGCGTCCACCGGTATGTCTCCCTTACGTTCGTCGAAAACCTACTGAAAAGTAGGTTCGTCAGCACGGTTGCCGGTATCACAGTAGCGAACCCGAGGTGGAATGATGGACACGTCCACAAGACACTTGGGAGTCAACATGCCGCAATCCGGCCACGAACGTCCGCCAGTCATCCATGAAGGTCTCCCGACCCAACTGCCTGACATCGATCCGGAGGAGACGGCAGAGTGGGTCAGCTCGCTCGACGAGATGGTCGACAGCCGCGGGCGGAGCCGTGCTCGCTACGTCATGCTCAAGCTGCTGGAGCGTGCCCGCGAGCAGAACGTCGGGGTGCCCGCGCTGCGCAGCACCGACTTCATCAACACGATCCCGCCGGAGCGTGAGCCCTGGTTCCCCGGCAACGAGGCGATCGAGCGCCGCATCCGCGCCTACATCCGCTGGAACGCCGCCGTCATGGTGTCGCGCGCCAACCGTCCCGGCCTCGGCGTCGGCGGCCACATCGCGTCCTACCAGTCGGCCGCGAGCCTGTACGAGGTCGGCTTCAACCACTTCTTCAAGGGCAAGGACCACCCCGGTGGCGGCGACCAGATCTACTTCCAGGGACACGCCGCGCCCGGGATCTACGCCCGGTCGTTCCTCGAGGGCGGCCTGAGCGAGACGCAGCTCGACCGCTTCCGCCAGGAGCACTCCCACGGCGCCGGCAACGGCCTGTCGTCCTACCCGCACCCACGGCTCATGAGCGACTACTGGGAGTTCCCGACGGTCTCGATGGGACTCGGCGCGATCAACTCGATCTACCAGGCCCGCTTCAACCGCTACCTGCACAACCGCGGCATCAAGGACACGAGCCAGCAGCACGTGTGGACGTTCCTCGGCGACGGCGAGATGGGTGAGCCGGAGTCCCTCGGCGCGATCGGCATCGCCGCCCGCGAGGAGCTCGACAACCTGACGTTCGTCGTCAACTGCAACCTGCAGCAGCTCGACGGTCCGGTGCGCGGCAACGGCAAGATCATCCAGGAGCTCGAGTCCTACTTCCGCGGCGCGGGCTGGAACGTCATCAAGGTCGTGTGGGGCCGCGAGTGGGACGACCTGCTGGCCCGCGACTCCGACGGCGTCCTGGTCAACCAGATGAACCGCACGCCCGACGGCGAGTTCCAGACCCTCTCGGTCGAGACCGGCGCCTACAACCGTGAGCACTTCTTCGGCCCCGACCCGCGCCTGCGGGCGATGGTCGAGCACCTCTCCGACGCCGACATCGAGCGGCTCCCACGCGGTGGCCACGACTACCGCAAGGTCTACGCCGCGTTCGAGGCCGCGCAGAAGCACACCGGCCAGCCGACCGTGATCCTGGCGCACACCATCAAGGGCTGGCTGCTGGAGTCCTTCGCGGGACGCAACGCCACACACCAGATGAAGAAGCTCACCAAGGACGACCTCAAGGGATTCCGCGACCGGCTCAACATCCCGATCTCCGACGCCCAGATCGACGGGGACAGCCTCCCGCCGTTCTACCACCCGGGTGAGGGCAGCGAGGAGATCCAGTACATGAAGGCCCGTCGGGAGGCGCTCGGTGGCTCGCTGCCCAAGCGCGTCGTCAACCCGACGAGTGTCAAGCTGCCCGAGGACAAGGTCTTCGACGAGCTCAAGAAGGGCTCGGGCAAGCAGCAGATCGCCACGACGATGGCGTTCGTCCGCCTCCTGCGCGATCTCATGAAGGACCCCGAGATCGGCCCGCGGATCGTCCCGATCGCGCCGGACGAGTACCGCACGTTCGGCATGGACTCGATGTTCCCGTCCGCCAAGATCTACAACCCGGCCGGGCAGCAGTACGACTCGGTCGACCGCAAGCTCCTGCTGGCGTACAAGGAGTCGGCCCAGGGCCAGCTCCTGCACGAGGGCATCAGCGAGGCCGGTGCCATGGCCTCGGCGATCGCGGCCGGCAGCGCGTACTCGACACACGGCGAGCCGATGATCCCGGTCTACCTGTTCTACTCGATGTTCGGCTTCCAGCGCACCGCCGACTCGATCTGGGCGATGGCCGACCAGCTGGCCCGCGGCTTCCTGATCGGCGCCACCGCCGGCCGGACGACGCTGACCGGCGAGGGCCTGCAGCACGCCGACGGCCACTCGCCGCTGATCGCGCAGACCAACCCGGCGGTCGTGCACTACGACCCCGCGTTCAGCTTCGAGATCAGCCACATCGTCAAGTACGGCCTCGAGCGGATGTACGGCACGAGCGACTCGTTCCCGCACGGCGAGGACATCATCTTCTACATCACGGTCTACAACGAGGCCTTCAACCAGCCCGCTGAGCCGGACGACGTCGATGTCGAGGGGATCCTCAAGGGCGCGTACGTCTATCGCAAGGCGACCGGTGGTGACGCGACCGCGCGCATCATGGCGTCGGGCGTCTCGGTCCCGTGGGCGCTCAAGGCCCAGGAGATCCTGGCGAACGACTACGACGTCGCCGCCGACGTCTGGTCCGTCACGTCGTGGAACGAGCTGGCCCGCGACGCCGTCGCCGCCGAGAAGTGGAACCTCAACAACCCCGGCGAGTACAGCCGGATGCCCTACATCACGGCCCGGCTGATGGACACGTCCGCCGTCACGGTCGCGGTGAGCGACTACATGCGAGCCGTGCCCGACCAGATCGCCCGCTGGGTGCCCGGGCCGTGGCAGTCGCTCGGCACGGACGGCTTCGGCTTCGCGGACACGCGCGCCGCGGCTCGTCGGACGTTCCAGGTCGACGCTGAGTCGATCGTCGTGTCGGTCCTGCAGACGCTCGCGCAGAAGGGCAGCGTCCCGGCGGAGACAGCTCGTCAGGCATTCACCAGGTTCCGGATCGACGATCCGACTGCCGTCGCAGGGGTGGCCCAGGAGGGTGGCGACGCCTGACCGCGGCCTCACAAGAGACTCTCAGTCGCGACCCTTAGGATGTCGCTCATGCTTCGTTGGCCCTACACCTTTGCGGTGTGTCTCTCCGCGATCGTGGGTGCCACGGCCATCTGGGCCTCGCAGCACTACGACGTGCCAATGCGTGACCCCGACGGATTCCTCGGGCCGGCCTACATCCGCCTGCCGCTGATCGCCGTGCTGTTCTTCGCGGTCGGCATCGTGCCGTCGGCGATCCGGAACGTCGGGATCCGCCACTGCCTCGCCGAGATCCGCCGGATCTGGCGGGAGGAGTGGAACTGGCGTCGCGTCGGCAACATCCTGGCCGGGCTGATCTCGTTCTACATCTGCTACGTCAGCTACCGGAACCTCAAGAGCGACCTGCCGCAGGTGCGTAGCCACCGGTACGACAAGGAGCTGCTGGACCTCGACAACTGGATGTCGTTCGGCCACGACCCGGCCCGGCTGCTGCACGACTTCCTCGGCACGAGCTTCTCGGCGCAGGTCCTGTCGGTCATCTACGTCGCCTATCTCCCGCTGATCCCGCTGACCCTCGGCGCGTTCCTCGTGTGGGGCAAGGACATGTCGCTGGGCGCCTGGTACGCCACGGCGCTGAGCCTCAACTGGGTGCTCGGCGTCATGAGCTACTACAGCCTGCCCACGCTCGGCCCCGCGTTCTACGAGCCGCAGCGCTTCCTCGACCTGCCCGACACGAGCGCCGCCCAGCTGCAGAGATCGCTGTTCAGGGCGGCCGGGCGGTTCTACCAGGACCCCTCGGGCGGCAGCACGTACGGCATCGCCGGCTTCGCCTCGCTGCACGTGTCCGTCGTGGTGTCGGCGTGCCTGTTCCTGCGCGCCACCCGGCAGAAGCGGGCCATCCAGATCATCGGCTGGGTCTACCTCGGCCTGGTCGTGCTCGCGACGGTCTACTTCGGCTGGCACTACATCGCCGACGTCTTCGCCGGCGCGTTCATCGGCTGGGCCGCCGTCGTGATCGGTGCCTGGGCCACCGGCAACACCAAGTGGCAGAAGCGTCGCAGACTGGTGGAGGTGTCGGCGGCCGCCGGGGCGGCCGAGACGGCTCCTCACGGGGATCCGACGCCCGGTCAGGTCCCGGCCGAGCGGTCCCGCTGACCGTCGCCGGCGCCGCGATCAGCTGATCGCGGGCTCGACCGCGACCGGCGGAACGCTCTCCAGCTCGTACGTGTCGCCGCGGCGCAGCAGCGCCCGCCACCTGCCGCGGTGGTAGTGCGCCGGCTCGGTGGACGCGACGAACTCCGTCACGATCCGGCAGAACTCCTCGGGGTGGTCCCGGTGCGGGAAGTGCCCCGCGTCCGGGAGCACGTGGACGTCGGACACCTGCGTCGGCGCGAGGTCGGCGTGCGAGGACGGGATGACCATGTCCTCGCGGCCCCAGATGACCAGCACCGGCATGAGCCGGGCGAGGTAGCTGCGGTCGGTCATCGTCACGAACTGCCCGCGCCAGTCCAGGACGTGGCTCGTGACCCGCTGCACGGCCGTACGCTGTGCCGGATCGGCGAGCGCCTCGTAGATGCGCGCCACCTCGTCGAGGTCCCGCGTGGCGCTGATCGGCAGCCGCGACAGCGACCGCAGCGCGCCGGCGACGGCGGGGCGCCACGGGCGGAACGTCGCCGCCGCGATGGCCAGGCCGCTGCCCGGGATCGTCAGGAGGCGGATCAGCGGGCTGACCTCCTTGCCGAGACCCCCCGTCGACACCAGCACGACCCGCTCGGTCCGGTCGGGGAACTGGTAGGCGAACTGCATCGCGACACCCCCGCCGAAGCTGTGGCCGACGACCGTGACCTTGTCGATGCCGAGCACCGTGAGCAGGTCCCGCATGCCGTTGGCGTAGCCGCCGAGCGAGTAGTCCGCGTTGGGCTTGTCGGACTCGCCGTGGCCGAGCAGGTCCGGGGCGATGACGGTGTAGTGCTCGGCCAGGGCCGGCACGACCTCGTCCCACGTGGACGAGTCGCAGGCCAGCCCGTGCAGGAGCAGCAGGGCCGGGCCGGAGCCCGAGATCCGGAACGCTCGACGGTAGCCGTGCACCACGACGTACTGGACGTCTCCCGGGCTCTCCATCGGCCCATCCTAGGGTCGGCCTCGGCGGGGCGCGTGCCGAACCCCGGTCGGGGCGCCGTGACGCCGCCCACGCCTCGATAGACTGGGCGGGTGCCTTCCCCCACCACGGTCCACGAGCAGCTGACGGACATCCTGGTCCGCGTGGTCGGCTGTCCCGCCGACGCGGTCGTGCCGGGAGCCACGCTCAAGGAGCTCGGCACGGACTCCCTGACGATCGTCGAGGTCGGCGAGGAGCTCGGCCGGCGGTTCGACATCCACCTGTCCGACGAGACGATCGACTCGCTGGTGACGGTCAAGGACGCCATCGACGCCGTCGTCAGGCATGATGGCCCGAAGCAGCCCCGTACGCCGAGCGTGCCGCGGGTCGCCGACATCCACACAGCAGCAGCCACCGACAGGGCAAGGACCGTGCACCCAGAGGATCACCACGAGCGTCGCCGCCGGGCGACGGGATTCTTCATCTGGTTCGCCGTGATCGGCGGCGTCATCGGCGTCGTCCTCGGCGTGGCCGGAGCGGCCCTCGTCAGCGTGACCGGGATCAGCGCCGCCGACCTCCCGCCCGTCTCGGCCACGACGACCCCCACCCCGACCGAGACGACGACCAAGGCACCCACCGCCAAGCCGACGGAGACCGCCGGTGAGCCGGAGCCCTCGATCACGGCGTCGAGCACGCAGATCTCCCCCGGCCAGAAGTTCACCCTCGAGGGCGTCTTCCCCGGCAGCGACAAGGGCGAGGCGTTGCAGGTCGAGGTCAAGGACGAGGGATCGGCGTGGGACGACTTCCCGATCCAGCCCGTGACCCGCGACGGTGGGACGTTCAAGACCGAGCTCTACACGTCACGGACGGGCGCCCGGGAGTTCCGGGTGACCAACACCGAGACCGGCGACTCGACCCCGGCGGTCAAGGTCGAGATCGGCTGACCGCCGGCTGGTCGGTCCCGGATCTCCCGGGCCGCTCCCGGGTCAGATGACCTGGTGCAGCCAGCGCACGGGTGCGCCGTCGCCGGCGTGGCGGAACGGCTCGAGCTCGGCGTCCCAGGCGACGCCCAGCAGCCCGTCGAGGGCCGTCTCGATGTCGACCTCGCCGAGCGCGGCCTTGACCCGGAACGCCTTGATGCGGTCCTCGGGGATCAGGACGTCCCCGTGCAGCCCCGTCATGGCGTGGAAGATGCCGAGCCTGGGCGTGTAGGAGTAGCGCGCCCCCTCGGTCGAGGCGGTCGGCTCCTCGCTGACCTCGAACCGCAGCTGCTCCCAGCCGCGGAGCGCGGAGGCGATCTTCGCCGCCGTCCCGGCGGGCGCCTGCCAGGACAGCTCGGCCCGGTAGGTGCCGGGCTCGGCCAGCTGCGGGACCCACGCGATGTCCGGGGTGCCTCCGAGCACGCCGGCAGCGGCCCACTCGACGTGTGGGCACAACGCGGATGCCGCTGAGTGCACGAAAAGTACACCCCTGGTCGGGGTCGTCGGCGAAGACATGTTCATTCGGTGCCTCCCTAGTGTCGCCTTCCCCAGCGTCTCGGGAGCACCTGGGACCATTGTGACGTACGTTGGCGTCTGCGGACAACACGCCACCCTGGAGGCATGTCGGATGACGACCATCGTGCAGGACAACCCCACCGATTCGCGGTTCGAGATCACCGTCGACGGCGAGCTCGCCGGCTTCGTCGACTACCGCCTGGAGGGTGGGGCGTACGCCCTCCCCCACACCCGGATCTACCCGCAGTTCGAGGGCCGGGGCCTGGGTGGGCAGCTCATCAGCGGCGCGCTGACCGAGATCGCGGCGCGGGGTGGCTCGGTGCTGCCCTACTGCCCGTTCGTCCCCAAGGTCATCCGCGACCACCCCGAGTTCCTCGCGCTCGTGCCCGAGGCGAGGCGCGGCGCGTTCGGTCTCTGAGGCCTCACTCGACGACGTGGACGGCGATCTCGTGGTCGCGCCACAGGTCGATGACCGACGGCTTGTCGTCCCACGCCTCCAGGACGTGGAAGCCGTCCGCCGTGATCTGCTCGAGGATGTCCTTCTTGACCACGACGTCCTTGCGGTAGTCACCCACGATGCGCAGGTAGAGCGCGTCGTACGGCACGCCGTGCTCGACCAGCCAGTCGAGCGTCAGGTCGCGCCAGATGAACTCCCGTGACGACACGACCAGGACCGCGCGGCCGGCCTCGTGCTGGGCGACGGCCGCCGCCACGACCTCGGCGTGCGCCGGGCAGGTGCGTGATGCCCCGTGGAACGCCGGATAGTCCTTGTCGTCACCCTCGATGAGGTGCTCGATGCCCGAGGTGTCGCACAGCGTGCCGTCCATGTCGAAGATCACCGCGTCGCGCATGGCACCAGTGTGGCGCAGGCCGGGCGGCCGGGACATTCCACCCGTCCCGGCGGGGAACGGTGCACCAGTCGCCCTTCCGACCGCGCGCGCCGCCGGGGGCGGTGCACCAGTCGACCTACCGGACCGGGTGAGGGCGACCCCCGCACCGCCACTCCGCCCGTTGGGCGACCCCTGCACCGCCACTCCGCCCGTAGGGCGACCCCTGCACCGCCACCGGAATGGGCTCCGACCGGCGGCGGTCCGGGTGTCGCGCAGTAGGGAGGGCGGGGCTCGAACCCGCGACCCAGGGATTATGAGTCCCCTGCTCTAACCAGCTGAGCTACCTCCCCGAGGGAATGCGCGCCTAGCCTAGCCACATGGAACCCGTACCCCTCGAGCCAGTGGACGAGAGCTGGGAGCGCGCGCTCGTCGTCGTGGCCCATCCGGACGACGTCGAGTTCGGAGCGGCGGCCGCGGTCGCGCGCTGGACCGACCAGGGCAAGTCGGTCGTCTACTGCATGGTGACGAGCGGCGAGGCCGGGATCGACGGCATCCCGCCGGACGAGTGCCGCGAGATCCGGGTCGCCGAGCAGCTCGAGTCGGGCCGGATCGTCGGCGTGGAGACCGTCGACTTCCTCGGCCTGCCCGACGGCGTCCTCGAGTACGGCGTCGACCTGCGTCGGGCCATCACGGCGGTCGTGCGACGGCACCGCCCCGAGGTCATCATCACCAACAACTTCCGGGAGAGCTGGGGCGGCTCGATGCCCAACCAGCCCGACCACATGGCGGTGGGCCGCGCGGCCCTCAACTCCGCCGCGGACGCCGGCAACCGGTGGATCTTTCCCGAGCAGCTCGTCGACGGCCTCGAGCCCTGGGGCGGCGTCACCCAGGTCTGGGCCGCTGGCTCCCCCGACAGCCGGCACGCCGTCGACACGACCGACACGTTCGACCGCGGCGTCGCGTCGCTCGCGGCCCATCGCGCGTACATCGAGGGTCTCGGCTGGACGGACTTCGATCCGGCCGAGTTCCTCGAGGGCATGTCCCGGCCGACCGGCTCACGCCTCGGCGTGACCCATGCGGCTCCCTTCGAGGTGTTCTCCCTCGTCTGGGGGCAGTGAGCTCAGTCCTGCTCCCGGGAGCGGCGGGCGCCGCGATAGGCGCGCTCCCGCAGCCGGGTGGCCCAGTCGTAGTAGTCGAGCCCGGGCAGCCGGTTGAGGACCGGGTCGAACGACGGCGAGTCCGTCGACGGCGACTCCTCCAACGTCATCCGGGCGAACGGCGTCCACGGCCCACGCCCCTGCGCACAGGTCAGGTCGAACGTGCGCGGCTCGCCGTCCACCGGCAGCGCGGCGAGGTTGAGCGGGCCGACCCGGGTGGAGTACGGGATGAGGGTCGAGTACGCCTGGTGGTCCGCGCGGCCGGCGGGGAACAGGACGAACCGGGTCAGTCGCCCGAGGCCCGTCGTCGCCAGCAGGATGTCGGCGTGGCGGGCTCCGTCGGTCGGGATGCGCAGCGCCATGCCGTGGATGTCCGGGAGCGCCGGAGGCAGCCCGGTGGCGCGGGACAGGCGCACCAGGGCCGAGGTCGTGCCGGCCTCGTCGATCCAGGGCACGCCGACCGGCTCCGGCAGCCCCCGACGCTCCACCACGGCGCCGTAGAGCGTCCCTCGGGGGTGCAACGGCTTGGCGGCGGGCCGGAGCCGCCCGACCACGCTGAACGCAACGGAGAGGCCGCGGCCCCCCGCGTCGGCCAGGCCCTGCGACAGACGTCCGGATCGGGTCTCCATGTCGTTGCCCCTCGTTGGGTGCGCGCCCGCCGGGCGACGGCGCTGCCCGACCCGTACCCCGGGATCCGACCCGTACCCGCTCGACCGAGCATCCGCGACGAGACGATCGGTCCGATCGCGCGCCCCGGGAACGACGAAACGGCGCCGAATGTCGACGCCGTTCCGGTCCTGCTCCCCCACTTGGACTCGAACCAAGAACCCTCCGATTAACAGTCGAATGCTCTGCCAATTGAGCTATGGGGGATCGGCTCCTCGCTGCGGAGGAGCACGGTCGACAACTTTAGCAAGTCCCCTGCGGAGTTGTCGCATCGCCTTCCCCTCGCGTGTTCGGACCTGCGCGACGGACACTCCCAGGTGCTGTGCCACGGCGATTCGCGACATCGGGATCGGGGTGTCACCCGCGAGTCCGAACCTCAGACGGACGACCTCGGCGAGCTCCTCGGGCAGCCCCTCCAGGAGGTCCGTGGAACTGACCCCCGGGTCCTCGACGGCCGGCTCCAGGTCACCGAGCGGAAGGTCCGGGAGAGCCTCCCGGTGCATCTCGGCACCGATCCAGTGCCACGCGTACGTCGCCAGGCGGACCCCACGGTCGGGATCGAACCGGTCGATCGCCCGGATCAGCCCGATCGCGCCGGACTGGACGGCTTCGCGGAGCTCCTCGCCACTGAGGCCGCGCAGCCGGGCCCGGAGGGCGACCGACCGCAGGCCGGACGTGATGAGCTCCGCACGGGCGTCGAGGTCGCCGGTGCGGGCGAGCCGGGCCAGGGCCCGCTCCTCGGCCGCGTCGATCGGTTGGCGGGCCAGCAGGTCGCGCACGAAGTCATCCACTCCCCCAGCCTCGGCCGTCTCGCGCCGACGTGGTCGCCTCGACGACCCGGCTGTGGACGCCGGGAAGCGTCACCGTCAGCTGGGGACGTCCTCGCCGAGCGAGCGGTCCCGCAGCTGGCGGAACTGCTGCTCCAGCGCGATGAGCTCGCCGAACATCCGGTTGTAGACCTCGGCCTGCTCGATCGGGTTGGTGCGCTGCAGCTTGGACTTGACGTCCGCGATGCTCCGACCGAGGGTCAGCAGCTGGAGCCGGATGACGACCGAGGCGACGACGGCGGGCGTGTTGCCCTCCCGGGCGCGCATCGGCTCGACCGCGGCGATCGACAGGATGCGCTTGGCGTCCTCGTCGGCGACGCTGTCGGCCAGCTGCGGGAGCCAGTTGGTGTCGGGCCCGGTCGGCCACGGCATCTTCTCGATGTGCTGCCACAGGAGCCGCGAGATGGGATGGGTGAAGTCGTTGTCGTCCAGGTCCTCGGCGACCGCCGCGGCGAGGTGGGGGTGCTGCACGATCGCCTTGAGCGCCTCCCGCTCGTCGGCGAACTGGGGCAGGCCGAAGTTGACCGCCGGGGACGGGATCGCCGCCGGTGCAGCCTCGGCGACCGCGGCCTGCTGGGCACCGGTCCTGGGCGCACCGGCCTTGGGCGCGGAGGCGGCGCGCCGGCGGTGCTCGGACCGGACCTGCTCGATGTCGGTGCCGACGCGTCCGGCGATCTCCCGCAGCAGCGCGTCGACCTTGGACTTGTCGCGGATCGCGGACGCCAGCGAGACCGCCTCCCGGACGGCATCGACCCGTTGGTCGCCGCGGTCGAGGTCGTACTTGCCCAGCATGTTGTCGAGCACGAAGCGGTAGAGCGGGATCCGGGACGCGACGAGCTCGCGCACCGCGGCGTCGCCGTCGGCCAGGCGCAGGTCGCACGGGTCCATCCCGCGGGGCTCGACCGCGACATAGGTCTGGGCGACGAACTGCTGGTCGCCGTTGAACGTCTTGAGGGCCGCACGCTGGCCGGCCTCGTCGCCGTCGAACGTGAAGATGACCTCGCCGTGGAACGCCTGGTCGTCCAGCATCAGCCGGCGCATGACCCGCGCATGGTCCTCGCCGAACGCCGTGCCGCACGTCGCGACGGCAGTCGTCACGCCGGCCTCGTGGCAGGCCATGACGTCGGTGTAGCCCTCGACGATGACGGCCTGGCTCGAGGACGAGATCGAGCGGCGGGCCAGGTCGAGACCGTAGAGGACCTGGCTCTTCTTGTAGATCGGCGTCTCGGACGTGTTGAGGTACTTCGCCTCGACCCGGTCGTCGTCGAACATGCGCCGGGCGCCGAAGCCGATGACCTCGCCGGTCATCTCCCGGATCGGCCAGAGCAGGCGTCCGCGGAACCGGTCGTAGAGGCCGCGGGAGCCGCGCGAGGCGAGCCCCCCGACGACCAGCTCCTCCTCCGTGAAGCCCTTGCCGCGCAGGTGGGACACGAGCGCCTCGCCGCCGCGTGGCGCGAAGCCCATCCCGAACCGCTCGGCGGCGGCCTGGTCGAAGCCGCGGTCCTGGACGAACTGCCGGCCGGCCTGGGCGTCGGGCGACGACTGGAGCGCGGCGGCGTAGAACTCGCCGGCCTCGCGGTGCGCGGCGAGCAGCCGCGGCCGCTGGTGCGGGTCACGGCGCGGGCCGGGGGTGCCACCCTCCTCGTAGCGGAGCGTGATGCCGCCCTTGGCCGCCAGCCGCTCGACCGTCTCGACGAAGCTCAGCCCCTCGATCTCCATCACGAACCTGAAGACGTCTCCGCCGGCACCGCAGCCGAAGCAGTGGTAGGAGCCGACCGAGGGACGGACGTTGAACGACGGGGACTTCTCGTCGTGGAACGGGCACAGCCCCTTGCGGGAGCCGCCGCCGGCGTTCTTGAGGGTCACGTACTGCTCGACGACCTCGTCGATGCGGGTGCGTTCGCGGACGAGCTGGATGTCCTCGTCCTTGATGCGCCCGGCCATGGGGTGAATGTTAGTCGCCGCCCACCACGGGCGATCGGCCCGCACCGCCTCCGGGTCAGCTCAGGAGGCGTAGCGCCCAGGCCCGGGCGGACACGTCGGTCAGGCTCGCGACCTGGTCGATCACGACCCGGCGGCGGGCCGCGTCGTCGGTGGCCCGGGTGAAGTCCTCGGCGAACTCGGCCTCCAGCTCGCGCCCCTCCGAGCGGTCGAGCACGTCGACGAGGGCCAGCAGCAGCTCGCGCTGGCGTCCCAGTGGGCCGGCCCGGTCGTCGGAGCGCATGACGTAGTGGGCCGCGATCGACTTCAGCACCGTGATCTCGTCGCGGGTCTCGGCCGGGACCTCCAGGTCGGCGCCGAACCGGGTCAGCGGACCCGACCCCCAGGTCCGGACCGTGGCGAGCTCGGCGGCGTGCGCGAAGCGGCCGATCAGGGCGCTCGTGAGGCTCTTGAGGACCGCCCGCTCGGCCCGGCTGCCGTCGAACGACGTCGTCGGCCACTCCGGCATCTCCTGCAGCCGGGCGAGCGCCGCGTCGAGCCGGTCGTCGGTCGCGGTGTCGTCGTACCAGTCGCGGGCGACCCCGCGGATCGACGCGGTGTCGAGCGTGCCGCCCCGCAGCTCGAACCAGCCACCCACGACACCGTCCTCGACGTCGTGCACCGAGTACGCGATGTCGTCGGCCAGGTCCATGACCTGCGCCTCGATCGGGCGTCGTCGCAGTGGGGCGCCGTCACGGAGCCAGTCGAAGACCGGCCGGTCGTCGGAGTACGCACCGAACTTCGCGCTCCCGTCCGGCGCCTCGCCGCGGGGCCACGGATACTTCACGCACGCCGACAGCGTCGCCCGGGTCAGGTTGAGCCCGACGCTGCGACCGTCCGGGCCGAACGCCTTGGACTCCAGCCGGCTCAGGATCCGCAGGGTCTGCGCGTTGCCCTCGAAACCGCCGCACCCCTGCGCCGCCTCGTCCAGGGCGACCTCCCCGTTGTGCCCGAACGGCGGGTGCCCGAGATCGTGCGCCAGCGCGGCGGAGTCGACGATGTCCGGATTGCAGCCCAGCGCCTTGCCGAGCTCACGGGCGACCTGGGCCACCTCGAGCGAGTGGGTCAGGCGGTTGCGGACGAAGTCGTCGAACCCCGCACCCATGACCTGAGTCTTGGCCGACAGCCGGCGCAGCGCGGCGGAGTGGACGACGCGCGCACGGTCCCGCTCGAAGGGCGTACGCCCCGAGCGCTTGGGTGGCTCGTCGACGAAGCGCTCCCACGCCTCCTCGCCGTACGGCTGGTCGGTCATCGGATCGTCTTGGCCATCGTGTGGCTCGTGGTCCCGAACCCCGAGGTCTCGTAGAGGCCGATCGCGGTCTCGTTGTGGGCGAACACGTGGAGCCGCAGCACCCCGATGCTGTGGTCGGCGCACCAGCCCTCGGCCGCCTCGAGGAGCTCGCGCCCCAGCCCGCGACCACGGTGATCGGCCCGGACCTCGATGTCGTAGATGTAGGTCTCCGGCACGGTCAGGTCGGGATCCGTGAAGAGCCACAGCACGCCGACCTCCACGCCGTCGACCGTGCCGACGAAGAGGTCGTGCCCGTCGGTGTCGACGCCGTCGGGCAGGAGCTCCGCCTGCTCCCGGCACGACCGCGCGACCGCGCCGTCCTCGAGCCAGCTGCCGGACTCGACCTTCTCACGGGCGTAGCTGAGGACCAGCTGGTCGTTCCACGGCCCGAACCGCTCGGCAGTCATGGGCTCAAGGATCATGTCCACAGGGTAGCGACGAGCGCCCGCACTCCGGCGCACGCAGTTGCCACGTTTCGGACCCGTCCCGACGATCTGCGCGCCGTCATCTCGTCTGTGCAGATCGACCACCCCACGCCAGACCGTTCCGGGCCGACGCCCGGACTGGTGGCTGATCTACCGGAGGGGTCGAGCGGCGCTACGCACCCTGAGGAGTCAGAACTTGCCGTTGCGGGGACGCGGCTGGCAGGTCGGGCACCAGAACGACGACCGGTTCATGAACGCGTCGCGGCGGATGGGGGTGCCGCACCGCTGGCACGGCTCGCCCTCCTGCCCGTACGCCTGCAGGGACCGGTCGAAGTAGCCGCTGTTGCCGTTGACGTTGACGTAGAGCGCGTCGAACGACGTGCCGCCCTGGGCCAACGCCTCGCGCATGACCTCGCCGATGTGGGTCAGCAGCCCCTCGACCTCGCGGGTCCGGAGGTGCCGGGTGTTGCGGGCGTAGTGCAGCGGCGTGCGCCACAGGGCCTCGTCGGCGTAGATGTTGCCGACCCCCGAGATCAGCGTCTGGTCGAGGATCGCGCGCTTGACGCCGGTCTGGCGCTTCCGGATCCGGGTGGAGAACGCGGCGGCGTCGAACAACGGGTCCAGCGGGTCGCGGGCGATGTGCGCGATCTCCGGCGGCAGCTCGGCACCGTCCTCGCTGAACGCCATGCCGCCGAAGATCCGCTGGTCGGCGAACCGCAGCTCCCGGCCGTCGTCGAGGGTCAGGGCGATCCGCAGATGGCGCGGCGGCGGAGCGGCGGCCTCGGAGATCAGGAACTGCCCGCTCATCCCGAGGTGGCACAGCACGGCGTCACCGTGATCGAGCTGCAGCCAGAGATACTTGCCGCGCCGTGCGGCGCCCACGACCGTACGTCCTTGGAGCCGGTGGCCGAAGTCGGCCGGGCCGGGCAGGTGGCGACGCAGCGACCGGACGTCGTGGACCGTGACGCCCACGATCGTGCGGCCGACCACGTGGTCGGCGATGCCGATGCGGACGACCTCGACCTCGGGGAGCTCCGGCACGGGTCAGGTGGTGGCGTCGAGCTCGGTGCTGATGGCCCGCCAGGCGATCTCGGCGACCATCTGCTCGGCTTCCTTCTTGGAGCGGCCGGCGCCGCCGCCGTAGGTGGTCTCGCCGACGACGACCTCGGCCGTGAAGCTCTTGTCGTGGTCGGGACCGGTGCCCACCAGGACGTACTGCGGCACACCGAGGTTGTTGTTGGCGGCGATCTCCTGCAGCGACGTCTTCCAGTCCAGGCCCGCACCGAGCTCGGCGGCGACCGCGATCACGGGATCGAACACGCGGTGGATGACCTCCGCGGCGCGCTCGATGCCGAACTGCACGTAGATCGCGCCCAGGAGCGCCTCGACCGTGTCGGACAGGATCGAGGCCTTGTCGCGCCCACCGGTCGACTCCTCGCCACGGCCGAGCCGGACGTGCTCGCCAATGCCGAGCGTGCGCGCCACCTCGGCGAGCGCCTTGGCGCTGACCACGGCGGCGCGAAGCTTCGCGAGCTGCCCCTCGGGCAGGTCGGGATGGCCCGTGAAGAGCGTGTCGGTGACGACGAGCCCGAGCACCGAGTCCCCGAGGAACTCGAGGCGCTCGTTGTTGGGCACACCGCCGTTCTCGTACGCGAATGAGCGGTGCGTCAGCGCGTGCTGAAGCAGCTCCGGGTCGAGATCCTGGACTCCCAGGACGTCCCGGAGCGCCTCAGCGTCAACTGCGGCAGAGATCAGAGGACCTGGCGACGCTCGCCGCGAGCTCCGTACTGTCCACACTTGGTGCACGCGTGGTGCGGCTGCACCTTGGAGTCACACGCAGGGTTGGCGCAGTCGACGATCGCCGTTGCGGTGGTCTTCCACTGCGAACGACGGTGACGCGTGTTGCTGCGCGACATCTTCCTCTTCGGGACTGCCACGATCTACTCCTTGCTGTCGTCGGACGTGATGTCCGACTCTGACTGGTCGGCTGACGGGACCGGTTGCTCCGCCAGCTGGCTCAGCGCCGACCATCGTGGGTCGATCGCCTCACCGTGTGTGTGCTCTGGATCATCCGCGAGCCGTGCGCCGCACTCGGGGCACAGTCCCGGACATTCCGGACCACACAACGGGTTGTGCGGCAGTGCGAGCACCACCGCGTCCCGCAGGACGATTTCGAGGTCGAGCTGGTCGTCCTCGAGGACATGATCCTCCTCGTCCGCATCCTCCGGTGTGGAGGGTGCTTCGAAGAGGTAGAGCTCCTGGAATCCGACGGTGACAGCTTCGTCGATCGGCTCCAGGCACCGCACGCACTCGCCCACTGCCCGCGCCGAGGCGGTCCCTGTCGCCAGGAGCCCTTCCATGATCGCCTCGAGCCGGAGCTCGATCTCGATCGTGGAACCCTCGGGAACGGCGTAGACGTCGTATCCCATCTCTGCCGGCGCCGGGATGGTCAGCTGCAGCGTACGTTCGGTGCCGGGATGACGACCCATATCGTGGGTGTCGATGACCAGCGGTCCGGACAGCACGTTTTCACCCATCCATCCAAGAGCACGACAAGAGTTCGACCTGCAAGCAGGCCGAGGTAAATCGTAACCCGCCGGGCCACGCCGAGGCCAATCGGCCACACCGACTGTCCGCCGTCGGTGACACCATGGCGACATGACCGAGGGCACCGTCCTGCACGCCGACCTCGACGCGTTCTACGCGTCGGTCGAGCAGCGCGACGACCCGTCGCTGCGCGGGCGGCCCGTCATCGTCGGCGGCGGGGTCGTGCTGGCGGCGAGCTACGAGGCCAAGGCGCGCGGCGTCCGGACGGCAATGGGTGGGCGTCAGGCGCTCCGCGCGTGTCCCGACGCGATCGTCGTGCCCCCGCGGATGAGCGCCTACACCGAGGCGAGCCGCGCGGTGTTCGAGGTGTTTCACGACACCACGCCGGTCGTCGAGGGCATCTCGATCGACGAGGCGTTCCTCGAGGTCGGGGGCCTGCGCCGGATCCGGGGCGCCCCGTCGGTCATCGCCCAGCAGCTGCGTGACGACGTCCGCGAGCGGGTCGGGCTGCCGATCTCGGTCGGCGTCGCCCGGACGAAGTACCTCGCCAAGGTCGCCTCCGCGGTCTCCAAGCCGGAGGGACTGCTGGTCGTGCCGGTCGAGCGGGAGCTCGAGTTCCTCCACGCCCTGCCGGTCGAACGCCTGTGGGGTGTCGGCAAGGTCACGTCCGCCAAGCTGCGCGAGGCGCGCATCCACACCGTCGGCGACGTGGCGCAGATGTTCGAGGTCGAGCTGGTCCAGCTGCTCGGGCCGGGTGCCGGCCGCCACCTGCACGCGCTGGCCCACAACCGGGACCCTCGGCCGGTGCAGACCGGGAAGCGTCACGGGTCGATGGGCGCTCAGCACGCGATCGGATCGGGCCGGCACTCGGCCGCCGAGCTCGACCTGACCCTGCTGACGCTGGTCGACCGGGTGACGCGCCGGATGCGGGCCGCCGGGCGTACCGGCAGCACCGTGACGATCCGGCTGCGGTTCGGCGACTTCACCCGGTCCACCTCCTCGCACACGCTGTCGCAACCCACGGCGCACACCCTGACGGTCCTGGACACCGCCCGGCTGCTCCTGGCGTCCCGGGCCGGTGCGATCAAGGAGCGCGGCATCACCCTGATCGGCGTGTCGGTCGGATCGCTGGACGACCAGCCCGAGCAGCTGTCGCTGCCGCTCGACGTGACGAGCGGGGCCGAGCTCGACTCGGTCATCGACGCCGTCCGGGACAAGTTCGGCTCGGCGGCGCTCCGCCGCGCGGTCCAGGTCGGCACCCGGGACCCCCTCGCAGTCCCCCAGCTCCCGGACTGAGTGCCGGGGCCCGGGCGATCAACCCTCCGGCAGGGCGGCGAAGGCCTTCTTCATGTCGCGGTACCAGCCCAGAGACTTCTTGGGGTGCCGCCACCGGGACTTCATCGCGTCACGCGCCTCCTGGTGGACGGGGTCCCCCGCCTTCTCCGCCTCCTTGAGGTGCTTGTCCTGGGCGTTGATGACGTCATCGGCGCTCTCGCCGCGGTGCTCGAGGTCGCAGGGACCTCCGAGCTGTCGACAGGTCATGGTCTTCATGATGCGGTGCTCCCGTTCGGTGGTGGGGCCTGGATGACCAGGCTGACACCTTGTTGACGTCCGGAGGCGGCCGGATGTGACAGCGGCCGGGCTCAGGTGCGCGGACTCGCGCCGTCGCGCCGGGACACCTGCGCCAGCGTCGCGGGATCGGCGCGGAACGTGATGCCGCGGACGACCCCGTCGACGACCGTGAAGTCGAACACCACCTTCGCCTCCCCGCGATGGAACCAGGCCGCGCCCGGACGGTCGCCGACGTGCACGGGAAGGGCCGAGTGGGCGCTGCCGTTGAAGAACTCGGCGACCTGACGTCCCCCGCGGATGGCCTCCGGCGTTCCCGCCACGACCGCGGCCCGGTCGGCCGTCACGTCCGCGTCGGGGGCCAGGAGCTGGATGAGGCGGTAGAAGTCGCCGTGCCGGGCCGCCGCCATGAACGCGTCGACGACCTCCCACGTGGCCGGGCGGGCGTCGGGCGCCGGATCGCTGACCTTGGCCCGAGCGCGGGACGCCAGCTTGCGGGCGGACGCCGGCGTCGTGTCGAGGACCCCCGCGATCGTGGCGAACTCGATGTCGAAGCTGTCGTGCAGCACGAAGGCCACCCGCTCGGCCGGCGTGAGTCGATCGAGCACGACGACCAGCGCGGCTCCGACGGAGTCGGCGAGCGCGACCTCGTCGGCCGGGTCGGGAGCCGTCCCGGCCTCGCCGACGTCCTCGACCGGGACGGGCGTGCGGGCGCGGAGGCGATCCAGGCACAGCCGGGTCGTGACGGTCGTGAGCCAGGCCGGGAGGCTCGCGATGTCCGCGTCGGAGGCGGAGAGGCGCAACCACGCGCGCTGCACGACGTCCTCGGCCTCGGCCTGGTCGACCAGCACGCGGGCCGCGATGGCGACCAGCCTGGGCCGCTCGGCCTCGAACTCGGCCGTCCGGTCCACGTCAGGCGAACTTGGCCTTGAGCTCGGCGTTGACGAAGTCGGGCACCAGGGCCGACACGTCGCCGCCGTGCTTGGCGACCTCCTTGACCAGGCTGGAGGCGAGGAAGGAGTACTCCGGGGAGGTGGGGATGAACAGGGTGTCGACCTCGGTGAGGCTGCCGTTCATCTGCGCCATCTGCAGCTCGTAGTCGAAGTCCGTGACGGCGCGCAGGCCCTTGACGATGGCGTCCACGTCGTGGGTCGAGCAGAAGTCGACCAGGAGCCCCGTGAAGGAGGCCGTCGACACGTTGGGCAGGTGCTCGGTGGCCCGGTCGAGCAGGTCGAGACGCTCCTCGACCGTGAACAGTCCCGTCTTGGACTCGTTGACGAGCACCGCGACGACGACCTCGTCGAACAGGCGCGAGGCGCGGTTGACGATGTCGAGGTGACCATTGGTCACGGGGTCGAAGGATCCGGGACACACGACCTTGGTCATGTCAGCGACCGTACCAAAGGGTCGTCTCGCCGTACTTCTTGTCCCGGAGCGGCTCGATCCCGGCCGGCCACTCGAACGGGTCCCGGGTCGCGCGCTCGACCACGAAGAGCGTGTCCGGCGTCGCGAACGAGTCCTTGATCGCGGCCACGAGCCGCGCCACCCCGGCAGTCGTCACGGCGTAGGGCGGGTCGACGAAGACCAGGTCGAAGGCGTCCGCGGCGTCGTCCTCGATCCACCGCTCGGCCTTGGCGCGGGCGACCGTGCCGGAGGCGCCGAGCTCGCGGAGGTTGGTCTTGATGACCGCGGCGGCCCGGGCGTCGGCCTCCACGAACGTTGCGGACGCGGCGCCCCGTGACAGCGCCTCCAGGCCCAGCGCTCCCGAGCCGGCGAACAGGTCCAGCACGACGAGGTCGGCGAAGCCGCCCAGCTCGGACTCCAGGGAGGAGAACATCGCCTCGCGCACCCGGTCGCTGGTCGGCCGCGTCCCGTCGCCCTTGGGCGTCTGGATGCGACGCCCGCCGTGGGTCCCCGCGATGATCCGGGTCATGTGCGCTCCAGGTAGTCGGCCTGCTCGGACCGCTCGAGCTCCTCGACGGCGGCGGCCAGGGCCGCGTGCGACCCCAGCGTCGGATCATCCTGCACCAGCGCATCGGCCGCGGCCCGGGCGTCGTCGATGACGTCGCCGTCCTTGACGACCGAGAGCAGCCGAAGGCTGGAGCGTATGCCCGACTGCCGGGAGCCGAGGACGTCGCCCTCGCGGCGCAGCTCGACGTCGAGCCGGGACAGCTCGAACCCGTCGGTCGTCGAGGCGACCGCGTCGAGCCGCTCCCGCGCCGGCGAGTCCGCGTCGCTGGTGGTGACCAGCAGGCACAGCCCGGCCTCGCTCCCCCGGCCGACCCGTCCACGCAGCTGGTGCAGCTGGGAGACCCCGAACCGGTCGGCATCCATGATGACCATGACCGTCGCGTTGGGGACGTCGACGCCGACCTCGACGACGGTCGTCGCGACCAGCACGTCGAGCGCACCGGACGCGAACGCGTTCATCGCGGCGTCCTTGTCGTCGGGGCTCATCCGTCCGTGCAGCGTGCCGACCCGCAGCCCGTGCAGCGCCCCGCCGACGAGCTCCTCGTGCAGCTCCACCAGGGAGCTCGTCTCGCTCTCCGAGCCCTCCCCGTCGGACGCAGTGTCACCGATGCGGGACACCACGACGTACGCCTGACGACCCTTGGCGACCTCCTCGCGGACCCGCTGCCAGCCGCGGTCGAGCCAGGCGGGGCGCTCGGCGGCCGGGACGACGGTGGTCTGGATGGGCTGGCGGCCGGCGGGCAGCTCGCGCAACGTCGACACCTCGAGGTCGCCGAACACCGACATCGCGATCGTGCGCGGGATCGGCGTGGCCGTCATGACCAGCACGTGCGGCGTGACCTCGGCGCGGTCGACCAGCGCGGCCCGCTGCTCGACGCCGAAGCGGTGCTGCTCGTCGACGACCAGCAGGCCCAGCTCGGCGAGCTGGACGTGGTCCTGGATCAGGGCGTGCGTGCCGATGACGATCCCGGCCTCGCCCGAGGCGGCGTCCAGCAGGGAGGCGTTGCGGGCCTTGGCACCCATCGACCCGGTCAGGAGCCGGACCCGGGTGGCGCCGTCGGCGCCACCGATCATCCCTCCCTTGGCGAGGTCACCCAGCATCGCGGTGATGGCGCGGTAGTGCTGCGACGCCAGGACCTCGGTCGGCGCCAGCAGGGCGGCCTGGGCTCCCGCGTCAACGACCTGCAGCATCGCCAGCAGGGCGACGATCGTCTTGCCCGAGCCGACCTCGCCCTGGAGCAGCCGGTGCATCGGGTGGGTGCGTGCCAGGTCGGCGCCGATCTCGCCGACGACGGTGCGCTGCCCCTCGGTCAGGACGAACGGGAGCTGCTGCTCGAACCGGTCCCGCAGCCCACCGGCGACGACGGGCCGGGCCGCGGCCCGCTCCTGCTCGAGGGTGTGGCGCCGCTGGGCGAACACGGTCTGCACGACGAACGCCTCCTCGAAACGGAACCGGTCGCGGCCGCGCTGCCAGTCCTTGGCCGTGCGGGGACGGTGGACGGCCTCGAGCGAGCCGGGCAGGTCGAAGAAGTCCCGGGCGTCCCGGATCTCCGCCGGGAGCGGATCCTCGACCGGGTCGAGAGCGTCGAGGCACATCTCGACGCACTGGGCGATCCGCCACGACGGCATCTTGGCGGTGGCGCGGTAGAGCGGGATGATGCCGCGGCTCAGCCGGGACGACTCGGTCGGGTCGTCGGTCTCCTTGATGGGCTCCCAGTCGGGGTGGGTCAGCTGCAGCTTGCGGTTGAACTCGCTGACGACACCGGCCGCCAGGCCCAGCGAGCCCGGCTCCATCGACTTGAGCCGCCAGCCCTGCTGGAAGAAGGTCAACGTCAGGTGGCCCGTGCCGTCGGTCACCACGACCTCGGTGCGGGTGCGCTTGCCACCGGGACCGAAGGAGAAGTTCTTGACCGACGCGACCCGCGCCATGATCGTGACGTGCTGGCCGACCTCGAGCTGCGACAGGTCGGTCAGCTTGCCGAGCTCGGCGTAGCGGCGGGGGTAGTGCCGCAGCAGGTCACCCACGACGACCATGTCGAAGGCGGCCGTCAGGGGCTTGGTGGTCTTGTCGCCGAGGATGTTGACGAGCTTGGTCGTGAGGTCGACCATCACTCGACCGCGATGAACAACGGATAGTTCTCCTGGCCGCCGTCGTAGACCAGCAGGTCGACGTCGGGCCGGGTCAGCCGGAGATGGGCGGAGATCGACTCCTCGACCAGCCCCTCGACGCCTTCTCCCAGCACGACGGTCAGCATCTCACCCGCCGGGGACAGGATCCGGTCGATGACGGCGTAGGCCACCTCCAGGACGTCGTCGCCGACGACCGCGAAGTCCCCCGCCACGACCCCGAGGATGTCGCCGGCCCGCACGGGTCCGGCCATCGTCATCCCGGCCTCCGTCGCGACCGTCACGGCACCGTGCTGCGTGCTGGCCGCGGCGCTCGACATCGCGACGACGACCTCGTCGAAGCCCAGGCCGGGATCGTGCACGGCCAGCGCCGCGAGCCCCTGCACCTGGGCGAGGGTCGGGATCACCGCGACGCGTACGCCGTCCTGTCGGGCCGCCTGCGCGGCGGCCTCGAACTGGCGGACGTAGCGCGAGTTGTTGGGCAGCACGATGATCTCGCCGGCGTTGACGTCACGCAGCGACGCGCTCATCTCCGCGACGGTCAACGGGTGCTCGCGGGTGAACTCGAGCGCCGTCGCCCCCGCCTCGCGGCACAGTGCCGTGAGGCCCTCGCCGGTGGTGGCGGCGATGACGACCCGTTCGCGCTGCGGCCCCTGGGCGATCTGGTCGGCGAAGTGCGTCACGGCGATCCGGTAGGGCCGGCCGGCGGCGATGCCGACCTCGATCGCCGCCCCGACGTCGTCGACGTGGACGTGGACGTTCCAGAGCCGGTCGCCACCGACGACGACCAGCGAGTCACCCAGCGGCAGGAGCGCACGGCGCAGGTCCGGGATCCGGTCGTCGTCGGCCTCGAGGAGGTACATGACCTCGTAGGACGGACCGTCAGCGCTGAGCTCGTCGTCCGCGGCGCGGATCGGCACCGGGATCGAGGCCACGACCCGTTCGGGCAGGCGGCCGGTCAGCGCCTGCTCCGTCGCGTCGAGCACGACGACCAGCGCGCGGCCACCCGCGTCGACGACACCGGCCCGGGCAAGCACCTCCATCTGCTCGGGCGTGCGCGCCAGCGCCTCGCGGGCGGCGGCGGCGGCCTTGGCGAAGACCGTCCGGCCGTCGACCCCCGCCTCGGCCGCCTCGGTCGCTCCCGCGGCCGCGGCCTTGGCCACCGAGAGGATCGTGCCCTCGACGGGCGCGCCGACGGCGGCCCAGGCCGCGTCCGACGCCGAGACGAAGGAGCGGGCCACGTCGGTCGCGCTGATCTCACCGCCCCGCAGGTCCAGGTCGCGGAAGCACGCCCGGATCAGCTGGGAGAGGATCACGCCGGTGTTGCCCTTGGCCCCCGTGAGCAGCCCCACGACGTACGCCCTGACGACCGCCTCGAACGGCTCCTCGGCACCCAGCGGCTCGACGGCGTCGGCTCCCGCCATCAGCGTGAGAT
>NZ_JAOPXQ010000140.1 GCF_025965075.1 Aeromicrobium sp.
CGACGAGATCCGCGCCGCGGGCGCCCGCATCAAGTTCATCATCGACGGCGATGTCGCCGGCGGGATCACCGCGGCCCGGCCCGACACCGGTGTCGACCTGCTGGTCGGCGTCGGCGGGACCCCCGAGGGCCTCATCACGGCGTGCGCCATCAAGGCGATCGGCGGCGTCATCCAGGGCAAGCTGTGGCCCATCGACGACGACGAGCGCCAGCGTGCGATCGACGCCGGCCACGACCTCGACCGGGTCCTGCACACCAATGACCTCGTGACCGCCGACGACTGTTTCTTCGTCGCGACCGGCATCACCGACGGCGAGCTCATGAACGGTGTCCGCTACGGCGCCGGCAAGGCCTACACCGAGTCGATCGTCATGCGCTCGCGCTCCGGCACGATCCGCAAGATCACCAGCGAGCACCAGCTCGGCAAGCTCCAGGCGTACTCCTCCGTCGACTATGAGCACTGAGGTCCATGAGCACTGAGGTCGCCCGCTCCGACGAGCAGTTCGCCTCGCTGCCCAGCGGGATCGACATCTGCTTCCAGACGTTCGGCGATGCCGACGACCCCGCCGTGCTGCTCGTCATGGGCCTCGGGGGCCCGATGGGCTGGTGGTCGGTCGAGTTCTGCGAGCTGCTCGCACGGCGCGGCTTCTTCGTGATCCGCTACGACAACCGCGACACGGGCCGCTCGACCAAGCTCCGCCAGCACCGGGCCGGCCGGGCCGAGGTCGTCCGGGCGTTCGTCGCTCTGGGCAAGGCGCCCTACTCGATCAGCGACATGGCCGATGACGCGATCGGGCTGCTCGACCACCTGTCGCTCGCGGGCGTGCACGTCGCGGGGGCGTCCATGGGCGGCATGATCGCCCAGACGCTTGCGATCGAGCACCCCACGCGGGTCCTGTCGCTGACCTCGATCATGTCCTCGACCGGGCGGCGCACCGTCGGCTTCCAGCACCCCCGGGTCATCCCCGCGATGCTGTCGTCCGCCGGCCGGACCCGCGACGAGTACGTCGCCCGGTCGCTGCGCGTCTCCAAGGTCATCGGCTCGGCGGCCTTCCCGTCCGACGAGGAGGCGGCCCGCGAGCGGGCCTACGAGACGTACGACCGGGGCTGGACCGCGAGCGGCGTGACCCGCCAGATGCTGGCCGTCCTGACCCAGCCCGACCGGACCGCCGCGCTCGGCGAGCTCGACCTGCCGGTCACCGTGATCCACGGGCTGGCCGACCGGCTCGTCCACCGCTCCGGTGGCAAGGCCACCGCGGAGGCGATCAAGGGTGCCGAGCACCTCGAGATCGCCGGCATGTCGCACGACCTCCCGCCGGCGCTCTACCCGACGTTCGTCGACGCGATCGTGCACACCGCCGAACGCGCCGCCTCGACCGAGAAGCCATGAGGCACAACCCGCGCCACGCGACGACCGACGTCAACGTCGTGCGGCGGCTCATCGCGGACCACCCGTGGGCCATGCTGATCAGCCACCACGACGGCGAGCTCGTCGCCTCGCACTACCCCATGCTGCTGGACCAGGACTCCGAGGAGCTGGCGGTCGTGACCCACGTGGGCCGGCCCGACGACCGGATCCACGGTCTCGGCACGGGCGAGGTGCTGCTGGTGTTCCAGGGCGAGCACGGCTACGTCTCGCCGAGCTGGTACGTCCCGGGCTCCTCGCAGGCGCCGACCTGGAACTTCACCGCGGCCCACTGCTGGGGCACCCCGCAGATCCTCTCCGAGGACGACAACATCGCCGTCCTGACCCGGCTCGTCGCCCACTTCGAGCAGCACGTCGACGACCCGATGTGGCTCGACCCGGAGTATGCGCGGCCCGTCGCCCGCGGCACGGTCGGCCTGCGGATCCCGATCGAGCGGTTCGTCTGCAAGGTCAAGATGAGCCAGGACAAGGACCCCGTCTCGGTGCAGAACGTCATCGACCACCTGGTGGCGCCGGGGCCCTATCAGCAGGCCCGGCTCGCCGCGGACATGGAACGCGCCCGCGAGAACGGCATCGGATACGCATCCACGGATTGATCCGGGAGGTAGAGCCGCATCTGATGCCATAGAGTTGAGATCATGACGCGCGTACGGATCTCGGATGCCGCCCTCTTCCTGGGGGTCAGCGACGACACCGTGCGCCGCTGGGTCCATGCCGGGACGCTGACGTCGGTCACCGACGGGTCCGGACGCATGGCGATCGAGGGACGTACGCTCGCCGAGTTCGCCAAGGCCCACGCGAAGGCGCCGGATGCCTCCGGTGCCGCGTCCTCGGCCCGCAACCGCTTCGTCGGGCTCGTCACGGCGGTCAAGACCGACGCCGTCATGGCGCAGGTCGAGATGCAGTGCGGGCCCTTCCGCGTCGTGTCGCTGATGAGCAGCGAGGCGGTCGAGGAGCTGGGGCTCGAGCCGGGCTCCGTCGCCGTGGCCGTCATCAAGTCCACCAACGTCATCATCGAGACCCTGGAAGGCTCCTCATGAAGCGCCTGCTCGCCCCCCTGGTCGCCGGCCTCCTGCTCTCGACCGCTGCGTGCGGCTCGGACGGGTCGTCCGACGGCGCCGCCCCGCAGGCGACCACCATCACGGTGTTCGCCGCGGCATCGCTCAAGGGCACGTTCACCGAGATCGGGAGGACGTTCGAGGACGCCAACCCCGGCGTCACGGTGGCGTTCAGCTTCGCCGGGTCCTCGGACCTCGTGGCGCAGATCTCCCAGGGCGCCCCGGCGGACGTCTTCGCCTCGGCCGACACCAAGAACATGGACAAGGCGGTCGCCGACGGCTCGGTCACGGGCGAGCCGGTCGACTTCGCGAGCAACACGCTCGAGATCGCGACACCCCCGGACAACCCGGCGAACGTCGACTCGCTCGACGACCTCGCCGACCCCGACGTCAAGACCGTCATCTGCGCCGCGGAGGTCCCGTGCGGGGCCGCAGCGGCGGGTCTCGAGAAGGCCGCCGGTGTCGACATCAAGCCGGTCAGCGAGGAGCAGTCCGTCACCGACGTCCTCGGCAAGGTCATCTCCGGCGAGGCCGACGCCGGCCTGGTCTACGTCACCGACGTCAAGGGCGCGGCCGGTCAGGTCAACGGCATCGAGGTCCCCGAGGCCGCGAAGGTCGTCAACACGTACCCGATCGCCGCCCTGTCCGGCAGCTCGCACCCCTCGGTCGCGAAGGACTTCGCGGCGTACGTCGCGGGGCCCGAGGGTCAGGCGATCCTCGCAGCCGCCGGCTTCGCCCAGCCGTAGCCGATGTCCCGCCCCACCCGCTCGTCCGGTCTCCCCCGGTGGGTGTTCGTCCCCGCCGCGGCGGGAGCGCTGTTCATCGTGCTGCCGCTGGCCGCGCTGGCCACCCAGGTGCAGTGGAGCCACTTCCTGGACCTCGTCACCTCCGACTCCTCGAGGGCCGCGCTGATGCTGAGCCTGCGGACGTCAGCGGTCAGCACGGTGCTGTGCCTGCTGCTCGGCGTGCCGATGGCGCTGGTGCTGGCGCGCACCAGCTTCCGCGGCCAGGGCGCGCTGCGGTCGCTCGTGCTGCTGCCGCTGGTGCTCCCGCCCGTGGTCGGCGGCATCGCGCTGCTCTACACGTTCGGGCGCAAGGGGCTCCTCGGCGAGACGATCGAGGTCCTGGGCCTGCAGATCGCGTTCTCCACCACGGCCGTCGTGATCGCGCAGACATTCGTCTCGCTGCCGTTCCTCGTCGTGAGCCTGGAGGGATCGCTGCGCACCGCCGGCGAGCAGTACGAGGTCGTGGCCTCGACCCTCGGCGCGCGACCCACGACGGTGCTGCGCCGGGTCACGCTCCCCCTCGTGCTGCCGGGGCTCGCCGCGGGGGCGGTGCTGTCGTTCGCCCGGGCGCTGGGTGAGTTCGGTGCCACGATCACGTTCGCGGGCAGCCTGGAAGGTGTCACCCGGACGCTGCCGCTGGAGATCTACCTGCAGCGCGAGTCCGACCCGGATGCCGCGGTCGCCCTGTCCCTGGTGCTCGTCGTGGTCGCCGTGCTCGTGATCGGGCTGGTCCGCGGGCCGCGCAGGGAGATGCTGTGAGCCTGCACCTCGAGGCGACATTCGACGACCGCGACGTCCGGGTCGAGCTCGACCTGGCCGACGGCGAGACCGTCGCGGTGCTGGGTCCCAACGGGTCGGGCAAGTCGACGCTGCTGGCGGCGATCGCCGGGATCGCTCGCCCCGACGCCGGCCGGGCGGTCCTGGACGGGACGACCCTCTTCGACGTGGCCACCGGGACCTGGGTCGCCCCGCACGCCCGCGGAACCGCGCTCATGGCGCAGGACCCACTGCTGTTCCCCCACCTGGACGTCCTCGACAACATCGGCTTCGGCCCGCGGAGCGCGGGGGCCCGTCGCGGCGCGGCACGCACCATCGCACGTACGTGGTTGGCCGAGGTCGACGCGACCGAGCTGGCGGCCCGGCGCCCCGCCCAGCTGTCCGGCGGCCAGGCCCAACGGGTCGCCGTCGCGCGCGCCCTCGCCGCCGGGCCACGCCTGCTGCTGCTCGACGAGCCGATGGCGGCGCTCGACGTCACGGTCGTGCCGGCGATGCGCCAGGTGCTGCGGCGGGTGCTGGCCGGCCGCAGCGCGATCATCGTGACCCACGACGTGCTCGACGCCCTGCTGCTGGCCGACCGGGTCGTCGTGATGGAGGGCGGCCGGGTCGTGGAGCACGGTCCGACCCGGCAGGTGCTGGCCCGGCCCCGCAGCTCCTTCGGCGCCGGGATCGCCGGGCTCAACCTGGCCCGCGGCACCGTGGAGTCCGGGGCCGTCCGGACCCCGGCGGGTCTGCTCGTGGCGGGCCTGCCCGACTCGACCGAGGTCGCCGAGGGGACAGCCGCCGTGGCGGTCTTCAGCCCCAGCGCCGTCAGCGTCCACACCGAGCGCCCGTCGGGCAGCCCCCGCAACGTGTTCGCCGCGACGGTCCGCGAGCTGGAGCCGCACGGGGCCCAGGTGCGGGTGCAGACCGACGAGATCAGCGCCGACGTCACCGCCCCGGTCGTCGCCGAGCTCGATCTGGCACCGGGCGCCGCGGTGTTCCTCGCGGTCAAGGCCAGCGAGGTCGCGATCTACGCCGCCTGAGGCCCCGTCCGTCCTATCGTGGGGGCATGACCGGGCCGATCCTGCGCCGGCGCGACGACGGCGCCACGGAGCTGCGGGTCAACGGAGTCTTCGTCATGGACGACCGGCAGACCGCCTCCGAACGGGCGCTCGCGCGCGCCGTCGTCGAGCGCGGTGCGCGGGACGTCCTGGTGGGTGGCCTGGGACTCGGGTTCACCCTGCGCGAGCTGCTCACCGCCCCGGTGCGGCGGGTAGTCGTGGTCGAGCGGCACCGCGAGATCGTGGACTGGATGCGCGACGGCACGATCGCCGGCGCCGACCTGCTGACGGACCCCCGGGTCGAGGTCGTGCTGGACGACGTACGCGCCGCGGTCGTCGAGCAACCGGCCGGCTCCCTCGACGCCATCGTGCTCGACATCGACAACGGGCCCGACTTCCTGGTCCACGACGACAACGCGGCGGTCTACGGGCCCTCGTTCGTCGGGGTGTGCGCCGAGCGGCTGCGCCCCGGCGGGCACCTGTGTGTCTGGTCGATGGCGCCGTCCGACACGGTGGTGGCCAGCCTGCGCGCCTCGTTCGAGCGGGTCGAGCAGACGAGCGTCCCGGTCCGGCTGCAGGACCGGGCCGAGCACTACTGGATCCTCACCGGCTCCCACCCCCGCCGCTGACCCGCCCGGGACGCGCAGCGATATCGTGCCGGTATGACCGAATATCGCATCGAGCACGACACCATGGGCGAAGTCCGCGTCCCCGTTGACGCCCTCTGGCGCGCCCAGACCCAGCGAGCCGTCGAGAACTTCCCGATCTCCGGCACGCCGATCGAGTCCGCACAGATCCGCGCCCTCGCGCAGATCAAGGCGGCCTGCGCCAAGGCGAACGCCGAGCTCGGCATCATCGACCAGGACATCGCCGACGCGATCGTCGCCGCCGCCGAGGAGATCGCCTCCGGCGCCCACGACGCGCAGTTCCCGATCGACGTGTTCCAGACCGGTTCGGGCACCTCCAGCAACATGAACACCAACGAGGTCATCGCGACGATCGCCTCGAAGTCCCTCGGCAAGGACGTCCACCCCAACGACCACGTCAACGCCTCGCAGTCGTCCAACGACGTCTTCCCGACCTCGATCCACGTCGCGGCGACGGCCTCGGCGTCCAACGAGCTCATCCCCGCCCTCGACCACCTCGCGAAGTCGCTGGAGGCCAAGGCCACCGCGTTCGCGAAGGTCGTGAAGTCCGGCCGCACCCACCTGATGGACGCCACGCCCGTCACGCTGGGCCAGGAGTTCGCCGGCTACGCGATGCAGATCCGCCGCGGCATCCAGCGGGTCGAGGCCTCCCTCCCGCGTACGGCCGAGGTCCCCCTCGGCGGCACCGCGGTCGGCACCGGCATCAACACGCCGATCGGCTTCCCGCAGCGCGTCATCGAGCTGCTCGGCGAGGGCACCGGCCTGCCGATCACCGAGGCGGCCGACCACTTCGAGGCGCAGAGCGCGCGCGACGGGCTCGTCGAGATGTCCGGCCAGCTGCGCACCATCGCGGTCAGCCTGACCAAGATCTGCAACGACCTGCGGTGGATGGGCTCCGGTCCCCGCACGGGTCTGGGCGAGATCCAGCTCCCCGACCTGCAGCCCGGCTCGAGCATCATGCCCGGCAAGGTCAACCCGGTCCTGCCCGAGGCGACCCTCATGGTCGCCGCGCAGGTCATCGGCAACGACGCGACGATCGCGACCGCCGGCGCCTCGGGATCGTTCGAGCTCAACGTCATGCTGCCGGTCATCGGCCGCAACATTCTGGAGTCGATGCGCCTGCTGGGCAACGCCTCGCGCGTGCTGGCCGACCGCTGCATCGACGGCATCGTCGCCGACGAGGAGCGCTGCCTGTTCCTCGCCGAGTCGTCGCCGTCGGTCGTGACGCCGCTCAACCGCTTCATCGGCTACGAGAACGCGGCCAAGGTCGCCAAGCAGTCGGTCAAGGAGAAGAAGACGATCCGCCAGGTCGTCATCGAGATGGGCTTCGTCGAGCGCGGCGAGGTGTCCGAGGAGGACCTGGACAAGGCGCTCGACGTCATGTCCATGACCCACCCCTGACCCCCACCCCAACCGCTGACGGGTCAGCGGTTGGGGGGTCGGCGGGCGGCGAGGACGAAGCCGTCCTCGTCGAACACCACGTCGTACTCCCCGCCGTGGGCCTGCTCGGCGTACGCCTCGACGTCCACCGGTGAGCCGATCCCGGCCAGCACGTCGAGCAGGACGTAGTCCGGCACGGTGTCGCCGATCGACCCGATCCAGTAGACCGTGTGGTCCGTGACCAGGTGGCTCATGAGCCCGATGTCGGTCTCGACCGACGCCCCCTCCGGCACCATCGTGAGCACGGCGCGGGCGCTGTGGGCGCGCGGTGGCTCGTCGTACGTCGTGGAGTCCACCAGCGTCGCCAGCGGCGAGCCGACCATCAGGACCCCCCCGACGACGAGGCCCGCCGGCACGGTCCACCGCAGCCGTGGCCGGCGCTCGATCGCGTCGATCGCGGCGACGAAGACGATCGGCATCAGGACCAGCGAGTAGTGGTAGTCCGTCCCCCAGTAGTAGGGCACGTCCCCGGTGAACCGCCACAGCAGCGTCGGCACCGCGACGAGCGCCCACGGCGACCCCAGGGCCGCCAGCCCGGTGACCCCGAACGTCAGCAGCACCGTCGCAGCCTTGCGACCCAGCCCGTCGAACGCCGCGGAGAGCAGCCCACCGTCGTCGGCGTACGCGTACGACCCCGCGGTGTTGAAGAACGGGATCACGACCAGCACCACCAGGGCTGTCGCCACGACCCCACCGATCGCCAGGAGCGGCCCGCGCCGCCGGTCCCCCGACAGCCACAGCACGATCCCGATCGCCGCGACCGTGACGCCGAGGTCCTCCTTGACCAGCAGCAGCGGCAGCGACCACCACACGACCCGGTCGAAGCGCCGGTCGACGTACGCCGCGCCGGCCAGCGCGAGCAGCGGCGCCGCGAACGCGACCTCGTGGAAGTCGGCCTCGATGGCGGACTGGACGCCGAACGAGACGGCGTACGCCACCCCGATCGCGAGCCCGACCGCCGTGCCGAGGCGGCGCATGCCCAGCACCGCGACGACGTGGATCGACACCGCGATCAGCACGACCTGCGCCAGCAGGACGGTCTGCGCGGACGGGACGAGCCGATAGACCGGCGCGACCAGTGCCGTGATCGGCGAGAAGTGGTCCCCCAGGATGTTGTAGCCCGGCGCCTTGATGTCGACGACGGGCGCGCCGAGGTGGGCGTAGCTCTTGATCGCCTGCTCGAAGATCGCGTTGTCGAACGAGGAGATCGTGTAGCGCCCGAACCGCAGCAGCGTCACGGCCGCGTACGCCGCCGCGGCCGCGAGCGCGACGAGCGCCGCCAGGAGCCGTTGGCGGTGGGTCGCCGTCATCGCGGCAGGGTGAGGTTCTCGCCCGTCTCGGGATCGAACACGTGGACCTTCTGCCGCGGGATCACGACGCGGATCGACATGCCGGGCTTGAGCGTGCTGTCGGCGGCGAGCTCGGCGACCAGGAAGTTCTGGAACAGGTCGAACTCGAGCAGCTCCTCGACCTCGTCCAGGAGCTCGCTGACGGCGGGCTCGATCTCGTAGCCGAGATAGGCGAACTGCGAGCTGCCCCGCCACTCCACGTCGTCGATCCGGGTCGTGAACTCGACCCGGTCCGAGACCGCGGCACCGCCCGCGCCGCTCGCGTCGTAGCAGTGCTCCGGCCGGATCCCGGCGACGACGACGCCGCGGTCACCGATCCGCTCGAGCAGCGGCCCGTCCAGCAGCATCGTGGCGAGCGGCATGACGAGCTGCTGGCCCACCGGGAACGCGGGGACGAGGTTCATCGGCGGAGCGCCGAGGTAGCCCGCGACGAACATGTCGGCGGGCCGCTCGTACAGGTCCCGCGGCGTCCCGACCTGGTGGATGAAGCCCTGGTGCATCACGGCGACCCGGTCGGCGATGCTGAGCGCCTCCTCGACGCTGTTGGTCGTCACGATCGACGTGCGCTCGCCCTCCTGCTGCCACTGCGCGGTGACGGAACGGACGTGCGCACGCACGCGGTCGGACTGGGCGGAGAACGGCGAGTCGAGCAGGTAGGCGTTGGCCTGCCGTACGAGGGAGCGGCCCAGGGCGACCCGCTGCTTCTGCGCGTCGTCGAGCTGGGCGGGTGACAGGCCCAGCAGGTCGGTCAGCGCCAGGAAGTCCGCGACGTCCTGGATGCGCTCGGACAGGGCGGCCCGGTCGAAGCCCCGCCGCAGCGTCGAGGAGAAGGCCAGGTTGTCGAACACGTCGAGGTGCGGGTGGAGCGCGAAGTCCTGGAAGACCATCGCGAGGTCGCGTCCGCGCGGGCTCACCGCGTTGACCACGACGTCGTCGACCAGGATGTCGCCGGACGTCTGCTCCTCGAGCCCCGCGAGGGTGCGCAGCAGCAGGCTCTTGCCGGCACCGGAGGGCCCCGTGATGGCCAGCGTCGACCCGCTCGGGACGGTCAGGTTGATGTCGTCGAGCGCGGGACGGGATCCCGAGCCGGCCGTCATGAGGTGGCGCACTTCGATCGAGGTCATCGGTAGGACCTTCCGAGGAGTTGGTTGATCCGGCGAGGGAACAGCAGCAGGAGCACGACGGCGGGCAGGATCCACAGCAGCCCCGCGGCGGCGATCGCGGCGCTCGAGTCGTCGACCTGGCCCGACGCCAGCAGCAACGTCGCCGGCAGCGGGAGCGTCTGCGCGTCGGGCGCCAACGCCGAGCCCAGCACGAAGTCGTTGCACCCTGCCACGAACACCAGCAGCGTCGCGACGCCGAGGCCCGGCAGCAGGTGCGGGGCTGCGAACAGCCGCAGCTGCTGGGCCCGGGTCGCGCCGTCGGCGCGGACCGCGTCGCCGAGGCTCCACGGGACGTCGCGGAACACCGTGACGCTGAGCCAGATCGCCAGCGGCAGGGTCACGGCGAGTGCCGGCACGACGAGCGCCAGCCGGGAGCCGTACAGGTCGAACGCGATCAGCTGCCCCGCGAACGGTCCGGCGAGGGCCACCAGCGGCATCAGCAACGCCACGAGCACGAAGCCGTACGCGATCCGCCGGCCCTTGACCGTCAGGCGCACGAAGGCGTACGCCGCGGGGATCGCGAGCGGCATCGCGATCAGCGTCGCGAGCGCCGCCACCAGGACCGAGGTCCCGGCGGCGCGGCGCAGGATGTCGGAGTGCAGGGCGCCGTCGAGAGCGCTCCACGAGACGTCCTGCGGCCACAGGGTCTGCGGCGTGACGCCGCTGGGCGCCGTCGCGACCGTGAAGGTCCACAGCAGCGGCACCAGGGTGAACACCGCGAAGACTTCCAGGCCCAGGATCGCCCAGAACGAGATCGCCCGGGTCGTGTCGGCCAGGAGGACCCCGACGACCCCGGTGGCCATCAGCAGGGCCGCGACGAGGATCCAGAGCCACAGGTCGGGCCGGGCGATGCGCAGGACGCCGTAGTTGGCCAGGCCGAACCCCAGCGCGAAGGCGACGCCGGACGCCATGAGGCGGGAGCGGACGGACGGAGTCATACGGCCCTCCTGACGCCGAGCAGCGGCACGAGCACCGCGCCCACCAGCCCGGCCAGCACGACGAGCAGGACCGCCATCGCCGCTCCCAGCCCGACCTCGAACGAGGTGAAGGTCGTGTCCCACCCCAGCAGCGGGACGGTGCGGACCGTGGCGCCGGGCTGGTCGGCGACGAGCGGTCCCTCGAGGATGCGCAGGGCGTCGAGCGCCCGGTACGTCGCGGCGACCGCGATCGCCGGGCCCATCGCCGGCAGCACGACGCGGCGGAACCGCTGCCACGCGGTGGCCCCGTCGGCGACGGCCGACCGCAGGAGGGACGACGACACGCGCAGCAGGCCGGCCAGCAGGATCAGCGCCGTGATGCCGGTCCCCCGCCACACCTCACCGACCACGACCGCGACGAGGGAGCCGAACGACCCGACGTCCTCCAGGCGCAACCACGCCTCGAGGTAGCCGGTCGTGACCGCGTCGCGCCACACGACGGCCGAGACGACCGCCAGCATCGCGAACGGCACCAGCAGCAGCACCCGGGTGACGGGCCAGACCGTGGTCAACCGGCGCAGCGCGGCCGCGAACGCCAGCCCGAGCAGCAGCTGCACGACGACGACCGCGACGACGATCGCCAGCGTCGCCGCGACCGCGATCCACCACGTCCGGCTGGACAGCACGTCGGTGTAGTTGGCGAGCCCGACCATCTCGGTGGCGTCGGGGGTCGTCAGCGACGAGCGCGACAGCGACGTCCAGACCGCGCGGCCGAGCGGCCACAGCGTCACGATCCCCAGGACCAGCATGGCCGGGGCGAGCCAGCGCCACCCCCTCACGACAGCTTCCCCTCGATCGCGGTCCGCGCGGCGGTCTGCGACTGCTCGGGCGTCAGGTCCTGCGTCACGTCGGTCACCGGCAGCCAGGTCTCGTCGATCGCGGCGCGCACGAGCGACCAGTACGGCGTGCCGGGCACTGTGCGTCCGGTCGCGACGGCACGACGCACGAGCGACGCGTCCGTCACGGCGGTCTTGACCGCCGGGTCGCGGTACGTCGACTGGCGGCTCGCGCTGTGGCGTGCGGTCGTCATGACGACCCGCAGCACGTCGGGCGAGGTCAGGCAGGACACGGCGTCGAACGAGCGGGCCGGGTCGGAGGCGCTGGCCGGCACCGCGAGCCCGATCCCCGCCAGCGGGGCGATGCTGTCGTCGGCGATCACGGGATAGGGCGCGGCCTTGACGTCGGCGGCGATCGCGACCAGCGCGGGGTCCGCGATCACGGAGCTCGACGCGACCAGGAATCCCCCGTTGGCGGCCGCGAAGCCCGTCAGCGCGTCGGTCGAGGGGCCGGGGCCGACCTTGGCCTCGTCGTAGAGCTCGACGACCGAGGCGGCGGTCCGGCCGGCGTCCGAGTCGAGGCCGACCGTGGCGCCGCGGCCCGTGCCGTCGACGAGCGTGCCACCGCTGCCGGTGACCAGCGCGTTGACCCACTCCGCCAGGCCGGAGCCGTCGCGGTCCTCGACCTGGACCGTGACACCGAGCCGCTGGGCCCCGGCTATCAGGTCGTCCCAGCTGATCGGCTTGGTGGTGTCCAGGCCCGCCCGCTCGGCGGTGTTGCCGCGGTACCAGAGGACCTGGGGGTCGAGCCACCACGGCGCCACGACGAGCTCGTCGCGATACGTCGCGGCCGCCAGCGCGGCCGGCGCGATGTCGTCGGACAGCTCGCTGGTCAACGTCGACGGGACCGGGGCGAGGAACCGCGCCGCGGCGAGCTCGGCGGTGAACGCCGTGTCGAGGCTCAGCAGGTCGATCCCGTCGTCCTTCGCCAGCAGCCGGCGGACGAGCAGCGCGTGCCGCTCGGTGACGTCGGCGGGCAGCTGGCGGACCTCGATGCGATAGGCGCCGTCGGCGGCCTCGGTGCAGGTCCGGGCCAGTGCCGCGGTGTCGAGGCGGTCGGGCGCGGCGTACCACGTCACGACCGGGGCGCGGCCCGGGTCGGACCCGGTGCCGCACGCGGCCAGCACGCACAGCGAGAACGCGGTCGCCCACCGCAAGGCAACCCTCCCTGGTCCGCTCACGTGCGCAACTGTGCCACAAACGAGGGCCCTTCCCGGGAGGTACGTCGAACTGTCCGGGAAGGACCCTTGCGTCACTGCCGGGTCGTCACCTCACAGGGTGACGTCCTCGAGCATCTCGGTCACCAGCGCGGCGACCGGGGAGCGCTCGGAACGGGTCAGTGTGACGTGGGCGAACAGCGGGTGGCCCTTGAGCTTCTCGACCACCGCGACGACACCGTCGTGCCGCCCGACCCGCAGGTTGTCGCGCTGCGCGACGTCGTGCGTCAGGACGACCTTGGAGTTGGCGCCGATGCGCGACAGCACCGTCAGCAGGACGTTGCGCTCGAGGGACTGGGCCTCGTCCACGATGACGTACGAGTCGTGGAGCGAGCGGCCGCGGATGTGGGTCAGCGGCAGCACCTCGAGCATCCCGCGCTCGAGGATGTGCTCGATGACCTCCGGCGAGGTGACCGCACCGAGCGTGTCGAACACGGCCTGGCCCCACGGCCCCATCTTCTCGGACTCGCTGCCCGGCAGGTAGCCGAGCTCCTGGCCACCGACGGCGTAGAGGGGGCGGAAGATCACGACCTTCTTGTGCAGGCCGCGCTCCATCGTCGCCTCGAGGCCCGCGCACAGGGCCAGCGCCGACTTGCCGGTGCCGGCGCGGCCGCCCAGCGACACGATCCCGATGTCGGGGTCGAGGAGCAGGTCCAGCGCGATGCGCTGCTCGGCGGAGCGTCCGTGGATGCCGAACGCGTCCCGGTCGCCGCGCACGAGCTGCACCTGCTTGTCGGCGTTGACCCGGCCCAGGCCGCTGCCCTTGTCCGAGACCAGGACCAGCCCGGTGTGGCACGGGAGCTCGCGCGCCTCGGGCAGGTCGAGCGTCCCGCTGTCGTAGAGGGCGTCCAGGTCGAGGCTGTCGATCTCGATCTCGCGCATCCCGGTCCAGCCGGACTCCTGGGCCAGCTCGGCGCGGTACTCCTCCGCGACGAGGCCGACCGCCGAGGCCTTGACCCGCATCGGCAGGTCCTTGGACACGATCGTGACGTCGAGGCCCTCGTCGGCGAGGTTCTTGGCCACCGACAGGATGCGGGTGTCGTTGTCCCCGAGCCGGAAGCCGGACGGCAGGGACGAGGAGTCGGTGTGGTTGAGCTCGACCCGGATCGTGCCGCCCTCCTCGCCGATCGGCAGCGGGACGTCGAGGGTGCCGTGCTCGACCCGGAGGTCGTCGAGGAAGCGCAGGGCGCTGCGGGCGAAGTAGCCCAGCTCGGGATCGTGCCGCTTGCCCTCCAGCTCCGTGATGACGACGACCGGGATGACGACCTCGTGCTCGTGGAACCGGTGGGCGGCACCGGGATCGGCGAGCAGGACGCTGGTGTCCAGGACGTACGTGCGGCGGTCGGACTGGCTCTTCGAGGTGCGCGGTGCAGCCATGGCTGTCTCCTCAACGGGCCCGCGCGCGCCTACGCCGGCCCTACTCGTGGGTAGGCGATCCAGGCTCAAGCGCGAGCGTCAACACACGCTCAACGTAGGACTGCGATCTGGGCAATCCCGGTAGGACACGCCCGCCCGCGTGTGACATCCACGTGAACGATTCGACCGCGAAGCGGGCGGCCGCTCGGCTCACTGGCCGAAGCGGCGCTGCCTCAGGGCGTACGACCGCATGGCCCGCAGGAAGTCGACGTGCCGCAGCGCGGGCCACAGGGCGTCGCTGAAGTAGAACTCCGAGTGCACGCTCTGCCACAGCAGGAAGCCCGAGAGCCGCTGCTCCCCCGACGTCCGGATCAGCAGGTCCGGGTCCGGCTGGCCCTTGGTGTAGAGGTGCTCGGCGATGTCGTCGACCTCGAGGGTCGTGGCGACCTCCTCGAGCGACCGCCCCTTGGCGGCCTGCTCCAGCAGCAGGGAGCGCATCGCGTCGGTGAGCTCCTGCCGTCCGCCGTAGCCGACGCACACGTTGAGCCGCATGCCCGGCAGCCCGTTGGTCGACTCCGCCGCCCGCTTGAGGCGCACCGCGGACTCGACCGGCAGCATGTCGAGGTTGCCGATCACCGCGAGCCGCCAGCGCTGCTCCGAGGCCAGCCGGTCCATCAGGTCCTCGACCGCGGCGAGGATGCTGGCGACCTCGGACTGCGATCGCTGGAGGTTGTCGGTCGACAGCAACCACAGCGTGACGATCTCGACGCCGAGCGAGTCGCACCACTCGGCGAACTCCGAGATCTTGTCGGCGCCGGCCTTGTAGCCGAGCTCGTAGTTCGTGCCCGCGCCCTTCGCCCAGCGACGGTTGCCATCGACGATCGCTCCGACGTGACGTGGGAGCTTCGCGGGATCGAGGCGCTTGGCGAGGCGCCGTTCGTAGACGCCGTACGCGAGGTCGCTGACTCCCATGGACTAGAGAGTAACCCTCACCACAGCTGCCCCGTTCTGGCACAGTCCCCCAGCCGCGGGTGGCCTACTCTGAACCCCATGAACGATCGTCAGCACGAGGGTGCTGTGCAGGAAGCAAGTGAACGACTCCGCGAGACGGTCGACGAGATCAAGCCGAAGCTGCGTGGCTGGCTCCACGCCGTCACGATCCCGCTGGCCTTCTTCGCGTTCATCGTCATGCTCGTGATCGCCGACGACATCCTCGTCCGCATCGGCGTCGCGGTGTTCATGGTCAGCGCACTGATGCTGTTCGGCGTCAGCGCGGTCTACCACCGCGGCACGTGGTCCGATCGGGTCCGCGGGTTCTGGAAGCGCTTCGACCACGCCAACATCTTCCTGCTGATCGCCGGCTCCTACACGCCGTTCTCGCTGCTCCTGCTGTCGAACGAGCACGCCGCGATCATGCTGTCGGCCGTCTGGGGCGGAGCCCTGCTCGGCGTCATGTTCAAGATCTTCTGGATCGGTGCGCCCCGCTGGCTGTACGTCCCGCTGTACCTCCTGCTCGGCTGGGCGGCGGTCCTGTACTTCCCGGAGTTCGCCGACAACGCCTCGACGCCCGTGCTGGTGCTGCTCATCACCGGCGGCCTGCTCTACACGCTCGGCGCGATCGTGTACGGCTTCAAGTGGCCCAACCCGTCACCGACGTACTTCGGCTTCCACGAGGTCTTCCACGCCTTCACCATCGCGGCGTTCATCGTGCACTACATCGGCGTCAGCCTGCTGGCGTACCAGCAGCACTGACGAGCTCGTCGGCGCTGGTGACCGGGCGCCGGCACACGAACCCCTCGCACACGTACGCCGCGGGGTGCCCGTCGACGAGGTCCCGCTGCTCGAACAGCGGGATCCCGAGTCCCACCTCGCCGGCCACGACGACAGCACCCGGCGACGGCACCGACAGCGCCGCGCGGTGCAGCCCGGCACGTGCGCCGGCCGGGCCGACCACCGCGATCTCCAGGGGTCCGGCCACGACGGCCTCCGCCGCCGCGAGGGTCCAGCCGGCGAAGCGGGGCACCTGCAGCGCGATCGACGCCGCCGAGGCGATCGCCGACTCCGCCGCGGCACGGTAGCGGTGCTCCCCGGTGACCGCCGCGAACGCGATGAGGGCGTGCGCCGCGGCCGACGTGCCGGAGGGGTAGGCGTTGTCGGACGCGTCCTTGGGGCGTACGACCAGGGTCTCGGCGTCGTCGGCGGTGTCGAAGAAGCCGCCCTCGGGGTCGGCGAAGTGGTCGACGACCCGGTCCAGCAGGACCCGCGCCCGGTCGAGCCACACGGCGTCACCCGTCGCCCCGAGGACGGACAGGAAGGCCTCGGCGACCGAGCCGTGGTCCTCGAGCACGGCGGGGTTGCCGCTGGCGATCCCGTCGCGCGAGGTGCGGACGAAGCCGTCGGCGAGGTGCACGTCGTTGAGCAGCTCGGCGGCGGCGACCGCGGCGGCGGTGAAGTCCGGCTCCTCGAGCAGCACACCGGCCTCGGCGAGGGCCGAGATCGCCAGCCCGTTCCACGACGCCACGATCTTGTCGTCGCGCGCCGGCCGGGTGCGCTCGGCGCGGGCGGTCAGCAGCTGCGCCCGGACCCGCTCCCACCGCTCCGGGTCCTCGGGGTCGACCCGCAGCTGCAGCGTCGAGAAGCCACGCTCGAACGTTCCCGCCCCCGTCACGCCGAGCAGCTGTGCCGCCCAGGCGCCGTCCTCGGCACCCAGCAGCCGCAGCAGCTGGTTGGGGTTCCACACGTAGAACGTCCCCTCGTGCCCGTCGCTGTCGGCGTCGAGCGCCGAGGCGAAGCCACCCTCGGGCGTCCGCAGCTCGTCGAGCAGGAAGCGGCCGGTCTCCCGCACGACCCGCTCCGCCAGCGGCGAGCCGCTCTGGCGCCACCAGTGCAGGTAGACCCGCAGCAGGAGGGCGTTGTCGTACAGCATCTTCTCGAAGTGCGGCACGCGCCAGAACCGGTCGACGCTGTAGCGCGCGAAGCCGCCGGACAGCTGGTCGTACATCCCGCCGCGGGCCATCGCCTCGCACGTCCCGGCCACCAGGTCGAGCGCCTGCCGCGACCCCGTACGGGCGGCGTTGCGGAGCAGGAACTCCAGCA
>NZ_JAOPXQ010000145.1 GCF_025965075.1 Aeromicrobium sp.
CCGTGCGGCCGTCCCTCCGTGGAGGGCCGCACGGCGGGCCTCGGCCCACCTGACCTCCAAGCCGTGGCTGCGGCTCGGCCTCCTGCTCTCCGCGCCGCTGGCGTGGCTCGTGCTGGTGTACGTCGTCGCGCTCGCGGCGCTGCTGGTCACGGCGCTGTGGTCGGTCGACAGCTTCACGGGCGAGATCACCCGCTCGTTGACGTTCGACAACATCAAGGAGATCGGCACCGAGTCGCTCTACCGGACCGTCGCGCTCCGCACGATCGGCGTCGCCCTGGCGGTGACCGTCGTCGACGTCCTGCTGGCGCTGCCGATCGCGTTCTACATGGCCAAGGTCGCGTCGCCGCGGGCCCGCCGCGCGCTGGTCATCGCGGTGCTGACGCCGCTGTGGGCCAGCTATCTGGTCAAGGCGTTCGCGTGGCGGTCGGTGCTGTCGGACGACGGCATCTTCGAGTGGGCCACGAGCAAGATCGGTCTCGGCACGCCCGGCTACGGCATCACGGCGGTCATCATCACGCAGGCGTACATCTGGCTGCCGTACGTCATCCTGCCGATCTTCGCGGGGCTCGAGCGGGTGCCGGACTCGCTGCTCGACGCGTCGGGCGACCTCGGGGCGTCGGCGTGGCAGACGATGCGGACGATCGTGCTGCCGATGCTGACACCGGCGATCATCGCCGGGTCGATCTTCAGCTTCTCGCTGACGCTGGGCGACTACATCACGGTCAACATCGTCGGCGGGGCCAACCAGATGCTCGGCAACCTCGTCTACACCAACGTCGGCGCGGCCAACAACCTGCCGCTCGCGGCGGCGATCGCCCTGATCCCCATCGTCATCATGATCGGCTACCTGACGGCCGTGCGCCGCACGGGCGCCCTGGACAACCTGTGAGGCGGCACGCATGATCCTCAGCGCAACGGTGCGACGCCTGCTCGTCGCAGTGACCGGGCTGGTCCTGCTGGTGATGTACCTGCCGCTCCTGCTGGTGGTGCTCAACTCGTTCAACACCAGCCGGTCGTTCGCCTGGCCGCCGACCGGGCTGACGCTCGACTGGTGGCAGCGGGCGTGGCACTCCGACGGGGCCCGGGAGGCGGTCGTGACGAGCGTCCAGGTCGCGACGGCCTCGACCGTCGTCGCGCTGGTGCTCGGGACGCTGATGTCGCTGGCGCTGCAGCGCTACGCGTTCTTCGGCAAGAACTCGGTCAACCTGCTCGTGATCCTGCCGATCGCTCTGCCCGGCATCGTCACGGGCATCGCGCTCAACAACGCGTTCCGCGGGATCCTCGGCCTGCAGCTGTCGATCCTGACGGTGATCATCGCCCACGCGACGTTCTGCATCGTCACGGTCTTCAACAACGTGCAGGCCCGGCTGCGCCGGATGGGCGGCAGCTTCGAGGAGGCCTCGGCCGACCTCGGGGCGGGGGTCTGGACGACGTTCCGGCTCGTGACCTTCCCGCAGCTGCGCTCGGCGCTGCTGGCCGGTGGCCTGCTGGCGTTCGCGCTGAGCTTCGACGAGATCATCGTGACGACGTTCACCGCCGGCAACGGGGTCACGACGCTGCCGATCTGGATCCTCAACAACCTGTTCCGCCCCAACCAGGCGCCGATCGTCAATGTCGTCGCGGTCGTGCTGATCCTGTTGTCGATCGTGCCGATCTGGATCGCGCAGAAGCTCAGCGGCGATCCCGAGGCGCTGCGATGAGCGCCGTCGACCGGGACCGGCTGGCGGCCCTGCTGGAGCGGGAGCGGGCGACGTTCGCCGAACGCAATCCCGAGTCGGCGCGGCTGTACGCCGAGGCGTCCCACCTGTTCGGCCGGGTCCCGATGACGTGGATGAACAAGAACGCGGCGGGCTTCCCGTTGTACGTCGACCGGGCCCGCGGCAACCGGGTGTGGGACGTCGACGGCCACGAGTACGTCGACTTCGCCCTCGGCGACACCGGGGCGATGGCGGGCCACTCGCCGCAGCCGACGGTCGACGCCGTGACCCACCGGATGGCCGGGCTCGGCGGGCTGACCACGATGCTGCCGACGGCGGACGCCGAGTGGGTCGGCGCCGAGCTGACCCGCCGCTTCGGGCTCGCGCGGTGGAGCTTCTCGCTGACCGCGACCGACGCCAACCGGTGGGCGATCCGGCTGGTCCGGGCACTGACGGGCCGGCCCAGGATCCTGGTCAACGCCTACTGCTACCACGGCAGCGTCGACGAGTCGCTGATCGTGGTGGGACCCGACGGGGAGGGGATGTCCCGCCCCGGCAACGTCGGCGCGCCGGTCGACGTCACCGAGACCAGCCGGGTCGCGGAGTTCAACGACCTCGCCGGGCTGGAGCGGCAGCTTGCCCACGGCGACGTCGCGGCGGTCCTGATGGAGCCCGCACTGACCAACATCGGCATCGTGCTGCCCGAAGAGGGTTATCTCGCCGGGGTCCGGGAGCTGTGCACCCGCACCGGGACGTTGCTGATCATCGACGAGACGCACACCTTCTCCGCCGGTCCCGGCGGCGCGACGGCGCTGTGGGGCCTGGAGCCCGACGTCCTGGTGATCGGCAAGGCGATCGGCGGCGGGGTCCCGTGCGGCGCCTACGGGTTGAGCGAGGAGCTCGCGGCCCGGGCCGAAGGGCGTACCGACCTCGACCTGGTGGACATGGGCGGGGTCGGCGGGACCCTGGCCGGCAACCCCGTGTCGGTCGCCGCGATGCGGGCTACGCTTGAGGATGTGCTCACCGACGAGGCGTTCACGCACATGGTGGCGACCGCCACGGCATTCACCGGCGGCGTCCAGGCCGTGATCGACCGGCACGCGCTGCCCTGGTCGGTGAGCCAGCTCGGCGCCCGCACCGAGTACCGCTTCGCGTCGCCGGCTCCCCGCAACGGCAGCGAGTCCGCCGCGGCGCAGGACGACGACCTCGAGGACTACCTGCACGTGTTCCTCGCCAACCGCGGCATCCTGCTCACCCCGTTCCACAACATGGCGCTGATGTCGCCGGTCACGACGGCCGCCGACGTCGAGCGCCACCACGAGGTCTTCGCGGAAGCCCTCACGACCCTGCTCGCCACCCTTGAGGAGAACCCATGAGCACCACGTACCAAGTAACCGACCCGTCGACCGGTGAGGTCGTCGAGAGCTTCGAGAGCGCGACCGACGCCGAGATCGAGGCGACGCTGGCGGCGTCCGCCGCGGCGTACGCGTCGTGGAAGGACATGCCGATCGCGGAGCGCGCGGTCGTCGTCAAGAAGATCGCCGCGCTGTTCGCCGAGCGGTCGGGCGAGCTCGCCGCGATCGCGAAGCAGGAGATGGGCAAGCCCGAGAGGGAGGGCGTCGAGGAGGCCGAGTTCTGCCAGGCGATCTTCGACTACTTCGCCGACGAGGGCCCGACACTGGCCGCCGACCAACCCATCAAGACGTTCTCCGGCGGCAAGGCCTTCGTGCAGAAGCTCCCGGTCGGCCCGCTGCTGGGGATCATGCCGTGGAACTTCCCGTACTACCAGGTCGCCCGCTTCGCGGCCCCCAACCTGATGCTCGGCAACACCATCATCCTCAAGCACGCCGATTCGGTGCCCCGGTCGGCGCTCGCGGTCGAGCAGATCATGAAGGACGCCGGGCTCCCCGAGGGCGCGTACATCAACGTGTTCGCCTCGCACGAGCAGATCGAGACGATCATCGCCGATCCCCGGGTCGCCGGGGTCTCGCTGACCGGCTCGGAGCGGGCCGGCGCGGTCGTCGGGGCGCTGGCGGGCAAGAACGTCAAGAAGTGCGTCCTGGAGCTCGGCGGCTCCGACCCGTTCGTCGTGCTCGACGCCGACGACCTCGACGAGGTGGCCGGGACGGCATGGGACTTCCGGATGTACAACGCCGGGCAGGCTTGCAACTCCAACAAGCGGATGATCGTCATGGACGACCTGTTCGACGACTTCGTCGGCAAGCTGACCGAGAAGGCCCTGGCACTGGAGTCGTTCTCCCCGCTGTCGTCGCGGGCGGCGGCGGAGTCGCTCGCCGAGCAGGTCCAGGACGCGGTGTCCAAGGGTGCGACGCTGCACGCCGGCGGTGTCCTGAGCGACGGCCCCGACGCGCATTACTCACCCGCGGTGCTGTCCGGGATCACGAAGGACATGCGGGCCTACTCCGAGGAGCTCTTCGGTCCCGTCGCGGTGGTCTACAAGGTCGGGTCGGACGACGAGGCGCTGACGCTGGCGAACGACACGATGTACGGGCTGGGGGGCGCGGTGTTCAGCAAGGACCCGGAGCGCGCCACCCGCCTGGCTCAGCGGCTCGAGGTCGGCATGGCCAACGTCAACACCCCCGCCGGCGAGGGCGCCGAGATCCCGTTCGGCGGGGTCAAGCGCTCCGGCTTCGGCCGAGAGCTGGGCCCCCTGGGCATGGACGAGTTCGTCAACAAGCGGATGTTCTTCATCGCCGAATAGGGGGAATTTCCCCGGGGCGTCGGTTTACCACGGTCCCTGAGGAGCTTGGCGCATCCCGCAGGAAGCATCCCGCGTTATGCGCCAGGTTGCTGCGGGGGGATCGCCGTACACCGTCAGTTTGCTGAGGGACCGTGTTAAACCGACGCACCCTGAACCCGACGAGTCATTCCGGCCTGTCGACGCTCTGGTACTGGGTCTCCAGTAACTCCTCCATGCCGATCCGTGCGCCCTCCCGGCCGATGCCGCTCTGCTTCATCCCGCCGAAGGGTGCCGCCGGGTCGGAGACCAGCCCCCGGTTGATCCCGACCATGCCGGCCTCGATCGCCTCGCCGAGACGCATGGCGCGCTGGAGCTCGCCGGCGAAGACGTACGCCGCGAGACCCATCTCGGTGTCGTTGGCCATCGCGATGACCTCCGCGTCGGTCGTCCAGGTGACGATCGGCGCGATCGGACCGAAGATCTCCTCGTGCACGATCGCGGCGTCGGCCGGGACGTCGACCAGCACGG
>NZ_JAOPXQ010000153.1 GCF_025965075.1 Aeromicrobium sp.
GGCCGCCGCAAGACCACGATCCCCCTGGTGACCGAGGCCCGCGACTGGACCCACGGCACGTTCATGGGTGCGACGCTCTCCTCGGAGACCACCGCCGCCGCGACCGGCGCCGTCGGCGTCGTCCGCCGCGACCCGATGGCGATGCTGCCGTTCATCGGCTACGACGCGGGTGACTACTTCGGTCACTGGATCAACATGGCCAAGAACAACGACGAGTCGAAGTTCCCCAAGATCTTCTACGTCAACTGGTTCCGTCGCGACGAGGACGGCGGCTTCCTGTGGCCCGGCTTCGGCGAGAACAGCCGCATCCTCAAGTACGTCATCGACCGCGTCGAGGGCAAGGTCGAGGCGTTCGAGACGCCTATCGGCCTGGTCCCGCCGACGTCGTCGATCGACACCGACGGACTCGACGTCACCGAGGAGCAGCTGGAGAAGGCGCTCAAGGTCGACGTCGACGAGTGGAAGGCCGAGATCCCGCAGATCAACGAGTGGTTCGAGAAGTTCGGCGACACCCTGCCGGCCGTGCTCTGGACCGAGCTCGACGGCCTGAAGGCCCGCCTCGGCTGATCTGAGCCACCGACCGCCCCCGGAACCAGCTGGTTCCGGGGGCGTTCTGCGCGGTCCCCGGCCCCGTCCCCAGTTTTTGGGCACTTGTGTACGGATCGGGGTGGCCGGATCCGTACACAAATGCCCAAAAGTCCTCCGCCGCTGACATGGTCGCTCCGGCGCTCCGCCGGCAGGGCGTCCCCCGGTCAGTCATCGCGGACGGTGGGGAACCACTCGTCCCACATCACGCTGAAGACGGGACCCGGCCCGGCGTAGCCGCGCTGCAGGAGCGCCTGGTGCACCCGGTCGACGATCTGACGTGGCGCGACGAGGTCGGCCGAGGTCACGATGATCACGAGCCACCCGGCGCGTTCGAGCCGTTCACGGCGACCGATGTCCCGTTGCCGCTGACGCGGATCGCGCTCGTGGTGCATGCCGTCGTACTCGACCAGCACCTTCCACCGCGCGTAGACCAGGTCGCCCCGGGCCAGGAAGTGACCGTGCTCGTCCCTCAGCACCAGGTTCGGGACCGGCTCGGGCAGGTGCGCGAACCTGATCATCAGCCGCACGAGCGACTCCATCGGCGACTCGGAGCCCTCCCGCACGAACCCGATCACGTCCCGCACCCGACGCACCCCACGCAGGTGGTGGTCGAGCGCGTACGCGGTCAGGGAGGTCAGCGTCGTGAAGCCGCGATGCATCATCCACTCGATCGCCTGGATGAGCTCGGGGATGCTCACGTCGTACGCCAGGTCCACGAGCGTCCGATCGGCATCGGTGACCGGGATGCCGCGAAGCATGCGTGACCGGATGGGATCGCCGCGCCGGTGAGCCGTCAGGTTGCCCTGGCGCGAGTACGTGGTGGTCCGCGAGGACACGTGCATCGGCAGCAGCTCACCCAGCTCGTAGCCGTACCACCGCAACGCGGTCAGGTGGCTGACGACCGACCCCGGCGGCGCGGCGAGCAGGGCCGCGCGCAGCCACAGGGCCAGGGTCATCTCGACCTTGGCGCCGACGTACACGCCGCGGAGAAGTCGGCAGTATGTCGTGCGGGCCCGGAGATTCGCGTCGGTGATGCCGGCGGCCCGGGCCTGCTCGCGGGTGAACGGATGTGCGGTGGAGAACGCCATCCTCGACGCTGTCCCGGCACCGCCGTCCGTCGCCAGCCCGCCACCTGAGGCTGTGGACGACGGACAGCGACTCGCACGGTGTGGACGAAGGCCCGGCCCCAGTTTTTGGGCACTTGTGTTCGGATCCAGCGTCCCGGATCCGTACACAAGTGCCCAAAAACTGGGCGGTCTATCCGGTGTTGCGCAGGCCGGCCGAGATGCCGTTGATCGTCAGCAGCAGCGCTCGCTGCAGGTCCTCGTCCGGCTCGTCGGCGGCACGGACCTTCTTGAGCAGCGACACCTGCAGCGCGTGCAAGGGCGCCAGGTAGAGGTCCCGCAGCTCCAAGGTGCGCTGCAGGACCGGCGCCGTCTCCAGCAGCGACGCGTCGCCCGTCACCCGCAGCACCTGCTCGACGGTCAGCTCGTGCTCGGCGCGGATGACGTCGAAGACGCCCTGCGACGACGCGGGCACCAGCGACGAGACGTACTCCGCGGCGATGTCCAGGTCGGTCTTGGTCAGCGTCATCTGCACGTTGGAGACGAACGTCCGGAAGAACGCCCACGAGCCGTACATCTCCTGCAGGGTCTCCCCCCGCCCGTCGGCGAACGCCGCCGCGAGCCCCGACCCGACGCCGAACCAGCCCGGCAGGATGATCCGCGACTGGGTCCAGCCGAACACCCACGGGATCGCCCGCAGGTCGTCCAGCCCACCGGCGCCGCCGGGACGCTTGGCCGGGCGGGAGCCGATGTTCATCTTGCCGAGCTCGTCGACCGGGGTCGCGGCGACGAAGAACGGCACCAGGGCGTCGTCGCGGACCAGGGCCCGATAGGCCTGCTGGCCCTGCTCGGCGACCAGGTCCATCGTGCCGTTCCACCTCGACAGCACCTCGTCGGGCAGCAGCGACGTGCGGTGCAGCACCGACGCCTCCAGCACCGCGGCGAGCGCGGCCTCGAGGTTCTGCCGGCCCAGGCCCGGCAGGGCGTACTTGTCGGAGATGACCTCGCCCTGCTCGGTGATCTTGATCGGTCCGGCCAGGCTGCCGTACGGCTGCGACATGATCGCCTCGGCGGTCGGCCCGCCACCGCGTCCCGTCGACCCTCCGCGCCCGTGGAACAGCCGCAGCACGACTCCGTGCTTGCGCGCGACGTCCCGCAGCGCCCGCTGCGCCCGGTGCACCTGCCACTGCGACGCGGCGATGCCGGCGTCCTTGGAGGAGTCCGAGTAGCCCAGCATGATCTCCTGCACGTCACCGCGGGCGGCCACGATGCGGCGGTACGTCGGATCGCCCAGCAGCGCGTCGAGCAGCGGCCCGGCCGCCTCGAGCTCCGCGACGGTCTCGAACAGCGGCGCGAAGCCGATCCGCGCCACCACCTCGGCGCCGGTCAGGTCGACCAGCCCCACCTCGCGGGCCAGCACGACGACGGCGAACAGGTCGTCGACGTCGTGGGTCATCGACACGATGTACGTCTCGACGGTCTCCGGCCCGTACGTGTCGAGGGCCTCCCGGATGACGCCCAGCAGGTCCAGCGACGCCGTCGCGGCCTCGCCCAGCCCGCCGGCGCCGACCCCGGTCAGCGGCCGCGCCGACGCCATCTCCCGGGACAGCACGGCGATCCGCTCGGGCCGCTGGAGCCCGGCATAGTCGAGGTCCCCGATCCGGGCATAGAGCTCGGCCAGCGCCGCGTGGTGCTTGGCGCTGTGCTCGCGGACGTCCATCGTGGCCAGCCCGGCGCCGAACGTCACGGCGGTGCGGATCAGCCGCAGGATCGTCCCGTCACCGGTCAGCTCGTCGCCGTCGGCGAGCATCGAGTCGCGGACCAGGACCAGGTCACGGACCAGCTCGTCGAACGTCCGGTAGTCCCGGCCCGGCTCGTGCGGCGTGCCGTGGACCAGCCGGTCCCGGGCGCGCAGCAGCCGGACCCGGACGAAGCTGAGCTTGAGCCGGTAGGGCTCGTCGGCGTTGAGCCGGCGGATCGACTCCCACGTGATCGGCAGCGCCACGGCGTCGGCCTCGAGGCTCTCCCGCAGCTCGTCGGAGACTTCGACGATCCGGGTCGAGGCGGTCATCTCGGCCAGGATCTCGTCGACCGCGTCGACCAGCTCGGCGATCCCCGCCGTGTGCTGCAGCCGCAGGATGTCGAGCGTCACGGCCGGGGTCACGTTGGGGTTGCCGTCGCGGTCGCCGCCGGCCCAGGTGCCGAAGCGCAGCGGCCGGGCCGTCGCCGGCAGGGTCACGTCGACCCGGGCGAGCTGGCGGTCCAGCTCGGCCAGCAGGTCGGGGACGACCTCGCCGGCGATCGAGCGCAGGTAGTAGACCGCGGTGCGGGCCTCGTCGACCGGCTCGGGCCGCACGACCCGCAGCTCGTCGGTCTGCCAGATCAGGTCGACCAGCTCGGCCAGCCGCCGCTCGTCGGCGCGGACCTGCCAGCCGGGTCGGCGCGGGTCCTCCATCGCCCGGACCGTCTCGGCGACCTTGCGCAGCAGCCGCAGGACGGTACGCCGGCTGGCCTCGGTCGGGTGCGCGGTGAACACCGGGCGGTACTCCAGCCGGTCCAGCACCGTCGTCAGCAGCTCCCGGGACAGGCTGCCGTCGTCGAGGGCGGCGCTGATCCGGCCGACCGTCGCGGCGAGCGGCCCCTCCTCGCCCGCGGCGAGCTCCTGCCAGCGGTGCAGCTGCTCGGTGGTGTTGACGAGCTGGAAGTACGCCGTGAAGGCCCGCGCCAGCACGACGGCCGTGCCCGGCTCGATGTCGTCCAGCACCCGGTGCAGCTCGGCGTCCTCGGGCTGGCGGGCCAGCCGGCGTACCCGCTCCACCAGCGCCAGCAGCTCGGCCCCCTCGTGGCGGGTCAGCGCCTCGCCCAGCAGGGTCGTGAGCTGGCGCACCGAGGCCCGCAGCGCGGTGTGCTCGGCGGCGGAGGACACGCCCCCGCCGAAGGAGGCGGAGTCCGGCTGGCGTCGGTCGGACTCGAGGATCTGCTCGATCGTCAGTCTGCTCTGAGAAGTCACGCCCCTAGTCTGCCGCGGACATGTTGCTCGCATATGTCCGGGAATCGGCGGCTCAGCGGTGCTGCGGGTTGTGCGGGCAGGCCACGCCGTACTTGATTCGGCACCGGAGGCGACGCCACAGGCTCTGCTGGCGGCTGCGTAGGTTCATGCTCGAGAGGTCTTTCGGTTCGGAGAGGTCACGGACACGCCGGCGCGGAGGGCTCAGCGCTGGCGGTGCTCGGCCGCGAAGATGCCGATGACTCCGAGGGTGCTGCCGCCCCAGATGATGGCCACGGTCATGACGACGATGCTCATGGCAACGAGCCTAGCGAGACCACATGTCACGAATGTGAACTCCAGATTGCCCCCGGGAATTGAGGACTTTCGGCCCGGACCGACCTGGTCCGAACGGACTACTCGGGCCTGGAGGACTGCCCCTCCCGGTGGGACCCCGCGTGCGCGAGGGAGCGCGCTCAGGGATTGGAAGAGGCAGCCGATCTCAAGCCTAGAACGACCCGGCCGGTTACCGGATGGTACGTGGGGGCGTCTCAGCTGCGGGGTTCCCCCGGCCCCCGGAGGACGTGGTCCGGCCTGAGAAGATGGCCGCCATGCACAGCGCGGACGGCGGACAGCGCCACGACTTCAAGTTCGCCGACGGGCTGCGCGCGGTCGCGGCCCTCTCGGTGGCGCTGTTCCACACGTTCGTCTTCACGGGCCTGCGCGGCGACACCGACGGGCTGCCCGCGATCGCCAAGATCTGGCGGGTCGGCAACTTCGGCGTGCCGGTGTTCATCGTCCTGTCGGGCTTCGTCCTCGCGCTGCCGATCGTCGGCAGCAGCGGCCTGGTGCTCCGCAAGGGGTGGCAGCACTTCATCAAGCGCCGGGCCCGGCGCATCCTGCCGCCCTACCTGATCTCCTTCGCCCTGTTCCTGGCCCTCATCGCCGCCGTGCCGTGGATGCACGAGGAGTCCGGCACGGCGTGGGACAACAAGATCCCGGTCACCCTCGGCGGCGTCGTCTCGCACCTGTTCGCGGTCCACAACCTGCGGCACGACTGGATCTACCAGGTCAACGGGCCGGCGTGGTCCGTCGCGACGGAGTGGCAGCTCTACTTCACGCTCCCGTTCCTGCTGCTCCCGCTGTGGCGCCGCACCCACGTGGCGGTCATGGTCGCCGCGGCCGTCGCGATCGGCTGGGCGATCCACTTCGTCGACCCGCACCTGGACGCCGCGCACTTCTGGTTCCTCGGCCTGTTCGCGATGGGGGCCGCCGCGGCGTACCTCGTGGTCCGCGAGACCACGATCCGGCTGCTCGGCCCGATCGTCGCGGTCGGGCTGCTGGCGACGTTCGCCGGCGTGCTCCTGGCGCACGACGCCGCCCGGGAGCAGGACTGGCTCACCGAGACCGTCCTCGGCGCGTTCGTCGCCCTCGGCCTGGTCTGGCTGGGGCAGCGCAGCCTCGCCGGGTCCACGACGCCGGTGCACCGCGTGCTCGAGTCGCGGCTGCTGGTGTGGATCGGGCTGTGGTCCTACAGCCTCTACCTGGTGCACAGCCCGCTGCTGGCGCTGGGCAACTTCGCCCTGCTCGAGCTCGACCCGTCGTTCCGGGTGCACTACGTCCTGATGTTCGTCGCGGTCCTGCCGTGCTCCCTGACGATCGCCTACCTGTTCCACCGGGCGGTCGAGCGACGCTTCATGACCTCGCACCAGCAGGCCGTCCGCGTCCCCGTCGCCTGAGGATCAGCTGCGCGGCTTCCAGCCGATCGCCGGGAGGACGTGCTCGGCCAGCGCCGCCAGCAGCCGGGCGTTGTAGGCGACGCCGAGCTGGTTGGGCACGGTCAGCAGCAGCGAGTCCGCCTCCCGCACCGCGACGTCCCGGGCGAGCTCCTCGGCCAGCGCGTCGGGCTCACCGACGTACGACTTGCCGAACCGCGCGATCCCGCCGTCGAGGTGACCCAGCTGGTCCTCGCCGCTGCGCTCGCCGAAGTAGGCCCGGTCCTGGGCGTCCAGCAGCGGGATGACGCTGCGGCTGACCGAGACCCGGGGCTCGCGCTCCCAGCCGGCCGTGGCCCACGCCGCCTTGTAGCGTTGGATCTGCTCGAGCTGCAGCTCGTCGAACGGGACGCCGGTGTCCTCCGTCAACAGGGTCGAGCTCATGAGGTTCATGCCCTGCTGGGCGGTCCACTCGGCCGTCGCGCGGGTGCCGGAGCCCCACCAGATGCGGTCGGACAGGCCCGGCGCCTGCGGCATGATCGGCAGCGGCACCTGCCGGCCGGTCATCTTGGGGTCGGACACCGCGACGCCCTCGCCGGCGATCGCGTGGCGGAAGATCTCGGTGTGCTGGCGGGCCATGTCCGCGTCGGTCGACCCCTCGGCCGGGACGTGCCCGAACGACTCGTAGCCGCGCAGCGCGGTCTCGGGTGATCCCCGGCTGATGCCGAGCTCCAGCCGGCCCCCGCTGATCAGGTCGGCGGCGGCGGCGTCCTCGGCCATGGCGAGCGGGTTCTCGTAGCGCATGTCGATCACGCCGGTGCCGATCTCGATCCGGCTGGTCCGGGCGCCGACGGCGGCCAGCAGCGGGAACGGGGAGGCCAGCTGCCGGGCGAAGTGGTGCACCCGGAAGTACGCCCCGTCGATCCCGATCTCCTCGGCCGCGACGGCCAGGTCGATCGACTGGAGCAGGACATCGCCCGCCGTGCGGGTCTGGGAGCCCGGCACGGCCTGGTAGTGACCGAAGGACAGGAAGCCGACATTCTTCATGCCATCGTCAACCTCTTCGGCCGGGTGGATGTTCCTCCCGGAGCCCCCGGGCGTCGGATTACCACGGTCCCTGAGGAGCTTGGCGCATCCCGCAGGAAGTTTCCCGCGGTACGCGCAGGACTGCTCCGGGGAGACGCCGGACGGCGCCAGTTTGCTCAGGGACCGTGGTAAACCGACCAGGAGGTAAACCGACCACGAAGGGGAACCGCCCCCCGGAGGACCTACTCGCTCTTGTCCCCCACCAGCGTCCCGGCGGCGACCATGCCCAGCTCGGCGTGCTCGGGCTCGCCGACCAGGTGCTCCTCGATGACGGAGCGCTGCACCCGCGGGATCAGCAGCGCGACGAGCGCCGCGAGGATGAACGCACCGGTCAGCATGATGAACCCGTTGGTGTAGCCCGACTCCTCCGGCAGCCCGTTGGGGAACACCGTGGCGGTCACGACACTGGCCATGACGGCCGCACCGACCGAGCCGCCGATCGTGCGGATGTTGGCGTTCATGCCGCTGGCGACGCCGGTCTGCTCCGGCGGCACGGCCGCGACGATGAGGTTCGACAGGCACGCGAAGATCAGGCCGACGCCGACACCCATGACGGCGTTGGCGACGTACAGCTCCCACTTCTCCTCGTGCGCGAACGCCAGGATCGCCATCGACCCGGCGGAGATCAGGCTGCCGATCACGACGACGGTCTTGGGCCCGATGAGCCGGACGAACGTGCCGGACAGCAGCCCGACGACGAACATCGTGACCGACGACGGCAGCAGGATCAGCCCGGACTCGGTGATCGAGGCGCCGAAGCCGTAGCCCGCCTCGGCCGGCGTCTGGGTGAACTGCGGCAGGAAGCCGAACGACGCATACATCGCGAAGCCGACCAGCAGCGCGACGAGATTGGTCGTCCACACCGCCGGCAGCCGCATCATCGTCATGTCGATCAGCGGCGACTCCGAGCGCTCCTCGACGACGACCCACAGCACCGCGAGGACGATCGCGGCGGCGATCAGGCCCAGGACGCGGCCCGAGGTCCAGCCCCAGCTGCGCCCCTGGCTCAGCGCGAGCAGCAGGCACACGAGCCACGCGGACAGCAGGATGGCGGGCAGGACGCTGATCTTGCCGGGGGTACGCACGGGGGACGCGGGCACCACGACGTACGCGGCGACCGCGGCGACGGCCGTGACGATCGCGGGCAGCCAGAACAGCCAGTGGTAGTCGAGCGCGTCGACGATCGGGCCGGCCAGGACCAGGCCCACCCCCGCGCCGACCGCGGCCAGCGAGGCGATGATGCCGACGGCGCCGGGGATCTTCTTCTCCGGGAACTCGTCCCGGATGATGCCGAACGCCAGCGGCAGCACGCCGCCGCCGACACCCTGGATCACGCGGGCGACGATCATCGGCCCGATGCTGGTGGCGAGCGCCGCGATGAGCGAGCCGATCGCCAGCCCGGCGAGGGCCAGGACCAGCATCTTCTCCTTGCCGACCTTGTCGCCGATGCGGCCGATGATCGGGGTGAACACCGACGCCGACAGCAGGTACGCCGTCAGGACCCAGGTGACCGTCGTCTGGTCGGTGCCCAGGTCGACCTGGATCTCCGACAGCACCGGCGTCACCAGCGACTGCAGCAGCGCGAAGCTCGCCACCGAGACGGCCAGCACCGCGAACGTCAGCTGGTAGTGGGAGCGTTTGACCTGGTCGACCACGGCAAATCCTTCAACAAGATGGTTGCGCAAGGCAATCACCTTGCCGCGAGAGTTTACGGCTCCCGGCGCGCGGATGACGACGCGAACGACCCCATCGTGATGAGGCTCACCAACCGGAGCCGGTCTCCGCGCACACCGGCGAGCCACGCCGCCGACCGGCTCCCGACGGACCCCGCACTAGAGTCGTCCCGTGCTCGTCGTCGCCCTCGTGGTCCTCCTCGCGGGCCTCGCGACGGCACCGCTCGCCCGGTCCGGCTCGGCCGCCCGGCCGCCGCTGGTGGCGCACGTCCCGGGCCAGCCGATCTGGGTACGTCCGCAGCCCCCGTTCGGCTTCGAGGTCTGGCTCGTCGCCGCCACGATCTCGGTGGTGCTGACCGTCGGGGCGATCGTCCTGGCGCCCGCGTTCGAGGTCGCCGCGGCGTTCTTCTCGGTCGGCGTCCTCGGCCTCATCACGGCGATCTTCCGCCGCTACGCCAGCGGCTGCCAGGAGGTGCGCGACGCGGTGACGGCGTACGCCCCGCGGATCGCGTTCGCCTGCGCCGGTGACACCGACCACCTCGCCACCTGGGCCCGGTGGATCGCCCCGACCGGCATCCCGTGGGTCGTCGTGGCGCGGACGCCGGAGCTGTTCGCCGAGCTCGCCACGGCTTACTCCGGCTTCCCGCTCGTCCAGGGCGAGGTCCCGGCCAGCGTGACCGGCGTGCTCCACCGCGACGACGCGCCGACCAACGCCGCCTTCGCGGCCGGCCCGGGCGCGACCCACGTCGTCGTCGGCCGCACCGACGAGCGCCGCTTCACCGACCTCGTCACCGAGCTCGCGAACCAGCCGCGCTAGGAAGACCTACACCCGCGCGACGTCCACGTCCGGCTCGTCGGCGACCCGGTCCTCCGGGTGCCCCGGCACCCGCGGGATCAGCAGCGCGACCCCCGCCGCCAGCGCCATCGCGACCGCCAGGACCAGGAACCCGTTGCGATAGCCCGCCTCGAGCGGATAGCCGCCGGCTCCGGTGCGGGCCGTGATGATGCCGGCCATCATGGCCGAGCCGAGCGAGCCGCCGATCAGCCGGATGTTGGCGTTCATGCCGCTCGCGACCCCGGTCTGCTGCGCCGGCACCGAGGCCAGCACGACCCCGGCGAGGCTCGACACGACCAGCCCGATGCCCAGGCCCTGCAGCGCCATCCACGCGCTGATGTGCCACCGGTCGTCGTGGGACAGCGCGACCCCGACGAACGCCACCGTGCTGGCCAGCAGCCCGGCCGCCACGACCCACCGGGCGGTGAGCCGGTGCACCAGCCGCGGGGCGAGGAAGCCCATCACGAACGACACCGCCGAGGACGGCAGGATGATCAGCCCCGACTCCGAGATCGTGGCCCCGAAGCCGTAGCCGGAGGCGACCGGCGTCTGCAGCAGCTGCGGCAGGAAGCCCAGCGAGGCGAACGTCCCGAAGCCCGCGCCGAACGCCACGACGTTCGCGGTCCACACCCCGCGGCTGCGCATCAGCTCCAGGTCGATCAGCGGCACGGCGGCGGACCGCTCGGCGGCGACCCACGCGAGGAGCAGCAGCGCGGCCGCGGCGAACAGGCCCAGCACCATCGGCGAGGCCCAGCCCTGGGGGTTGCCCTCGTTGAGCGCCAGCAGCAGCGCGACGAGCCAGCCCGACAGCAGCACCGCCGGCAGCACGCTGATCCGCCCGGCCATCCGCACCGGGGACGCCGGCACCAGGCAGATGACGCCGATCGCGGCCAGCCCGGTGAAGATCGCCGGCAGCCAGAACAGCCAGTCGAAGCCCAGCCCCTCCACGATCGGCCCGGCGATGACGATGCCGACCCCGAACGCGCCCGACATCAGCGAGGCCAGCAGCCCCACCGCGGCACCGGACCGCTCCCGCGGCACCTCGTCGCGGATGATCCCGAACGACAGCGGCACCGCGCCGCCGCCCAGGCCAGCGACGACCCGGGCCGCGATCATCCAGCCGATGTCGGGCGCCAGCGCGGCGCCGGCCGAGCCGATCGCCAGCAGCGCCAGGGTCACCGCGAGCATCCGCTGCTTGCCGACCGCGTCGCCGACCCGGCCGATCAACGGCGTCGCGACGGCGGCGGACAGCAGGTACGCCGTCAGGACCCACGTCACGGTGGCCTGGTCGGTGTGCAGGTCGGCCTGGATCTGCGACAGCACCGGGATGATCATCGACTGCAGCAGCCCGAACGCCGACACCCCCACCGCGAGCACGGCGACCGTGGCGCGGGGGTGCGAGCGGGGGCGGGTCATGTCGGGCCCATCATCGCGGAAGGGATCAGTGGCCGGTACGCACGAGGTCGCCCGAGCCGTCGGCCCGGGACGCGGCGGCCGGGTCCATCTCGAGCCGGTCCTCCAGCTCCTTGGGGCTGAGCCCGGGGATCGCCAGCCCGGCGAACGCGGCGGCGACCAGCGCGCCACCCAGCACGACGAAGCCGGCGGTGTAGCCGATCTCCTTGGGGAAGCCGCTGGGCAGGAAGTGCGCCGTGACGATGCTGGCCATGACGGCGGTGCCGATGGATCCGCCGATCGTGCGGATGTTGGCGTTCATGCCGCTGGCGACACCGGTCTGCTCGGGGGTGACCGCCGCGACGATCAGCCCGGCCAGGCACGCGAAGGCCAGGCCGATCCCGGTGCCGACGACGCCGTTGGCGGCGGCGACCTGCCACTTCTCGGCGTGGAGGAACGCCAGCATGAACATGCCGACCCCGCCGATCGCCGAGCCGGCCACGACGACCGATTTGGCGCCGATGCGCTGGGCGATCGGGGCGGCGACGAGACCCGTCAGGAAGGTCATCACCGCCGACGGGAGCAGCAGCATGCCGGACTCGGTGATCGAGGCCCCGAAGCCGTACCCGTTGGCGGTCGGCGTCTGGTTGAACTGCGGGATGAAGCCGAACGAGGCATACATGCCGACGCCCAGCAGCAGCGCGACGAGGTTGGTCGTCCACACGCCGGGCAGGCGCATCATCTTCATGTCGATCAGCGGGACGTCGACGGTCAGCTCGACCCGGATCCACACGGCCCCGACGATCACGGCGACGACCAGCAGGGCGATGACCTTGGGCGAGCCCCAGCCCCACTCGGGCGCCTGGCTCAGCGCCAGCAGCAGGGCCACGAGCCACGCCGACAGCAGGAACGCCGGGACCAGCGCGATGCGGCCGGGCGTACGCACCGGGGACTCCGGCACCAGCAGGACCGCCGCGACGGCCATGACGGCGGTGACGATGAACGGCAGCCAGAACAGCCAGTGGTAGCCCAGGCCCGAGCTGATCGGGCCGGCCAGCACGATGCCGGCGCCGAAGCCGACCGCGAGCAGCGACGACACGACGCTGACGGCGCTGCCGACCTTGTGGTGCGGGAACTCGTCGCGGATGATGCCGAACGCCAGCGGCAGCACGCCGCCGCCGATGCCCTGGATGACCCGGGCGCCGATCAGCACGCCGATCGACGGGGCCAGCGCGGCCAGCAGCGAGCCGAGCGACAGCGCGACCAGCGACAGGACCAGCATCCGCTGCTTGCCGTACGCATCGCCGAGCCGGCCGACGATGGGCGTGAACACCGACGCCGACAGCAGGTAGGCCGTCAGGACCCACGTCACCGTGTTCTGGTTGGTGTCCATCTCGGTCTCGATCTCCGACAGGACGGGGATCGTCAACGACTGCATCAGGGTGTAGGACGCGACGGAGACGGCGAGGACCGCGAAGGTCACCCAGTAGTGGGTGCGGCGGGTGGCGGTGGGCACAGGGGTCTCACTCAGCAAAAGGCAACGACGAAGCGATTGCCCCGCGCAACCATCCTACGGAGGATCCCCCCGCATCGCAGCATGTCTCTCGTCACGTACGACCGCGGACTACGGCGCCTACCATCGAGGGGCACCCCGGAGGCGTGGAGGGAGGCACATGGTCGAGACGACCGGCGCCGTCCGCGAGCGGCCGCCGCGCTACGCCCTGCTGGACTACCTGCGCCTCGTCGCGGCGCTCATGGTGGTCGGGCTGCACTGGCTCGTCAACGGGATCGAGAACGGCAAGGTCACCAGCATCGGGCCCAACGACTGGGCCGACCCGTGGGCCAGCTACGGCTACCTCGGCGTCTCGCTGTTCTTCCTGATCAGCGGCTTCGTCATCAGCAACTCCGCCCGCGGCAAGACCGCCCGCCAGTTCGCCGTCGGCCGGTTCGTCCGGCTCTATCCGGCGTTCTGGATCGCGCTGAGCATCACGACCGTGGTGATCGTCGTGGCCGGCGGCGACACGTTCACCGTCACGGTCCCGGAGTTCCTGGCCAACCTGACGATGGCGCCGACCTACTTCGGGCAGGGCTTCGTCGACGGCGCCTACTGGACGCTGGTGTACGAGCTGCGGTTCTACGCGCTCGTCGGCATCCTGCTGTTCTTCGGCCTCGGCCGGCGCCTGGACGTCTTCTTCCCCCTGTGGGGCGTGGTCATGGTGCTGTGCCAGCTCCTCGCGCCGGAGGCGACCGCGGACCTGCCGTTCACCGGCGGCTTCTACCTGCTGTTCGCCGCCGGGGCGCTCATCGCGATCGTCCGCGACCGCGGCCCGGCCTGGTGGAGCGTCCTGCCGCTGCTCGGCGTGTGGGCCATGAGCGTCCGGTTCGCGATCGACAAGGCCATCGTGCTGGACGAGCGGCGGCCGATCGAGCTCAACCCCGTCGTCGCCGGCGGGCTGGTGACACTGTTCTATCTGGCCGTCCTGTCGATGTGCATCCCGCGCGTGGCCCACCTGCGGCTCCCGCTGTCCCAGCCGCTGGGCGCGCTGACCTATCCGGTCTACCTGCTGCACGCGCACGTCGGTTACATCCTGCTGGACCACCTCGCGACCGACGCCACCAAGTGGCTGGTCTACCCGCTGCTGCTGGCCGCCCTGATCGCGGTCGCCTGGTGCCTGCACTGGCTGGTCGACCTCGACCCGCGGCGGGCCCGGATCCAGCGAGTCGTGGACCGCACCCTGGGGGCGCTGGTCGACCGGGTGCAGCCGGCCCGGTTCCGCCGGGACCCGCTGCGCCCGACACCCGCCACGACCCCGCGTCAGCGTTGGTTGCGCTCCGACACGAAGTAGGCGCCGACGACGATGACGGCGCACAACAGCCAGAAACCCCCGATGATCCCGAGAATGGTCATGCATAGGACCTTCCCAGACAGGCCATCTGTCACCAACCGTCCGCTACCTTCCGCCGGGTTGAGCCTGTCGAGACCTCAGTCCTCGGCCAGCACCACGACCCGGTCGGCCACCTCGACCGCGAACGTCCGCGACTTCGCCGGGTTGACGTGCACCCCGAAGCCCGCGTCCGGGTCGTGCGAGTCCGCCGCGACCCGATAGCCCAGCGCGGTCTCCCCCCGGTGGGCGGCCGCGGCGACGATCGTCGCGTACGCCACGGGGTCCCCCGCGGTCACGTAGTCCCGCGCCGGGCGCAGATAGATCTCCGCCCCGTCGGCGTCCAGGAGGTCCTCGAAGACCGCCTCGAGACGTTCGTCCTCCGAGAGCTGGGACAGGATCAGGCTGAGGATCTCGTCGCTGACGATGACGTCGTCGACGTGCGCGACCTGCGCCAGGGCCCGGTTGCGGTCGTCCAGCATCTCGCTGACCACCGAGGGGCGCTCCCCCGCACTGCGGTCGCCGACGATCTCCCGCAGGTGCAGCAGGGTCACCAGGGTGCGCGCGTCGGCGCG
>NZ_JAOPXQ010000169.1 GCF_025965075.1 Aeromicrobium sp.
TCGGCGAGTAGTGCGTCGCGAAGCGGCTCTCGACCTGCGCGCACACCTTGGCGATGTCGAACGGACGCTCCGGGATCAGGATGATGTTGGCGCCGCCCGCGAGGCCGCTGTGGAGCGCGATCCAGCCGGCATGGCGGCCCATGACCTCGACGACCAGCACCCGGTGGTGCGACTCGGCCGTCGTGTGGAGCCGGTCGATCGCCTCGGTCGCGATGTTGACCGCGGTGTCGAAGCCGAACGTGAAGTCGGTGCCCGACAGGTCGTTGTCGATCGTCTTCGGCACCCCGACGACCTTGACGCCGAGATCCGCCAGCTTGGTCGCGACGCCGAGCGTGTCCTCGCCGCCGATCGCGATCAGCGCGTCGACCCCGTTCGCCGCGAGGTTGTCCTTGATGCGTCCCACGCCGTCGTCGATCGCGAACGGGTTGGTGCGGGACGAGCCCAGGATCGTGCCGCCGCGGGGCAGGATCCCGCGCACCTCGTCGATGCCGAGCGTCATGGTGTCGTTCTCGAGCGGCCCCCGCCAGCCGTCCCGGAAGCCGATGAACTCGTGCCCGTACGACGCCACCCCCTTGCGGACCACGCCACGGATCACGGCATTGAGGCCGGGGCAGTCCCCACCCCCGGTGAGCAGGCCGACGCGCATGTGGATCTCCTCGTGGTGGACGGGGTGGTCAGTCGGGCTTGATCTCGTCCCAGACCTCGTCGGCCTCGGCCTGCGCGGCGATCTTGGCCGCCTCGCGCTCGCGTGCCTGGTCGCGCTTCTTGGCGTCCTGGGCGTAGAGGTCGACGTACTCCTGGTCGGAGAGCCGCATGATCTCGTACATGATCTCGTCGGTGATGGCCCGCAGGATGTAGCGGTCGTCCTGCATGCCGTCGTAGCGGCTGAAGTCCAGCGGCTTGCCGAAGCGGACGCCCGGACGGGCGAACTTGCCGAAGATCTTGCCGGGGGGCGCGACGACATCGGTGCCGATGACCGCCAGCGGGATGACGGGGACCTTGGCCTCCAGCGCCAGGCGGGCGACGCCGGTGCGACCGCGGTAGAGCTTGCCGTCGTGGGACCGGGTGCCCTCGGGGTAGATGCCGCACACCTCGCCGTCGGCGAGCAGCCGCAGCTGGGTCTTGATCGCGCCGGCCGCCGCCGATCCGCTGGTGCGGTCGATCGGCACCTGGCCCGCCCCGGAGAAGAACGTCTTCTGCAGCCAGCCCTTGATGCCCGCGCCCTCGAAGTACTCCGCCTTGGCCACGAACGTGACCCGGCGCGGGATGACGAGCGGCATGAACAACCAGTCGCTGTACGACAGGTGGTTGCTCGCGAGGATGACGGCGCCCTCCTTGGGCACGTTCTCCGTGCCCTCGGCCCATGGTCTGAAGATCAGCTTGAGCAAGGGACCCAGCGCGAGGAACTTCAGGAACCAATAGAACACGGACAGGACACTACTCCGAACAACACCCCTTTCGCAGGACGCTTCGCGGCACGACACCCCATGAGGGAGGATGAGGACATGACGTCGACCCTGGTGCCCGGTACCGAGCCGTACTCCGCCGAGGGAGGCCCCGTCGGTGTGCTGCTGAGTCACGGGTTCACCGGCTCACCGGCCTCGATGACGCCGTGGGCCCAGCACCTCGCCGATGCGGGGCACACCGTCCGCGTCCCACGCCTGCCCGGACACGGGACGACGTGGAAGGACATGAACACGACCCGCTGGCAGGACTGGTACGCCGAGGTCGACGCCGCGCTGACCGACCTGAGGTCGCGCTGCGACCGGGTCGTCGTGGCCGGCCTGTCGATGGGCGGCTGCCTCGCGCTGCGCCTCGCCGAGCAGCGCCCCACCGACGTCGACGCCCTGGTCCTGGTCAACCCGGCGGTCAACGTCGCCCGTCTCGACATCAAGCTCGTGCCCGCGCTGCAGTGGGTCGTGCCCGCGATGCCCGGCATCGGCAACGACATCAAGAAGCCCGGCCAGGACGAGATCGGCTACGACAAGACCCCGCTGAAGGCCCTCGCCTCGCAGGTCAGGATGTGGAAGGACGTACGGGCGGGGTTGCCGAAGGTGACCCAGCCGCTGCTGCTCTTCCGGTCGACCGACGACCACGTCGTCGACGCCACGTCGAAGACGATCATCCTCGACGGTGTCTCCTCCACCGTGAAGGAGTTCGTGGCCCTCGAGGACAGCTTCCACGTCGCGACGCTCGACCACGACGCGGCCCGGATCTTCACCGCGACCGACGACTTCATCGCCCAGCACGTCGGAGCCCGCCGTGACTGACAAGGACGACTTCGACCGGATCGTGGAGGGGCTCGACCTCGACTTCTCCTTTCCGGACGAGCCCGCGGACCCGGTCGTCGAGGACCCGCCGCTGCACTGGGCGCCCGAGGACGACGAGCCGGTCGAGACCGAGGAGCCGTTCTACCGCAAGGTCGACTCGACGCCGCTGGTCCCCCGCCGGCGCAGCGTGCTGCTCGCCTGGATCGGCCTGGTCTGCGCCCCGCTGGCCCTGGTGCTGGCCACGGTGGTGCACGTGTTCCTCGACCGGTCGATCCTCGCCGGCGCCGTGCTCATCTTCGTGGCTTCGGCGATATACCTTTTCTTGCAGCTGCCCGAACACGGGCCCGGGCGGAGGGATTGGCCGGACGACGGCGCCGTGCTGTGAGCCTGGCCATGTCCGCCGCACCGATCAGGCCGGCCTCCGGACCCAGGTGAGCCCGGACGATCCGCGCCTCGGCGCGGAAGCCGCGCCCGGTCAGGGTGCGTGAGAACGCCGCCCGTGCGGGACCGATCAGGAGCTGGTCGGCGTCGCTGACGCCGCCACCGATCACGAACATGCCCGGGTCGAGCGCCGCGGCGAGGTTGGCGATGCCCACGCCCAGCCAGTCGCCGACGTCGGCGATCCACTCGACGGCCTCGGCGTCGCCGGCCTTGGCGTGCTTGGTCACGAGGTGGCCCTCGATGCGGTCGACGGCGTCGCCGGCCTCGGCCAGCAGGCGCTTGCCGAAGTCGGTGCCGTCCGTCGCGGCCGCCCGGGCGCGCCGGGTCAGCACGCGCCCGCTGGCGTACTGCTCCCAGCAGCCGCGGTTGCCGCACTCGCACTGGTTGCCGCCCGGCACGACCTGCATGTGGCCGAACTCGCCGGCGATGCCGAACTGACCGCGGTACGGCTGACCGTCGATCACGATCGCGCCGCCGATGCCGGTGCCGAGGGTGATGAGGACCAGGTCGGCCTCGTTCTGGGCCGCGCCGAAGCGCCACTCGGCCCAGCCGGCCGCGTTGGCATCGTTGTCGACCAGCACGGGCAGGCCCGTGCGGCGGGCGACCGAGTCACGCAGCGGCTCGTGCCGCCAGGCCAGGTGCGGGGCGAACAGGACGGTCGACTGCGTCGCGTCGACGAAGCCGGCCGCGCCGACCCCGATGGCCCGGATGTGGTGCTCCCGGCGGAACTCCTCGGTGATGTCGGCGATCGCGTCGATGACCTCGAGCGGCTCGGTCGTGGGCGTCTCCCGCTTGAGCCGTGCCAGGATGTGGCCGTCCTCGTCGACGACGCCGGCGGCGATCTTGGTGCCGCCGATGTCGATGCCGACCGCGAGCTTGTCCGCCATCAGACCGGCTCTACTCGGGCGAGGTCGGCAGCGCCGATGATGCCGGCGGAGTTGCCGAGGGCCGCGAGCCGCAGCGAGGCCTCCGGGCGGTGCGCCCGGGCCGGCAGGTGCGACTCGAAGGCCTCCACGACCGAGGTCAGCAGCAGGTCACCGGCGGCAGCGACGCCACCACCGATCGCGATGACGCTGGGGTCGAGGATCGTGGCGAGCACGGCAGCCCCTTCTCCGACCCACCGGCCGAGGTCGATCAGCAGGTCGACGGCCAGGGGGTCACCCTCACGCGCCAGCTGGGTCAGGGCGGGACCCGTGATGCGTCCCGGGTCGCCGTCGGCGAGCCGCGCGATCGCGCTCGCCGCGGGGTCCTGGTTGGCGACCCGCTCCCGGGCGGCCCGCACCAGCGCACTCCCGCTGCCGTACTGCTCGTAGCAGCCGTGCTGGCCGCAGCCACACAGGAGCCCGTCGGGCACGACGCGCATGTGTCCGATCTCGGCCGCGACGCCGAAGCCCCCGCGGAACAGCTGCCCCCGGTGGACGATGCCGCCACCGATGCCGGTGCCGAGCGTGATCAGCAGCAGGTCGTCGGTGTCCTCACCGGCGCCGAAGCGGAACTCGCCCCAGGCCGCGGCATTGGCGTCGTTCTCGACCACGATCGGCAGGTCGACGAGGGCACGCACGTGCTCGGCGAGCGGCTCCTCCGCCCACGCGATGTTGGGCGCGAAGCGGACCGTCGCCCGGTCCTCGCCGACGAACCCGGCGGCGCCGATGCCGACGCCGACGGGCTTCTCGTCGCCCGTCAGCCGCCCGACCAGGTCGGCCACGATGGCCGGGATCTTGGTCGCGTCGTCGGGGGTGGGCTCCTCCGAGGACTCGACGATCTCGCCGGCCTCGGACACGAGGCCTGCCGCGATCTTGGTGCCGCCGATGTCGACGCCGATGGCGAGGGTCACTGCTTCTCCTGCGGGGCGAGGGCTGTGTCGACCAGGTCCCTGAGGGACCGGGCCAGCTGGGCTGCCGAATGGGTCACCGAGGCGATCGCCTCCGGGTGGTCGCGCACGAGACCCACCACGCGGCACGCGGGGCACCAGGCTTCGGCGCACACGTGGGTCGGGTCGTCACCGGGCACCGCCGAGGAGGTCGTCACGGCCCGGAACAGCTTGAAGGCCTCCTCGGCGACCGAGCCGACGGGCTCCGCGTCGGCCGATCCCGGCGGGAACGCACCGGCGGCGGCCGAGTCAGGTCCGGTCACTGGGACTCGACCTGTTTCTTCAACCCCTTGAGGGCGGTGTCGATGATGACCTTCTCGGCCTTGCGCTTCAGCATCCCGAGCAGCGGGACGGAGACGTCGACCGCCAGCTGGTAGGTCACCCGCGTCCGGTCACCGTCGACCGGGTCCAGGACGTACGCGCCGTCCATCGAGGTCAGCATCGAGCCGGGCGCGGCCAGGCTCCACGAGACGGTGCGGTCGCCGTCCCACACGTAGCCGAGGTCGTACTCGTCCCGGATCGGCGTGGCGTCCAGCACGAAGTGCACCTGCTCGGCGCGGCCGTCGGCGGTCGTCGTGACGATGTCGGCCGTCTTCACGCCGGTCGCCCACACGGGGTAGGACGAGAAGTCCGCGATAACGCCCATGATCCTGTCGGCCGGAGCGTCGATGACGATGTCACTCGTGGTCCTCGCCATCAGCCCTCCTCATCCGCTCGGTGGTGTCACCCCATGCTAGTGGCACGGGTCCCACCGGCACGCCCGGGCACTCCGCCCGGACGGGTGACGCCCGACTCCCCGCGAACCGGCGACCCGCGCACGCGACAGGGCGTTCTGCACCGGTAGCCTGCCGTGTGTGACGCAGCCTCGTACGCCCGACCTGGGCAACCTCAGCGAAGACATCCTCGACCGACTGGCCGACCACGCGGACGATGTCGCGCTGGCCCGCATGGACGGCGACTCCTGGACCGATGTCACCCTCGGCGAGTTCCACCGGGACGTCGTCACGGTGGCCAAGGGCCTCCTCGCCGCCGGCGTCGCCGCCGGTGACCGGGTCGCGCTGCTGTCCAAGACCCGCTACGAGTGGACCGTCGCCGACTACGCCATCTGGTGGACCGGCGCGGCGACCGTCCCGATCTACGAGACCTCGTCCGCGGCGCAGATCGGCTGGATCCTCTCGGACTCCGGCGCCGTCGCGGCGATCGTCGAGAACGACGGCCACCTCGGCCACGTGGAGGAGTCGCGTGGCGAGGCCCCCGACCTGAAGCATGTCTGGACCCTCGACGCCGGCGGGCTCGACGAGATCCGCGGACTCGGCTCGGCCGTCTCCGACGACGACCTCGAGGCCCGGCGCGCGGGCCTCACGAGCGACACCCTGGCCACCTTGATCTACACGTCGGGCACGACGGGACGCCCCAAGGGCTGTCGGCTCACCCACGGCTGCTTCCGCTACGAGCTGGAGGCCGCGACCGAGCGCCTTCCCGAGCTGTTCGGCCGGGAGAACGCCTCGACGCTGTTGTTCCTGCCGCTGGCCCACGTCTTCGCCCGGATCATCCAGGTCGGCGCGATCCGCTCGGGCGCCAGGCTCGGCCACACCGCGGACGTCAAGGATCTCGTGACGCACCTCGGGACGTTCCAGCCGACGTTCGTGCTCGCCGTCCCCCGCGTGTTCGAGAAGGTCTTCAACACCGCGAGCAGCAAGGCGTACGCGGACGGCAAGGGCAAGATCTTCGACCGGGCCGCGCAGACCGCGATCGCGTACAGCCGCGCCCTCGACACCGGCAAGCCGGGCCTCGCGCTCCGTGCCCGCCACGGAGTGTTCGACAAGCTCGTCTACGGCAAGCTCCGTGCCGCGCTCGGCGGTCACGCCGAGTGGGCCATCTCCGGCGGCGCGCCCCTCGGCGACCGGCTCGCCCACTTCTACCGCGGCATCGGGGTCACGGTCCTCGAGGGCTACGGCCTGACCGAGACGACCGCCGCCCTGTGCGTCAACACGCCGGACGACCAGCGCGTCGGCACGGTCGGCAAGCCGCTGCCCGGCACCGAGGTGCGGGTCGCCGACGACGGCGAGCTGTGCTTCCGCGGCCCCCAGGTCTTCCACGGCTACTGGCACAACGACGACGCGACCGCCGAGGCGATCGACACCGACGGCTGGTTCGCGACGGGTGACCTCGGCGAGGTCGACGACGACGGCTACGTGCGCGTCACCGGCCGCAAGAAGGAGATCATCGTGACGGCCGGCGGCAAGAACGTCGCCCCCGCGATGCTCGAGGACCGGGTGCGCGCCAGCCCCTACGTCAGCCAGTGCCTCGTCGTCGGCGACGGCAAGCCGTTCGTGGCTGCGCTCGTCACGATCGACGAGGAGGCCTGGACCGGCGGCTTCGACGACCCCGAGCTCACGGCCGAGGTGCAGAAGGCGATCGACGACGCCAACTCACAGGTGTCGCAGGCCGAGTCGATCCGCAAGTTCCAGATCCTCAAGGAGGACTGGACCGAGGAGAATGGCTACCTGACACCGTCGTTCAAGGTCAAGCGCACCGCGGTGCTGCGCGATCTTCACGACACCGTCGAGGCACTCTTCGTCAGGTAGCGGCGCCACTGGGCGGTGAGCTGCTTCTCGCTCAGGCCCATCGACGCGTCGAGCGCGCGGGCGACCGGCCGGCCGGCCAGCACCGCGCGGTAGAGCTCGACGATGCTGCTGTCGGGATAACGCTCACCGAGCATCCGGAAGATCATCCAGGTCGACTCGTAGACCGCGCCGAGCCCACGGCCCGCGGAGGAGAACTGCTCGGCGTCGGGCAGCTGCTTGGGGACCCGACCGTCCCGGACCTGGGTCAGGACCTGCCCGGCGCTGACCGACAGCGGCTCGGTGTCGTCGTGCAGGGCCACGAAGTCGGCGAAGCCCTCGACGACCCACGTCGCGGCGCGGGTGCCGACCGCGCCGGTCAGCAGGTGGGTCGCCTCGTGGGTCAGCACGACCTGGGCAGCCCGCTGGTCCATCGTCGTGAACACCCGGGGGTTGAGCACGACGACGTCACGGGCACGCGCCGAGGCGCTGTCGTCGAGCCGGGTCGCGACGGCGGCGATCGGGGCGACGGTGTCGCTCTCCTGGCCGAGCAGCATCGCGGCCTGCTCCTGGGTGTGCGGCATGACCACCGTGATCTCGCCGGCGGCCTTCGGGACCACCTGGGTGACCGCGTCGCGAGCCACCTCGCCCATCGACACGAGCGGGAAGCTCCCGTCCCCCCCGTCGACCGACACCACGACCGTGCCGCGGCCACGCTCGACGTCGACCCGGCCGGCGAGCCAGAGGGGCAGCGGACCCTTGCGCGACGCCGCGTCGACGATCGACAGCCCACCGTCCGCCTCCGGGGCGATCCGCAGGGCCACGGTGGACCGGTGCAGGGCGGTGGCGCCGAGCCCCGACTCCTGGCCGGCACGCCAGGCCACGTCGACGACGGCCTCCGCCGAGCCGTCGGCGCGGTCCGCGACCTCTCCCCCGCTGACGTAGCGGAGGTCCAGATTGGTCGCGCCGAGCGCGATCAGCGACGACCAGGTGCGCCGCCCGAACCGGGTGGCGTCGGGCAGGTCACCGGCCGCGGCGACGAAATCCTTCTGGGAGTCCGCCGCTGCCAGCGACCGGAGCTGGCCGGTCAGCCGGGACGAGACGTCCGAGGGCAGCTCGGCGGAGGCCACGTCACCGTCGGAGGACTCCCACGGTCGCTGCCAGAGCAGCAGGACGCCGGCGAGCAGCGCCAGCACGAGGACCGCCGCCACGTTGGGCGACGGTCGACGACTGGTGTCAGCCAACCCGCGCTGCGACGCTGAAGCCGCTCATGCTGGTGATCTCGACGCTCTTGCCGGGGCGCGGCGCATGGACGACCTTGCCGTTGCCGAGGACCATGCCGATGTGGGACATGTCGCCGTACGCGACGAGGTCGCCGGGCTGCACCTGGCTGAGCGGGATCCGCTTGCCGGCCGACATCTGCGGGCCGACGACACGCGGGATCGTGACCCCGGCGGCCGCCCAGGCCTTCATCATGAGGCCCGAGCAGTCCCAGCTGTTGGGGCCCGCGCCGCCGTAGACGTACGGCTCACCCAGCTGGGCGAGCGCGAATGCCACGGCCGCCTTGGCCCGGCCCGCAGCCGAGGGGTTGAAGTCCAGCTTGGTCTCGCTGCTGTTGAGCGAGGCCCGATCGGCGGCGTCGAGGCGAGCGAGCTCGGCCTTGGCGTCCTGGTACTTCCGCTGGATCTTGGCCCGCTTGGCGTCGGCATCCTTCTTGGCGGCGGCCAGCTCGTTGCGACGATCCTGCAGCTGGGCGCGGCGGTTCTTCAGCGCGGTGCTGCTGTCGGCGAACTGCGCGAGCGCGTCGGCCCGCGTGCTGTTGAGGGCCTGGACGGCGCCGAGGCCGTCGAGGAACTCCTCGGGGTTGCTGCTGCCGAGCAGGTTGGCCGTCGGGCCGAGCGGGGCGTCCATCTGCTGCTGCACGATGGCGCCGCTGAGCTCGTCCTTCTGCGCGTTGTAGGCGACCAGGTCGTGCTCGATGTCGGCGGAGATGTCGTCGATCTCGGCCTGGGTCTGCTTGACCCGCACGCCGATGGCGTTGACCTGCTCGTTGATCGTCTCCGCCTCGTGGAAGGCCCGCTCGACGTCCTTCTTCGTGACGTCCGGCGCGGCCTGGGCCGACGGAATGGTGAACAGTGCGCCCGTGAGGGCGATGGCAGCAGCGGCAATGATGCCGCGGCGCGCCGAAGAACGTGACATGCGCACGCAGAACTCCTACATCCTCGACGTCTACCGGGTGAGCTGACGGATTCGGGCCTCGGATTGCCCTACGGTCCACGCGAACGCGGTCCGATTCACCCCAGTTACTTGGGTCCCCGGTTCGTCCCAGACATCTTCCCCATGACTGTGACGACTCGACGGTGCGCCCGACGCCGACCTGGAGGGCCGCCGTGATCCGGACGCACGAGGACCGACTATACGTGCTCTGGGGAACAGATCAACTTCGACGGGCCGGTCAGACCGCCTGTGTCTCGGGGCCCGTGACAGGAGTCACGAGACGCAGCGGCGGCGTCAGCCCGGCGTCCGACAGGACGCTGAGCGCCGCCATCTCCTCGGCGTCGATCTCGATGCCCGCTGGCGGCGCGCCCAGCAGGAAGGTGACGACGCAGTCGCCGCAGGCGCTGGGGCTGCGGACGAGGCAGCGGTCGCAGTCGACGACCACCGAGTCCGTGGGTTCGTGTGACTCGTGCATTTCCGGCACCTCCTGGGGCGGATCCTGACCCCGTCGTTCGGGGACGTCGACCACGCTAGGAGTCCCGTCCGACAAAAACGCCGGGGACCGCAGCAGGTGCCGCGCGGCTCCCCCGGTCTGTCGGTGCCGCCGCCTACCGTGTGCCGGGTGCAAGCAGTGCAAGGATCGTTCGACGAGCTCGGCCGCCCGCTGTCCGACGTGACCTTCTGCGTGGTCGACCTCGAGACCACGGGCGGCTCGGCGGCCAAGGGTTCGCGGATCACCGAGTTCGGCGCCGTCAAGGTCCGCGGCGGCGAGGTGCTGGGCGAGTTCCAGACCCTCGTCAACCCCGACGAGCTGATCCCGGCCTACATCACGGTCCTGACCGGGATCACCAACCAGATGGTCATCGGGGCGCCCCGCATCGCGGAGGTCCTGCCCAGCTTCCTGGAGTTCGCCCGCGGCACGGTCCTCGTGGCGCACAACGCCCCGTTCGACGTGGGCTTCCTCAAGCACTTCAGCCGGGAGCTCGGGATCCCGTGGCCCGGCTTCGAGACGCTGGACACCGCGGTACTGGCCCGCCGGGTGCTGAGCCGCGAGGAGGTGCCCAACTGCAAGCTGTCGACGCTCGCCGCGGCATTCGGCGCGACCTCGACGCCCAACCACCGGGCCCTGTCGGACGCGCGGGCGACGGTCGACGTGCTGCACGCACTGTTCGAGCGACTGGGGCCGTTCGGCGTCACGACGCTCGAGGAGGTGTCGACCTACACCTCCAAGGTCAAGCCTGAGCAGCGCCGCAAGCGCCACCTCGCCGAGCACCTGCCCGAGGCGCCCGGCGTATACCTCTTCCGCGACGCCAACGACGACATCCTCTACGTCGGCACGTCACGCAACCTCCGAACGCGCACCCGTTCCTACTTCACCAAGGCCGAGACCCGCACCCGCATGGGCGAGATGGTCATGCTGGCCCAGCGCATCGAGGGGATCGTGTGCGCGACGGCCCTCGAGGCGCAGGTCCGCGAGCTGCGGCTGATCGGCCGGCACCGACCGCCCTACAACCGACGCTCCCGGTTCCCCGAGCGCCTGACGTGGCTCAAGCTGACCCGGGAACCCTGGCCCCGGTTGTCGATCGTCCGGACGATCCTGGACGACGAGGCCGACTACATCGGGCCGTTCCGGGGTCGCTCGGCCGCCGAGGGGGCGCTGACGGCGCTGCACGACTCCTACAAGATCCGCCAGTGCACGCCGCGTCTCGTGCTGCGCTCGAAGCGGACGGCCTGCGCGCTCGCCGAGATGGGGCACTGCCTGTCGCCCTGCGACGGCTCGGCCGATGTCGAGGAGTACGCCGCGGAGGTCCAGCGCGTCCGCCGCGCGATGACCGGCGACCCGCAGGAGCTCGTGACCGCCGTCCGCCAGCACATGCTCGACCTCGCCCGAGCCGAGCGCTTCGAGGACGCCGCGATGTGGCGGGACCGGCTGACGGGTTTCCTGCGCGCTGTCGTGCGGACGCAGCGGCTGCGTGAGCTGACCGGCGCCGAGGAGCTCGTCGCGGCGATCCCGCACCCGCAGGGCTGGGAGATCCACGTGATCCGCCACGGCCGGCTCGCCGCGGCCGGGGTGCTCCCACGCGGCACCCATCCGACCGGGTGGGTCGACGCGCTGCTGGCGACGGCCGAGACGGTCGTGGGCGGGTTCGGGCCGATCCCGGCGGCAACCGCCGAGGAGACCGAGACCCTCCTGCGGTGGCTCGACTCGCCGGGTCTGCGGATGGTCAGGGGGTCGTGGCACGCGCCGCTCGAGGGTGCGGCACGCCACCTCACGCCGTTCGAGGAGGCGAGCTCGTCCTGGCAGCTCCTGCAGCAGCCTGGTTAGCGCCTCGGTCGACGGGTCGTGGCTAGGCTGGGCGCATGATCACCGCCATCGTCTTCATCCAGGCCGAGGTCGCGCGCCTCTCCGAGATCGCCGAGCAGATCGCCGCGATCGACGGCGTCAGCGAGGTCTACTCCGTGACCGGCGAGCTCGACCTGGTGGCGATGGTGCGGGTCCGCGAGATCGACGACGTCTCGTCGGTCGTCGCCGATCAGCTCAACAAGGTCGACGGGGTGTTGTCGACGCAGACCCAGATCGCCTACCGGGCCTACAGCCAGCACGACCTCGAGGACGCGTTCAGCATCGGCCTGTAGGTCCCGCGGGTCAGCGACCAGCCAGCTCCTGCGTCGCCGCCGCCCACTTCGCGAGGGTCTCGGCGGCCGCGCCGGAGTCGATCGAGGCCCGGGCACGCTCGACGCCCGCGGCCAGACGTTCGACCAACGGCCCGCCCGCCGCCGCGTGGGCCGCGATCGCCGCCCCCGCGTTGAGCAGCACGGCATCGCGCACCGGGGAGACCTCGCCGCCGACGACGCGGCGGAAGACGTCGGCGTTGAACGTCGGGTCGGCGCCCGCGAGGCTGGCCGGGGGTGCGAGCTCGAATCCCAGCTCGGTGGGGTCGAGGACGGTCTCCACGACCTCGCCGCCGGTCACCTCCCACACGCGGGTCGTCGTGGTGATCGTGATCTCGTCGAGCCCGTCCTCACCACGGAACACGAAGGCGTCGTGGCCCCGGGTGGCGAGCACCTCGGCCATCAGGGGCGCCATCCGGACGTCCGCGCAACCGATCGCGGACGCTGCGGGCTGGGCCGGGTTGGTGAGCGGGCCCAGGAAGTTGAACGGGGTCGCGATGCCGAGCTCGCGACGCGGCACGGCGGTGTGACGGAACGACGGGTGGAACACCGGGGCGAAGCAGAACGTGATGCCGCTGCGCGCGAACACGTCGGGGATGCGGGCGGCCGGGACGTCCAGCCGGATGCCGAGGACCTCGAACACGTCCGCGGTGCCGCTGGCGCTGGACGCCGCCCGGTTGCCGTGCTTGACGACGCCGACACCACTGCCGGCGGCGACGACGGCGGACATCGAGGAGATGTTGACCGTGCGGGAGCGGTCCCCGCCCGTGCCGACGATGTCGACGAATCGTCCCGGGATGTCCAGCCGGGTCGCGCGGGCGAGCATCGCGTCGGCGAGGCCGCGCAGCTCCTCGGCCGTCTCGCCCTTGGCGCGCAGCGCGACCGCGAAGCCGGCGATCTGCGAGTCGGTCGTCTCACCGGCCAGGATCTGGTCCATCGCCCAGACCGTCGTGGAGGCGTCGAGGTCCTGACCGGCCACGAGTGCCGTCAGCACGTCGGGCCACGTCTGTGGCATGTCGGTCGCCCTCAGCCGGGCTGGAGCACGCCGCGGGCCAGGTCGACGACGACCTCGGCGAGACGGATCGGCTCGATCGGGTGCGAGACGGCCGCCTCGGCGCGGGACCACGTCGCGAGCCACGCGTCCTGGGGACGTCCGGTGATCACGAGCACCGGCGGAGCCTGGTAGATCTCGTCCTTGACCTGGCGGGCGATGCCCAGGCCACCGGCGGGCACGGACTCCCCGTCGAGGATCACGAGGTCGATGTCGCCGGAGTCGAGGTGCTGGAAGACGACCGGCTCGGTCGCCGTCTCGACGTACTCGAAGCTCGGCAGGTCGGGGTGAGGACGAGTCCCGAGTGCTGAGATCACAGCGGCTCGGACGTCTCGATCGTCGCTGTAGACCAGGACACGTAGGGGCTTGTGCTCACTCACGAGTCGATCGTACATAATGATCGCGTGGCGACTACATCCGTGATTCCTGCTTCCCGACTCCATGGCCAAGAAGGCCGACCGTCGATGGTGACGGTGGGGACCATCGTGTGGCTCTCCAGCGAGCTCATGTTCTTTGCCGGCCTCTTCGCCGCGTACTTCACGATCCGGAACATCTCGCCGGAGCTGTGGGCGACGGAGACCGACAAGCTCAACATCCCCTTCGCGACGGCCAACACGACGATCCTCGTGCTGTCCTCGGTGACCTGCCAGTTCGGCGTGTTCGCCGCCGAGCGAGGCAAGGCGGGCCGCACGGGCCGCCTGTTCCAGATCAGCGAGTGGGGCATGCGTGAGTGGTTCATCCTCACGTACTTCATGGGCGCGATCTTCATCGGCGGCCAGGCCACCGAGTACGCCGAGCTGGTCCACGAGAACGTCACGATCGCCGGCTCGCCCTACGGCAGCCTCTTCTACCTCGCGACCGGCTTCCACGGCCTGCACGTCATCGGTGGTCTGGTCGCATTCCTGCTGGTGATCGGACGTACGTTCGCGGCCCGCAAGTTCACCCATGAGCAAGCGATCTCCGCCATCGTCGTGTCGTACTACTGGCACTTCGTGGACATCGTGTGGGTCGGGCTGTTCGCCACGATCTACCTCCTCCGCTAGCCCCAACTTTCACTCAGCCCAGCGTCCGACACACAGGTACGCTGAATTTACTTCCAGGAATGAGGTTCTCGGTGCGGAAACTGTCCACGAGACGCCGGCATCCACTCGCCGGATTTGTCGTGCTCCTGCTGGGGCTCGTCGTCGCGGGAGGCCTCTACTCGGCGTTCGCGCCGAAGCCGGCCACTGCGGCGGAAGCCACCAGCAATGATGTCGAGGCGGGGCGCAAGCTCTTCCTCGTCGGCTGCGCGAGCTGCCACGGCACGAACGCGACCGGCATCGAGACCAAGCGCGGCGGCAACTACGGCCCCACGCTGGTCGGTGTCGGGGCCGCAGCGGTGGACTTCCAGGTCGGGACCGGGCGCATGCCGATGGCCCAGACCGCCCCGCAGGCCCCGCGCAAGGCCCCCGTCTACACCGACGAGGAGACCCGCCAGCTGGCGGCCTACGTCGCGTCGCTGTCCCCCGGGCCGGCCGTGCCGGACGGTGAGTACACCGACATCGACAAGGCCAACGAGGAGGACGTCCGCGAGGGTGGCGAGCTGTTCCGCAGCAACTGCACCGCGTGCCACAACTCGGTCGGCGCCGGCGGTGCGATGCCCGGCGGCAAGTACGCCCCGACGCTCAAGGGCGTCAGCGCCAAGCACATCGCCGAGGCCATGATCACCGGCCCGCAGCAGATGCCGGTCTTCTCCGACGACGTCATCACGCCTGAGGACAAGCGCAACATCATCGCGTACGTCAAGCAGGTCCAGTCGCAGCCCAACTACGGCGGACTCGCCGGCGGCGGCCTCGGTCCCGTGGTGGACGGACTGTTCACCTGGATCATCGGGATCGGTGGCCTCGTCATCGCGGCCATCTGGATCGGAGCACACGGAGCGAGGGTGAAGAAGAAATGAGCGACGAGCTCGACACGGTCCACGACACCGAGCCGATCGGCGACCCGGGCCTCGCGGAGCACCAGTACCGGCCCCAGGACGTCGACGAGTCGCAGTCCCGGCGCACCGAGCGCCAGATTGCGTGGATGTTCCGCATCGCCGCGCTGCTGCTCCTGGCGTTCTGCTTCGCGTACTTCCTGATCGACGCTGACCAGACGTTCCTCGGCTGGTCGGCGCAGAACTTCACGTTCGGCACGACCCTCGGCCTGGCCCTGCTGCTCATGGGCGTCGGGATCATCCAGTGGGCCAAGAAGCTCATGGGCGATCACGAGATGGTCGAGATGCGCCACCCGTCGCGCTCGTCGGACGAGGACCGCGCCGCGGTCATGAGCGACATCAACGCGGGCATCAGCGAGTCCGGCTTCGGCCGGCGCCCGATGATCCGCAACAGCCTCTTCGGCGCGATGGGCGCCCTGGCGCTGCCGACGATCGTCCTGCTGCGCGACCTCGGCCCGCTCCCCAACAACCAGCGCAACACGGTCTGGAAGAAGGGCATGCGCCTGGTCAACGACGTGACCGGCACGCCGATCAAGCCGTCCGACCTCCAGGTCGGTCAGCTCGTCAACGGCGAGCCCGCGATCGTCTACGAGACGGACGCCGACGGCGAGCGGCTGCTTGAGGGCACCGCGCTCCTGCAGGCCAAGAGCAAGGCCGCGATCATCGTCGTCCGGATGCGTCCCGAGGACGTCCAGGCGTCGAAGGGCCGCGAGAACTGGGGCATCGACGGCATCCTCTGCTACTCCAAGATCTGCACGCACGTCGGCTGCCCCATCAGCCTGTACGAGCAGCAGACCCACCACGTGCTCTGCCCGTGCCACCAGTCGACGTTCGACCTGGCCGACAACGGCAAGGTCGTCTTCGGCCCCGCTCACCGTCCCCTGCCGCAGCTCCCGCTCGGCCTGGACGAGGAGGGATACCTGATCGCCATGAGTGACTTCCCCGAGATCGTCGCACCGAGCTATCCTGAGCTCGCGCGAGACCAGAAGAAGCTGGACAACAAGTCATGAGCACGACCGAGGAGTACACCCCAGTCGAGGAGACCGGGTTCGGCAAGAAGGCCGCCGGTCCCGTCGGTTGGCTCGATGACCGGCTCGGCCTGGCCGGTGTCGCGAAGAAGAACCTGCGCAAGGTCTTTCCCGAGCACTGGTCGTTCATGCTCGGCGAGATCGCGCTGTGGAGCTTCGTCGTCCTGCTGCTGACCGGCGTCTTCCTGACCCTGTGGTTCCAGCCCAGCATGACCGAGGTCCACTACCACGGCTCCTACGCGCCGTTCAACGGCCTCGAGATGTCCAGTGCGTACAAGTCGACGCTCGACATCTCGTTCGACATCCGCGGTGGTCTGCTGATCCGCCAGATCCACCACTGGGCAGCCGCGCTGTTCATCGCCGCGATGCTGGTCCACATGCTGCGCGTGTTCTTCACCGGCGCGTACCGCAAGCCGCGTGAGATCAACTGGCTGATCGGTGTGGGCCTGCTGTCGCTGGGCCTCATCGAGGGCTTCGCGGGCTACTCGCTCCCCGATGACCTGCTGTCGGGCACCGGCCTCCGCTTCGTCGACGGCCTGCTGCGGTCGATCCCGCTCGTCGGCTCGTACCTGGAGTTCTTCATCTTCGGTGGGGAGTTCCCCGGCGACATCATCATCCCGCGCCTCTACATGGCGCACATCCTGCTGATCCCGGCGCTGCTGCTGGGGCTCATCGGCGCCCACATGCTGCTGCTGATCTACCACAAGCACACGCAGTGGCCTGGACCCGGACGCACCGAGAACAACGTCGTCGGCTACCCGATGCTCCCGGTCTACGCAGCCAAGGCCGGCGGATTCTTCTTCGTCGTCTTCGGCTTCACGGCCCTCATGGGTGCGCTGCTGCAGATCAACCCGATCTGGGCCTACGGCCCGTACAACCCCTCCGAGGTCACCGCCGGCTCGCAGCCTGACTGGTACATGGGCTTCTCCGAGGGAGCTGTCCGCCTCATGCCCGGCTGGGAGTTCACGCTCTTCAACTACACGTGGAGCATGAACGTCTTCATCCCCGCCGTCGGAGCCCTGACCGGCCTGTTCGTCGTCCTCGGCGCCTGGCCGTTCCTCGAGAAGTGGATCACCGGCGACGACCGGGACCACCACCTGCTCGAGCGTCCGCGCAACGCCCCGGTCCGTACGGCCCTGGGTGTCGCCGGCATGACGGCGTACGCCGTGCTGTGGATCGGTGGCGGCAACGACATCATCGCGACCAAGTTCCACATGGACATCTACGCCATCACGTGGGTGCTGCGCATCGGGCTGTTCGTCTTCCCGGTCATCGCGTTCATGGTCACGAAGCGGATCTGCATCGGGCTGCAGCGTGCTGATGCCAACCGCATCCTGCACGGCTACGAGACCGGAGTCATCGAGCGCACGCCTGACGGCGGGTTCTCCGAGCGCCACGCTCCGCTGCCCATCGGCACGCAGTACACGCTGACGGCGCACGACCGGACCCCGGCACTCGAGGCTCTGGCCGAGACCGACGGCAACGGCGTCGCGGCCCCCCACGGCCGCAAGGCCAGGCTGCAGGCCAAGGCGCGCGCGTTCTATTACCGCGATGCGCTCGACAAGCCCACGGTCGACGACGTCCACCATGCCGCGGAGCACCTCGGCGAGCACGACGGTCACCCCGTCGAGCTGGGCGACGAGTTCCAGGGCGTGTCGGAGACGGGTGTCCCCCGGGTCCACTGACCGTCCACCGCACCGCACGAGGCCCCGTCAGCACCAGCTGGCGGGGCCTCGTCGTGTCCGGCCCCGGCGCAGGGTGGGCGGTGGATCCTCGACCGTCTCAGGCCCGGATGAGGCCCCACACGGAGGCAGATCCGCCGCGCCGGGTCGGCGGGGCGGCCAGCAGGGCGGCCCAGCGCCTCTCTCAGGCGTTGTCGGACGTGGCCGGGGCCTCGAGGGCCGAGCCCTTGAGCCACGTGCGCCACGGGACGTTCCAGTCGGTCCAGCCGTTGCGGTCCTCGAGCTTGCGGGGGCTGTTGACGTACTTGACGACGTCCCCCCGCTGGGAGTGGTGGTAGAGCCACT
>NZ_JAOPXQ010000176.1 GCF_025965075.1 Aeromicrobium sp.
CGGCGGGCCGCCGCCTGGGTGATCCCGACCAGGGGGGAGCGCAGGTTGCGCTCGACGTCGACGGCGAGGGCCTTGAGGGGCGAGATGTAGAGCACGCGGGTGCCCTCGGACTCGCCGGCGTGCATCAGCCGGTCGATCGCGGACAGGAAGGCCGCGAGTGTCTTGCCCGAGCCGGTCGGGGCGACCACGAGCACGTGCTCATCGCCCTCCACGCCGTCCCAGGCGCCCTCCTGGGCGGGCGTCGGGGCGTCGAAGGACTCGGTGAACCACTCCCGCGTCGCGGGGGCGAAACGGTCGATCGCTCCATCCATCGGTCCATCGTCCCAGCCACCTCGGACATGCGCTTGTCGCCGTCGGCGGGCCAGGTGCGAGCCGTTACCCTGAGGGTTCGTCACGACGTCCTCGGAGGGAGCTGGAGTGTCAGACTCGGGGCTGAAGACGTGGGTCCTGCTGACGGTCGCCGCTCTCGTCGTCGTGATCGGTCTCGGAGCGGTCGGCGGCTCGCGAGCCGTCGCCGACGACCTCCGGTCGACCGCCGAGTCCCGGCTCGCCGACGCGGGTCTGGACGGCGTGTCGGTCGACTTCGTCGGGCGGGAGGCCGAGCTCAGCGGCGGCAGTCGCGCCGACCGCGAGGAGGCCCGGGCGATCGTGGCCGGCATCACGGGGGTCCGCCGGACGGCGGTGGAGTCGGGAACGGGTGACCGGCCGGCCGGTGCCGCGACCGTCGACGCCTCGGCCGCGCGCCTGCACCTCGTGCGTACGTCCGGCGGTGCGCGGATCAGTGGCGTGGTCCCCGACGCCGACGCCCAGGCGCGCATCCGGGCGGCCGCCGCGGCCGCGTTCGGCACGATCCGCGGGGACCTGACGGTCGACGACTCGATCCGCACGGACGTCTGGACGAAGCAGGTCGCCAACGCCTTCGACGACGTCGTCGGCGTCAAGGGCCTCACGATCCGGGTGGAGGGTGACGGCGTGCTGCGGCTCGACGGGACGATCGAGAGCCCGGCCGGGCGAGACGCCGTCGTCGCGCTCGTCGAGCGGACGCTGACCGATCTGGAGGTCGACGACGGGATCCGCGTCGACCCCGGGACGCTCGGCGAGGTGGACGCCAGGATCCTCAACGCGACGGGACTGGTCTTCGAGCCGGGCAGCGACGTGCTGTCGTACGCCGACCAGCAGCAGCTCGACGCCGTCGCCGGCGTCCTCGACCGCCACCCGGGGGTCAGGGTCGAGGCGGGCGGCCACGTGGGTCCGCGCGACCCGAGGTCGGGGGAGCGGCTGGGCCGGCGCCGGGCCGCCGCGGTCAAGGCATATCTGGTCGGTCGGGGAGTCGAGCGCACACGCGTCACGACGCGCACCTACGGCTCCGACCCGTCCGCCACCGCCCATCCGAGCGCCGAGCAGTACCGGCGCGTCGACCTGATCGTCCTGGGAGGCTGAGGCATGTCCACCTACACCGTCGGCGAGATCGTCGCGTGGCTCGCCGTGACGGCGATCCTGGGCTTCGTCCTGGGCTGGCTTGCCCGGGAGCTGGCCCTCCGCTCGCGCGCCGAGACCCTGGAGGCCGCGGCGTTCCCGGTGCCACGCCCGGTCGCGCCGGAGGCAGGACCCGAGCCCGAGCCGGAGCCCGAGCCCGAGCCCGAGGCCGTACCGGCCCGGCTGCCCGCGACCGGCGACGGCCCACCGTCTCCGGAGCACCTCATCAAGGGCAAGACGTCGTCGATGATCTTCCACCCCCCGGGCAGCCCCTCCTACGCGCGGACGAGCGCCGACACGTGGTTCCGCACCGAGGAGGACGCCGTGGCGGCGGGATTCCGGAAGCCCAGGAACGCCTGACCGTCGACCGGGACGCCGTCACGGCCGGCTGAGCGCATGAGGCATGCTGGCGGCATGAAGTTGCGCCTGCTCGCCGTGGTGTCCTCCGTGGCGCTGACCTTGACCGCCTGCTCGTCGTCCTCGGACGTGCCCGAGGCGAAGATGCCCGACGCCAAGGAGGGCAAGAGCACCAAGCTGGTCCAGATCTCCCCGCTGACCGGCAGGGCGCTCCGCGACGGCAGCCCCGACAACCCCGTCTTCGTCGTCAAGATCGAGAACACCGAGGGCGGTGCCCCGCAGTACGGGCTCAACAAGGCCGACCTGGTGCTCGAGGAGCTCGTCGAGGGCGGCCTGACCCGTCTGGCGGCGTTCTTCTACTCCACGCTCCCCGCCAAGGTCGGTCACGTCCGGTCACTGCGGACCAGCGACATCGGCATCGCCGGACCGGTGAGCGGCCAGATCGTCGCCTCGGGTGGAGCCACCGGGGCCCACAACAAGGTCAAGCGCTCCGGGATCACGGTCTTCTCCGAGGACGCCGGGTCGCCGGGCTTCAGCAGCGATCCGCTCAAGGTGCGGCCCTACAACCGGCTGATCAACCTCAAGACCGTCGCCCGGAAGGCCAAGGCCACCAAGATCAACGGCCCCTACCTCCCGTGGACGCCGGCCTCGTCGGACGACGCGACCCAGGCCCCCAGCGACAGCGCCGCGACGCCGGCGTCGAGGCGGGTCACCCGGGCCAGCGTCCGGTTCTCCAACTCGACCTCGACGGCGTGGGCCCTCAAGGGCAAGAAGTGGGTACGCACGAACGGCCACGCCCAGCCCGGCAAGGACTTCAAGGCCGACACGATGATCGTGCTGTTCTGCAAGGTCGGCGACGCCGGCTACACCGATCCCGCCGGCAACCCGGTCCCCGAGACGGTGTTCGAGGGCAAGGGCAAGGCGCGGGTCTTCCACGGCGACGAGGTCACGACGGTCACGTGGCACAAGCCCAGGCTCGACGAGTCGCTGACCTTCACGACCGCGGACGGCAAGCCGTACACGATCGACCCGGGGCACGTCTTCCTGGAGCTCGTGCCGAAGGGCGCCGGCAAGGTCGCGGTGCGCTGAGGTCGGACGGGGCGGTTCAGCCGACCGTCGGCAGCAGGCGCAGGCCTGCGAGCAGCGCACCGATCGTCGCCTGGACCTCGTCGCTCGCGGCGTCCGGGTCCTCGGCGTCGGCGACGTACTCCGACGCGGACCGGATCGCGCCGTAGAAGACCGCGGCGAACGCGTTGCCCAGCTCGTCGCCCCCGCCGAGATCGCTCAGCAGGTCGTCGACGACCCGCTGCACCATCCCGAACGACGCGGCCCGCTCGGCCTCCTGCCAGCGCTCGTGGCCGAGCGCGACCGGTCCCTCCTGCATGCAGATGCGGCGGAACTCCGGCTCACGGCAGACCTCGAGGAACTTCTCGAGCCCGATCTGCGCCCGCTCCCACGGGTCCTTGGAGGCGGCGAGGGCCTTCTCGATGTCGGCCGTCGTGCCCTCCTGGACCCGCAGGAAGACGCTCTCGAACAGCGCGAGCTTGCTGGGGAAGTGGTGGTAGAGCGCGCCCTTCGTGACCCGGGCGGCGGCGACGACCTCATCGAGGGAGGTGCCGGCGTAGCCGTGGTCGGTGAAGAGCTGGGTCGCGTTGTCGAGCAACGCGCGTTTGGTGCTCGAGGAGTAGTCCTGGCGTCGCGAGGTCTTGGCGCGAGCGGTCCGCAGGACGGTCTTCGTGACCCGAGCGTGAGGAGGCATTCGACCAGTCTACGGTGATCCGCGCCTCGTGGGCCGAATCACATACCGAGAGTTTGGCCGAATGCGCGCGGTACAACATACTGAGAGTACGTACCGACGGTATGGAACCTTCGGGCAGACGGAACAGAGAGGAGCACACCATGACCTGGGATGCTTACAACCGTCGCAAGGAAACACTGCGAGACATGCTCGCGATCGCTGATCGCCGTCGTGACATCACCCTGACCGAGCTGCTCGAGACGACCGACCCGGCCCGGGAGGCCTTCTCGACCGAGACCGAGCTGCTCTTCGAGCTGCAGATGGCCTGGTTCCAGCGCCTCAGCGGCCAGCTGGAGCGCCTCCTGTCCGACGGCACCGAGAGCCCCGAGCTGGTCCCCGTGCAGGCATGGGTCGACACCGCCTTCGAGCTGCCCGGCGCCCGGGCCCTGCTCGACGCACATCTGGACGCCCCCGAGCTGCGCAAGGCGTTCGCCAAGGAGCTGGCCTACCTGGCGACCTCCGCCGGCGTCCCGACCTACGATCTCGACCTCACGGCCCACGGCCGCCGCATCCAGGACTCCGCCCGCGAGTCGTTGGCCGCGAGCCCGGTGCCTGAGCTCCATGCGTCCCAGCCCCAGGGCCTCATGGCCCGTCTGCGCAGCGTGATGGCTGCCTGACGCACACCGGCAACCCCGCTCGGCGCCTCCCTCCTCGGCGCCGGGCGGGGTTGGTGCGTCCTGGGGGGCAGTGCGACGCGCGGGGTCAGCGCGTCTCGGACGGGTGCGCGCGATCCGTGCCGAAGCCGGAGATCTGCTCGCCGATCTCGACGTCGATCGACCGGCGGAACTCGCTGCGGAAGATCCCCAGGGTCACCTGGCTCGCGATCGGCAGCAGGCTCTCCACGAGCGAGATGATCCGCGGCCAGTCGTCCTCGGGCAGGCCCGCGTCGATGAACGGCTGGATGAGCTCGGTGACGACCTCGCGGACGAAGGTGTCGGTGATGGTCCGCAGGTGGGACCGCAGGACCGGGAACAGCGCGATGACGGTCTCGGGCGCGAGGCCCAGCAGGACCGCGCTCGCGCCGGCCCGGACGACAGCGGGGTCCACGAGGCGGACCCGGTCGCCCTCGAGCTTCTCGACCAGGCCCAGCCCGACGAGGGACTCGATCAGCGCGTCGTCCCGCTCGACCCCGGCCAGCGCCGCGAGGTCCTCCCGTGACATGACCTCGTCGCCGCCGTCCTCGGGAAGGTCGAGGATCGTCATGAGGTCGAGCGTGTGGCCCGCCGCGCTGGAGGGCGTGTTCTGGACGGCTCGTTCGATCGCCGCGAGCGTGAAGCCCCGCTCCAGGAGCTGGCGGATGAGCTGGAGACGTTGCAGGTGCTCGCGGTTGTAGTAGCCCGTGCGGCCGGCCAGGCGGGGCGCATCGATCAGCCCGCGGCTCGCGTACGCCCGCACGTTGCGCACCGTCATCTGCGCGCGTGCGGCGAGCTCGTCGACCGTGAACTCCTCGGCGGCGGTGGACTCGTCGGACATGGGGGAATCATAGGGGCCTCGATCCCACCACTCCGGGCGCGGGAGGGGCATCATGGTGTCCATGGACACGCTTCGCGGCAGTCTTCTGGTGGCCACCCCGGCGATCGAGTCAGGTCCCTTCTGGCGAAGCGTCGTGTTCGTCCTCGACCACGACGCCGATGGTGCGCTGGGCGTCATCGTCAACCACCCGCTCGAGTCCGACGTCGACGACGTCCTGCCGGACTGGGCGGGGCTCGTCAACGCGCCGGTGTGCCTGTTCGACGGTGGACCCGTCGCGATGGACTCGGCGCTGGCGCTCGGCGTCGTCGCGGACGTGCCACCCCCGCTGGGGTGGCGACAGATGGCGGGCCGGGTGGGCCTGGTCGACCTCGACGGCCCGCTGCCCGGCAGCGGCGAGCTGGCCGGTCTGCGGGTCTTCGCGGGCTACGCCGGCTGGGGGCCCGAGCAGCTGGAGAGCGAGCTCCTCGAGGGCGCCTGGCTCGTCGTGCAGGCCCGGGACAGCGACCTGACCTCGCCGCAGCCGGAGAACCTGTGGCGCGACGTCCTGATGCGCCAGCAAGGTGATGTCAGGTTCTGGGCGACATTCCCGGACGACCCGTCGGCGAACTAGGACTTGGTCGGTCCGGGTCGTTAGACTCGGGTCGTGGCTTTCTTCGGACGTGGTGCAGAGACCGTTGTCGACGAGCGCACGGACCTGCGCACCGAGGACGGTGACCACGAGCGCTTCTCGCACTACGTCCCCAAGGACGAGCTGACCGAGGCGATCGTCATGGGTCATCCCGTCATCGCCCTGTGCGGCAAGGTCTGGACGCCGAGTCGTGACCCGGAGCGCTTCCCGATCTGCCCCGAGTGCAAGGACATCTGGGAGAGCTTCGACAAGGACGACAAGGGGGACCCGTCGGGTGACGCGTAGCCAGCACCTCCGGGTCTGGCAGCGCGAGGCGTTCGAGCTCTACTCACGCACGCAACCCCGTGACTTCCTCACGGTCGCCACGCCCGGCGCCGGCAAGACGACCTTCGCCCTCACGATCGCCGCGGACCTCATGGCCCGGGGGATCATCGAGCGCGTCGTGATCGTCACGCCGACCGACCACCTCAAGACCCAGTGGGCGCTCGCCGCCTCCGGGATCGGCATCACGATTGACCCCGCCATGGCCGGCCAGGGCGTCCTCGGCACGGGCTTCGACGGGTTCGCGGTGACCTACGCGGGCCTCGCGGTCAACCCCAACGCCTACCGCTCGCGGATCGAGTACCGCCGCACGATGGTGATCCTCGACGAGGTGCACCACGCCGCCGACGCCCTGACCTGGGGCGATGCGGTGCAGGAGGCCTGCGAGCCCGCCGTCCGCCGGCTCGCGCTGACCGGCACCCCGTTCCGCTCCGACGAGAACCCGATCCCGTTCGTCACGTACGCCCCGCAGGTCGACGGGTCCAAGACCAGCGTCGCCGACTACTCCTACGGCTACGGTCACGCGCTCAAGGACGGTGTCGTGCGGCCTGTCCTGTTCATGGCGTACTCCGGGCAGATGCACTGGCGGACGCGGGCCGGTGACGAGGTCGCTGCGCGCCTGGGCGCACCGCTGGACCGGGCCGGCACGGCGCAGGCGCTGCGCACGGCGCTGGACCCGGGCGGCTCCTGGATCCCCGAGGTGCTCACGGCCGCGCACACCCGCCTGATGGAGGTCCGCCGCGACGTCCCGGACGCCGGCGGGCTCGTCATCGCCAGCGACCAGACCTCGGCGCGCGCCTACGCCTCGGTGCTGGCCGACATCACGGGCACCAAGCCGACCGTCGTGCTGTCCGACGAGGTCGGGTCGAGCGCCCGGATCGCGGACTTCTCGGCGGGCATGTCCCCGTGGATGGTCGCGGTCAGGATGGTCAGCGAGGGCGTCGACATCCCCCGGCTGTCGGTCGGCGTCTACGCCACCACGACCGCGACCCCGCTCTACTTCGCCCAGGCGGTCGGACGCTTTGTCCGCGCGCGCCGCAAGGGCGAGACGGCGTCGATCTTCGTGCCCAGCGTCCCGGCGCTGCTGGCCCTCGCCTCGGACCTGGAGGCGCAGCGCGACCACGTGATCGGCCGTCCGGTCAAGGACGAGGCGGACCTCTTCGCCGCCGAGGCCGAGCTGCTGGCCAAGGCCCAGCAGGAGGAGGGTGCCTCGGACCAGCTGGGCCAGTACAAGGCACTCGCCAGCGACGCCTCGTTCGACCGGCTCGTCTACGACGGCGGCGAGTTCGGCTACGACTCGCTCTCCGACGACGAGGGCGAGCTGGACTTCCTCGGCATCCCGGGCCTGCTCGGCCACGACCAGGTCGCCGAGCTCCTGCGGGCCTCCCGGGCCCAGCGCGCCCAGGCCAAGGGACCGGCCGCCCCGGCGGCGGACGTCGCCCACGAGAAGCGGTCCGAGCTGCGGCGGGAGCTCAACGGATTGGTCGGCGCGTGGCACCACCGCACCGGCACCCCGCACGGCGTGACCCACACCCAGCTCCGCAAGCACTGCGGCGGCCCGCCGGCGGCGAGCGCGTCCACCGAGCAGCTCCAGGCCCGCATCGACGCGCTGCGGACCTGGGCGCTCAAGGCCTCGGGCTGAGCGTCCGGCCGCTACGCTCGCGGGCGTGACCCGTTCCAGCATGGCCCTGCGCACCCGCGTCTTCAGCGCGCTCCTCTCCCGGATCTCGACCCCCGTCGAGGAGGCCCGGGACTTCGCGACGCTGCGCGCCGAGCGGCGCCGGCTCCAGGCGACCGCGGTCGGGCGGAGGATCTTCGGCCACGCCGACAAGGCCGCCGTCACCGAGGAGATCGTGCTCGGCACGGGCCAGCGGGCCCTGGTGCACCGCCCCCGGGGCGCGATCGGCCCGCTCCCGTGCGTCCTCAACTTCCACGGTGGGGGATGGGTCCAGGGCAATCCGGAGCAGTCGGCCTGGCTGGCGAGCCGGATCGCGGTCCGCAACCGTGTCGCGGTGGTCTCTCCGACGTACCGGCTGGCGCCCGAGGACATCTTCCCGGCGGCGGTCGAGGACTGCTGGGACAGCCTGGCGTGGGTCGCGGGGCACGCGGCCGACCTCGACATCGACCCCCAGCGGATCGCCGTCATGGGTGACAGCGCGGGAGGCAACCTCGCCGCGGTGGTCGCGTTGCTGGCCCGGGATGCGGGTGGCCCGGAGCTGCGGGGGCAGGTCCTGATCTATCCCGGCACCGAGATGTACGACCGCTGGCCGTCCGAGGACCGCAACGCCGAGGCGCCCGTCTTGACGTCGCGCAACATGCGGGCGTTCGTCCGGCTCTACCTCGGCGATCAGCACGGCACCGAGGACTTCCGCGCCTCCCCGATCCGGGCCGCGTCCCACGCCGACCTGCCCAAGGCCTTCATCCTGACCGCCGAGCTGGACCCGCTGCTCGACAACGGGACGCGCTACCGGGACGTCCTCATGGCGGCGGGGGTGCCGGTCCGCTACGCGGAGTACGACGGCGCGATCCATGGCTTCCTGAGCCTGCCGGGCGTCGTGCCGGTGGCCTCGCGCGCCCTCGACGACATCGTCGGGTTCCTGCGCGAGGTGCTCTGAGGCCGCGTCGTACCGATCCGCCGGAGGCATTGTGACAGTGTCACTGTCACGGTAGGGTCCGGGGCATGAAGAGAGATCACTGGCAGCGGGTCATTGCGACGCTCGACCCCGAGACGGAGTACGAGCAGATCGCGCGGCTGGTCGCGATGCACGAGTTCCCGTGGGACTCGCAGCAGGCGCTGAGCTTCGCACTGTTCCGGACGTACGCCGTCCCGTCGATCGGCCGGCTGCTCTACGACACGGGGGAGTTCACCGGGGCGGTCCAGAAGCGGCACGACGACACCGCCCTCCTGCTCGAGACGATCGCGGCCGAGGGGCTCGAGTCCGATCCGGGCCGCGCCGGGGTGCGCCGGATGAATCAGATGCACGGCAGCTACGACATCTCCAACGACGACATGCGCTACGTCCTCGCGACGTTCGTCGTGACGCCGGTCCGGTGGATCGAGCGCTACGGCTGGCGGCGGGGGACCGAGGTCGAGACGCTCGCGACGGTCCGTTACTACCAGCGGCTGGGCCGGCTGATGGGGATCAAGGACGTGCCCGCGGACTACCAGGGCTTCGCCGACCTGATGGACGACTACGAGCGGGAGACCTACGTCTTCGACCCGAAGGCCCGTGCGGTCGCCGACTCGACGCTCGAGCTGTTCGTGACGTTCTACCCGCGGCCGCTGCGACCCGCGATGCGCCGGTTCAGCATCGCGCTGCTCGACGACCACCTGCGGGAGGCGTTCGGCTACCCCAAGCCGTCGGCGCTGATGGCGCGCCTGGCGCACGGCTCGCTGGTCGCCCGCGGCAAGGTCATCCGCTTCTTCCCGCCGCGCCGCAAGCCCCGGCTGCTGCGCGACACCCACCGGATCCGCTCCTATCCGGGCGGCTTCATGATCGAGAAGCTCGGCACCTTCCCGGCGACGATGCCCGAGGAGCGTGATCTGGTGCCGTGACCTTGTGATCTGCGTCTCGTTGCGACTGCTGAGCAACTTCTCGAGGGGAACACATGACGCAGCTCAGGGGACATCGTCACTTCTGGCCGATCACGGTCGCGGTCACGACGATCGCGGTCACGATGGGCACCTTCCCTGCGTACGCCGGTTGGGTCGGACGATTCCACGGCACGCCTCCGGTGACGAGCGCCGCGGACCCCGCCGGGGCCGTCGTCGACGAGTCGAAGCCCCACACGCACGACGACCCGGCGACCAAGAACGCCGTGTCGCGCGCACCGCAGACCGACGACACCGCCGACCCGACCTCGTTCACCGAGGCGATGGCGCACACCACGGGTGTCACGGCCCAGCGCGCGGAGCGCGACCCCACCCTCGTCCCCACGGCGTCTCCTGCGTCCCGGACCTCGGCGCCGAAGGACCGCTACGCGATGGCCGGCGGCTGCTACGGGCTCCGGTCGAAGCGCACGGGCGGCTGGGTCGTCGCCACAGACACGGGTTATGCCGCCACCTCGCCCTCCTCGACCACGGCCACGCCGTTCCACTTCCAGGCGACCGATCTCGGGGTCTACCTGTTGTTCGGCCCCGGCAAGACATTCGTCCGCAACGCGGGCTCGGGCACCGTCACGTCGGACCCGGAGCCCAGCACCGCGACGGAGTGGACCATCAAGGCCAGCGGGACGTCCTTCCTGCTGCGCAACGGCTCGACCGGCCTCACGACGGGCGACGGTGGAACGCTCACGACCGGCAGCGCGGCGACGTTCGCGCTCAAGCGCCTGACCGGTTGCGAGACGTGGCCCGAGGTCGCAGTCGGTGTGACGGGCAACCCGTTCAAGGGTGCCAGCACGTTCCAGGAGGTGCGGGGCTACCTCGACGCGCACACCCACGGGATGGCGTTCGAGTTCCTCGGCGGTGACGTGCACTGCGGCCGGCCGTGGCACCCGTACGGCGTGGCGTACGCCCTGAAGGACTGCCCCGACCACGAGCTCACGGGCGGCAGCGGCGCGCTGCTGGAGAACGTCCTCAAGCCGGGCACGCCGGTCGATCCGCACGACACCGTCGGCTGGCCGACGTTCAAGGACTGGCCGGCGCCGGACTCGCTGACCCACGAGGGCACCTACTACAAGTGGCTCGAGCGGTCGTGGCGCGGTGGCCAGCGGATCCTGGTCAACCTGCTGGTCGAGAACAACCAGCTGTGCATGATCTACCCCATCAAGCACAACTCGTGCGACGACATGGACGCGATCCGGCTGCAGGCGCAGGACATGCGCAAGCTCGAGCGCTACGTCGACGCGCAGAGCGGTGGCCCGGGCAAGGGCTGGTACCGCATCGTGACCGACCCGTTCCAGGCCCGGAAGGTCATCAACCAGGGCAAGCTCGCCGTCGTGATGGGCATCGAGACCAGCGCCGTGTTCGGCTGCTCCGACAAGCTCGGCGCTGCGCAGTGCTCGAAGGAGTCGATCGAGGCGCAGCTCGACGAGGTGCACGCCCTCGGCGTCCGGCAGATGGAGCTCGTCAACAAGTTCGACAACGCGCTGTCCGGCGTCGCGGGCGACACGGGCACTGCCGCGCCGCTGATCAACGCGGCCAACTTCCTGGAGACCGGCTCGTTCTGGGACATGCGCACGTGTGCCGCCGGGACCGACCCCGAGGTGTCGGACCGCCAGCAGCTCGCGCTGCCGAGCGCCGTGCCCGAGCAGGACGCCCTGTTCGGTGCCATCGCGGGGCTCTACATCCCGATCAAGCTGCCGTTGTACGCCTCCGGGCCGCACTGCAACGCCAAGGGGCTGACGACGCTCGGCGACCACACGATCGAGCAGATGGCCGAGCGGAAGATGATCTTCGACCCCGACCACATGAGCGTCAAGGCCCGCCAGGCCTCGCTCGACCTGTCCGAGAAGCTGGACTATCCCGGCGTCGTGTCGAGCCACTCGTGGTCGACCCCCGACGCGTACCCGCGCATCTACCGGCTCGGCGGCGTGATCGCGCCGTACGCCGGGGACAGTGCGGGCTTCGTGGAGAAGTGGCGCAAGCACCTCGGCTGGGCCGATCCGCGCTACTACTTCGGCTTCGGGTTCGGCGCCGACATCAACGGCCTCGGAGCCCAGGGCAGTCCGCGGGGTGCCGACGCGGCCCACAAGGTCACGTACCCCTTCAAGGGTCTCGGCGGGGTGACGGTCCGCCAGCAGGTCAGCGGCCAGCGGACGTACGACATCAACGTCGACGGCGTCGCACACTACGGGCTCTACCCGGACTGGGTCGAGGACCTGCGCAAGCAGGGGGGCCAGGCGATCGCGGACGACATGGCGCGCGGCTCCGAGGCGTACCTCGGCATGTGGGAGCGCGCCGTCGGCGTCACCAATGACGCGTGCCGTGACGCGCGCGCGATCAAGAAGGAGCGCGTCATCAGGGGTCTCAGGAAGGGCGCCAGCGTCAAGGACGTCCTGCTCGAGGCGGGGCAGCCGCACGCCCGTCTGGGCACGACGTTCACCTACTGCGCCCGCAGCGCCAAGGGCAAGAAGGTGACCCGCAAGGTCCGCTTCACGTCGACGGGCAAGGTCGCCAAGATCGTCTGAGCGGGACGCGGTGCCGTCGCGGGCGGGAAGGATCGGACGGGGTCGCGCGTTGAGCCCGTCGTGAGACTTTCCGTGCTGGACCTCGTCCCCGTTCGCACCGACCAGACCACGAGCGACGCCCTCGCGGCGACCGTGTCACTGGCGCAGGTCGCCGACCGGCTCGGCTTCACCCGCTTCTGGGTCGCCGAGCACCACAACATGCCGGCGGTCGCCGCGACGTCCCCGCCGGTCCTGATCGGGATCCTGGGCGCGCACACCGAGCGGATCCGGCTGGGCTCCGGCGGTGTCATGCTGCCCAACCACGCCCCGCTGGCCGTGGCCGAGCAGTTCGCGCTGCTCGAGGCCGCGACGCCCGGGCGCATCGACCTCGGCATCGGCCGGGCGCCCGGCTCGGACCCCGTCACCTCGATGGCGCTGCGCGGCGCGGCGGGCCGGGACGACACCGACGTCCAGAACTTCCCGCAGTACCTCGACGACGTCGTCGCGCTGATGGGCACCGAGGGCGTGCGCGTCGCGGTCCCGCGGCAGGATTACGTCCTCAAGGCGACGCCGGCCGCGGCCTCCGAGCCGCGGATGTGGCTGCTCGGGTCGTCGATGTACTCGGCGCACCTCGCTGCCGAGAAGGGGCTGCCGTTCGTCTTCGCGCACCACTTCTCCGGGCAGGGGACCGCCGAGGCGCTCGCGGTCTACCGCCGCGAGTTCCGGCCCAGTGAGCTCGCGCCGGAGCCGGTCACGTTCCTGACCGTCAACGCCGCGGTCGCCGAGACCGAGGAGGAGGCGGCGGCACTGATGCTGCCCAACCTGCACATGATGGCCAAGCTCCGCACGGGGCAGCCGCTGACGGCGCTCGACCTCGTGGAGGACGCCCAGGCGATCGACCTGCACCCGCAGGCCCAGGCGATGGTCGAGTCGGCCTTCGGCAAGGCCGTGGTCGGCACTCCCGAGTCGGCGGCCGCGCAGCTCCGCGAGCTCGCGGACCGGTTCGGCGTCGACGAGGTCATGGTCAACCCCGTCGCCTCGGCCCGCCGCGGCACCGACCCGCGCACGGCCCCCGGGCGCGAGCACACCCTCGAGCTCCTCGCCAAGGAGCTCCTGTAACCGCGACCGGCGCACTCCGATCCGCGACTGGCGCAGTCTGAAGAAAATGAGACGGCGATTCGTGCACTTCTGCGCCACTCGCGGACGGATGTGCGCCAGTCGGTGTCGTCAGAACCAGATGCTGAGGTACGGGGCGACGGTCGAGCGGAACGTCGCGTCGACCCGTGCCACGTCGCCGGTCAGGGTCCCGGCGGCGGCCAGCGTGCCGGCGGAGACCCCACCGAGGTAGAGCGAGCCCAGCGCCGTCACGGTGACCGTGGCATCGGCCGGCTCGTCGCTCGGCTGGACCGTGGCCCCACCGCGGGCGTCGACCTCGATGGCCCAGGTGCCCGCCGCGAAGCCGTCGGGGTCGTCGACCCCGAGCACGAGCCGGCCGGGGGCGGAGTACGTCCGCGCGGTCAGCGCCGCCGGCACGTCCAGGACGCGCACCCACAGGTGGTCGAACTCGTTGACCCGGACGGCCCGGAAGTCGTCGATCATCCAGCGCAGCGGCTCGTCGACGGGCCGCAGGTGCGCCGAGACCTTGGAGACGAGGTCCATCTCGAGCAGGAAGCGCCACAGTCCGGCGTACGCGTCGGTCGTCGTCGCGACGAGCGCGTGGAGCGTCAGCTCGTGCTCGACGAAGTCGGACGGGTCCTCCTTGAGCTGGTAGACCGCGAACCCCTGCGGGCTGCCGCCGGCGTCGTCGTAGCGGACGCAGCGCAGGTTCTTGGCGTTGCTGTCGCCGGCGGCGAGCCCGATCTGACGGTCCCACAGATGTCCCTCGTAGGAGATCTGGCCCGGCGCCTCGAGGCGTACGCCCTCCACCAGGGCGTGGCCGGCCTCCCGCAGCTGCTCGGGCGACACGAAGTGCACCCGGCCGGTCGGGGTCGGACCGGTCCACCGGACCCGGCGGGTCAGGACGGTGAGATCGCGGGCGAGCGCGGCGGGAGCGAAGCCGAACCGGGCGTAGATCGTCGACTCCGAGACCGTCAGCACCGCGACGGGGCAGCCCAGGGCGACCGCGGTCCGCAGCTCGGCGTCCAGCAGCGCCCGCGCGATCCCGCGGCGGCGGTGGGTCGGTGCGACCGTGACCCCGCTGACGGCCCAGGCCGGGACGGACCGGCGGCCCGGGACGGTGAGGTCGGCGGGCCAGCAGATCGTCGTCGCGACGGGGGACGTGGGATCGGCGGCGGTGGGGTCGAGGACGGCGACCAGGCGTCGGCCGTCGACGAGCCCGGTCCGGCGGGCCTCGACCTGCTCGTCGGGAAGCGTCGGGCCGAGGAAGCCCCGGGACTCGGCGTGGAACCACGCGGCGTGGTCGCCGGCGTCGGACGGGTCGACGAGCCGCAGCGTCAGTCCCTGCTCGGCGAGGCCCGCCCGGGACGTCTCGTCGATCGGTAGGTCGGTCGAGGAGGTCATGCGATCACGCGGACCCCGGCGGCGGCCCACTCGGCGTGGACGGCGGGCAGGTTGGCGGGGGACACGGCGGCGGTGAGGCCGTCGAGCACCTGCACCGCGAAGCCCTCGCGGGCGGCGTCGAGCGCGGTCGCGCGGACGCAGTGGTCGGTCGCGATGCCGCACACGTCGACGACGTCGATGCCGGCGGCCCGCAGCCAGGCCGCGAGGCCCGTCCCGACGGCCGAGGAGCCCTCGAAGCCGGAGTACGCCGCGGCGAACTCGCCCTTGTAGAAGATCTCGTCGAACAGCGACGGGTCGAGCGGCGGGTGGAACTGCTCGCCCGGTGTCCCGACCACGCAGTGCGGCGGCCACGAGTCGACGAAGTCGGGGGTGTCCGAGAAGTGGCTGCCGGGGTCGACGTGGTGGTCGCGGGTCGCGACCACGGTGGCGTACGTCCCGGACGCGATGAGCGCGGCGACCTCTGATGCGACCCGGGCGCCGCCCGTCACGGCGAGCGAACCGCCTTCGCAGAAGTCGTTCTGGACGTCGACGACGATGAGTGCGGTGGTCATGGTGTCTCCTCGTAGATCGTGTCGAGGGCCGGATCGCTCCTGGACAGCTGCATCGCGGTGGCCGGCAGCTCCGCGAGCGCCGCCCGAAGCCGGGTTCGAGCCTCCTCGAGGGACTCGGTGTGGACGCGCTTGCCGTCCCGGACGAGCTCGACCAGCAGGGACCGGTCGTCGGCGTCGGACGCTGGGGCCTCACCGATGCCGATGACCTCGGCGGTGGCGGTGCCGTTGGCCGACCGGCGGCGCAGGGCGTACTTGCGACCGCCCACGCTGGTCTTGTCCTTGCTCTTCTTGGCGACCGGCAGCATCTGGCCGTCGTCGCCGGCCCGGGCGACGAGCTTGTAGACGAACCCGCTGGTCGGCACCCCCGACCCGGTGACCAGTGCGGTCCCGACCCCGTAGCCGTCGACGGGCGCCGCGGCCAGCGCCGCGATCGCGTGCTCGTCCAGGTCGCTGGTCACGGTGATCCGGGTCCCGGTCGCGCCGAGCCCGTCGAGCTGCTCGCGGACCGCGCGGGCCAGCGACACCAGGTCACCGGAGTCGAGCCGCACCCCGCCGAGCCCGTCGCCGGCGATGTCGACCGCGGTGCGGATCGCCTCGGGGATGTCGTACGTGTCGACCAGCAGTGTCGTGCCCGGGCCCAGCGCGCGGACCTGGGACTCGAACGCCTCCCGCTCGGTGTCGTGCAGCAGCGTGAACGAGTGGGCGCTCGTCCCGGTCGTCGGGATGCCGTACGTCCGCCCGGCCTCCAGGTTGGACGTCGCGGCGAATCCCGCGATGTAGGCCGACCGGGCCGCCGCGACCGCCGCGCTCTCGTGCGTGCGGCGCGAGCCCATCTCGATGCAGGGCCGCCCGTCCGCGGCGGTGATCATCCGGGAGGCCGCGGTGGCGATCGCGGAGTCGTGGTTGAGGATCGACAGGAACACCGTCTCGAGGACGACGCACTCGGCGAACGTGCCCTCGACGACCAGGACGGGGGACTGCGGGAAGTAGAGCTCGCCGTCGGGATAGCCCCACACGTCGCCGCTGAATTGGTAGTCCGCGAGCCACGCGAGCGTGTCGGCGTCGACGACGCCGGCGTCCGCGAGCCAGGCCAGCTCGTCCGCGCCGAACCGGAACTCCTCGAGGGCGTCGAGCGCGCGGCCGACCCCGGCCACGACGCCGTAGCGGCGCCCGCCGGACAGGCGACGGCCGAACAGCTCGAACACCGACCGACGGTGGGCGCTCCCGTCGCGGAGGGTGGCCTGGAGCATCGTCAGCTCGTAGCGGTCGGTCAGCAGGGCGGTGCTGGGGCTGGTCACGGGGTCCAGCCTAGGCGTGGGCCCGGGGGAGTGCCGGGGTGCGCCAGCGCACCACGCCTCCGCCGGGGCCGCGGTCTCAGTTGGTCGAGACTTTCACGGTCGACGGGCCTGCGTCGGGGTCCTTCTGCCAGCCCTCGTGCGAGCTCGACGCGGTCCACGTCCGGCCACCGAACGAGATCGAGGTGATGCCGAGCCGCGCGGCGTTGCCGACGAGGTAGTGGGCGACGGCCCAGCCACGGGCGCGCACGTCGTCGGCCTTCCCCTCGAGCGGGTACGTCGCGTCGTCCCCGTCGCGCGCCACCTCGATGTCGCCGAAGGCCTTCCGGACGTCCTTGACGACGGTCGTGGTGCTGCCGCCGCCCTCCGGGTTGATCTGGCAGGTGAACTTCGCCGGGCTGTAGCCGCGCAACGACGACGCGAGCGCGCGGGCGTAGTCCTCGTGCTGCGCGTACGCACCGGGGAACGCCGAGCGCTGCACCTTCTGCGCCGCCTTGGTGATCTCCATCGACTCGTAGCCGTCGATCTTGACGAGCGCGTCGTAGAACTTCCCGATCGAGTACCACGGGTCGATGATCTGCTCGACCGTGCCCCAGCCCTGGGACGGGCGCTGCTGGAACAGGCCGATCGAGTCACGGTCGCCGTAGTCGATGTTGTGGATCTTGGACTCCTGGAACGCCGTCGCGATCGCGATCGTCGTGGCCCGCGGCGGCAGGCCCCGCTGCTGGGCGATCGCCGACATCAGGGCGGCCCACTGACCCTGCTCGAGGTCGACCTGCGCGCGGACGCCGTTGACCGACGCGACGCAGTACTCACTGCGCAGGGGAGTGCGGTCGCTCAGGGTCGTGCCGACCAGGACGACCGACGCGACGAGCCCGAGGACCACGAACCAGCGAAACCTCACGCGTCAGTTGGCGTGCAGCGCGGCATTGAGCTCGATCCCGGTGCGCTCACCGCGCGGCCGGGCCTCGAGCACGCCGGTCTCGCTGTTGGTCAGGAACAGGATGCCGTCCTGACCGGACAGCTCGGCGGCCTTGACCGTCGTGCCGTCGGGCATCGTGATCTTGGCGCCGGCCGTGACGTACGTGCCGGCGGCCACGACGCAGTCGTCGCCGAGCGAGATGCCGATGCCGGCGTTGGCGCCAATCAGGCAGTTCTCGCCGACGCTGACGACCTCCTTGCCGCCGCCGGACAGGGTGCCCATGATCGAGGCGCCGCCGCCGACGTCCGAGCCGTTGCCGACCGTGACACCCGCCGAGATGCGCCCCTCGACCATCGCGGTGCCGAGCGTGCCGGCGTTGAAGTTGACGAAGCCCTCGTGCATCACGGTCGTGCCCTCGGCCAGGTGCGCACCGAGACGGACCCGGTCGGCGTCGCCGATCCGGACGCCGGAGGGGATGACGTAGTCGGTCATGCGGGGGAACTTGTCGACGCTCGTGACCTGCACGTGCAGGCCCGCCGCCCGGGCCCGGGCCCGGGTCGACTCGAAGTCGGCGACGGCGCACGGGCCGATCGAGGACCACACGACGTTGGCGAGCAGGCCGAACTGGCCGTCCAGGTTGAGCCCGTGCGGCGCGACGAGCCGGTGCGACAGCAGGTGCAGCCGGAGCCACACGTCGTAGGCGTCGGTGGGCGCGGACTGCAGGTCGGTGATCTCGGTGCTGACGACGACCTTGGTCACCTGTCGCACGTCGTCCTCGCCCGTCAGCGCGATCAGCTCGGCCGGCTCGATGCTGCTCTCCGGGGCTGCCCCGAGCCGCGGCTCGGGGTACCAGACGTCGAGCACCGTGCCGTCGGTCATGAGGGTCGCGATGCCCCAGGCGTACGCGCCGGGGTGTTCCACAGAAGTCATGGCCCCAACCTATCGAGCGGGTGCTCGCCGACGGGGGGCGCGTCCGCCGGGCCGGCTACTTCGGCATGCCGTCCTCGGTGCACAACGAGCCGATCTCGGACGTCTTGTCGGCCTTGATGAGGTCGAACATCCGCGGTGCGCGCTGCGCGTCCCAGTTGACCGCGAGGTCCTGGATCGGGACGGTGCAGCTGAGGCCGCCGCCACCCATCGCCGACGACAGCGCGAGGGCGAACCTGACGAGCGCGACGGGCCCGACGTTCTCGCCGATCCGCAGCGACCCCGACGCGCCCGAGGCGACCTTGGCGTAGCGGACCGGGTTGATGACGGTCCACGGCGACTTGGCCTCCGACGAGATCGAGCCGAGCACCTCGCGCTGGTTCTGCACCCGCTGGATGTCGCCGTTGCCGAACGAGTGCCGGTTGCGCGAGTACGCCAGCGCGGTCGGGCCGTCGGCGGTCTGGCAACCCTTCTTGACGTCGAGCCCCGAGTCCTTGTCCTTCAGGTCGTCCTTGGGGCAGATCTCGACGCCGCCAAGCGAGTCGACGACCTTGACCAGGCCGCCGAAGCCGACCTCGATGTAGTCGTCGACCCGGATGCCGGTGTTGCTCTCGATCGTCTTGACCAGGAGCTTGGGGCCGCCCAGGGCGTACGCCGCATTGATCTTGGTCGTGCCGTAGCCGGCGATCGGGACCAGCGAGTCACGCGGGATCGACAGCAGCACGCTGGGGCCGCTGCCGGTGTGCAGCAGCAGGATCGTGTCGGTGCGGGCGCCCGCGGGATTGCCCGTCGTGAGCTTCTTGCGCTCCTCGGCGCTCAGGCCGCGGCGGCTGTCCGAGCCGACCAGGAGGTACGTCGTCCCGGGCTGGTCGCCCGGGCGGTCGCCGCCGGGCTCGGCGTCGACCTTCTCGATCTTGCCCCAGGCCCAGATCGGCACCGCGATGAGGAAGATGATCCACGCGGCCAGCAGGGCCAGCACGATCCGGCGGACCGGCCGCTTGCGTCGCGGCTTCCGGGGCGGGGCCGCCCCGGCTCCCTTGCCGCCGCCACGCCCCGGCGGGGGGAGGTTGGGCGGGGGCAGGTCCGGTGCGGGCTGTCGCGACGAGCCCTGCCGGGGGACCTGCCGCGTCGGCTCGTCCTCACCGTAGAGCCACCCGTAGCTGCCCTGGGGACGGTCGTCTGACATGGCACAGACCGTACCCGACCCGTCATGGCGGGACCGTCATCGCCGGCGCGACCGCGGCGCACAAAATCCGCGGCCCGACGTCGGCGCGCCCTCAACCTCGGATCGAGAGTTTGTGTGCACACTGAGAACCGCCTCAGCCTCTTCCCCCGTGTGAGGACACCATGTCTGACGTTCGATCGAGTGTGATGGGTGGGTCCTACGACCGCCCCGCCGACACCTCGGCCCGCATCCAGTTCCGCCGCGCCCTGACCCTGACGGCCATGACGCTCGTCATGCCCGGGTCCGCGCAGCTCGTGATGGGCAACAAGCGGGTCGGGCGCATCGGTGTCCGCATCTGGCTGGCCTTCCTCGCCGTCGGCGTGGTGCTGGCGTTCCTGGCCCTGACGTCGCGTCGCACGATGCTGAGCCTGGCGCTCGACTCGCGGCTGCTGACGCTCGGCAAGTGGGTCCTGATCGCCGGTGCGATCGCCTGGGTGGCCCTGCTGATCGATGCGTGGCGGCTGGGCCGCCCGCTGGAGCTGGCCCGCAACCACCGCCTCTGGGTCGCGGGGCTCAACAGCGCCCTGTGCTTCGTCACGGCCGGCACGATGTTCTTCGCCGCCCACCTGGTCAGCGTGCAGAACTCGTTCCTCGGCACGGTCTTCGCCTCCGAGACGGTCTCGAAGCCGGAGGCCGGCCGCTACAACGTCCTGCTGCTGGGCGGCGACTCCGGTCCTGACCGCAGCGGCATCCGTCCCGACTCCCTCACGGTGGCCAGCATCGACAAGGACTCCGGACGCACGGTCCTGATCGGCCTGCCGCGCAACCTGCAGGACGTGCCCTTCCCGAAGGGGTCGGTCATGCGGAAGCAGTTCCCCGACGGCTTCAACGGCGAGGGCCAGTACCTCAACGCGATCAACACCTGGGCCAACGACCACGCCTCGCTGTTCAAGGACAAGGACCCGGGCCTCGACGCGACGATGGGCGCGGTCGAGGAGATCACGGGCCTCAAGCTCAACTACTACGCCCTGGTCAACATGAAGGGCTTCTCCCAGCTGATCAACGCGGTCGGCGGCGTGACGCTGAACGTCCGCGAGCGCACCGCGATCGGCGGCATCGGCTCGCCGATCCGCGGCTACATCGAGGCCGGCGAGCAGAAGCTCACGGGGGACCAGGCGCTGTGGTACTCCCGCAGCCGCGTCCAGAACGACGACTTCTCCCGCATGGGCCGCCAGAAGTGCGTCATGAACGCCATGCTGCACCAGCTCAGCCCCCAGGCCGTCCTGCTCAACGTCGAGAAGATCGCGAAGTCCAGCAAGGCGTTGCTGACGACCAACATCCCACGCGGCGACCTCGACGTCTTCGCGGACCTGGCGCTCAAGGCCAAGGCGCAGAAGGTGTCGACGGTGTCGCTGGTCCCGCCGGTCATCTACACCGGCAGCCCCGACTACGACAAGGTGCGACGCCTCGTCGACCAGGCCGTCGCCAAGGCCGAGGGCCGGGCGACCTCCGGCCGGTTCACGACCGCGACGCTCGCGATCCCCAAGGCCGGCGAGGTGGCGAAGGATCCCCGCAAGGCCAACCAGACCGGGGACCTCGGCTCGTCCTGCTGACGGATCGGGGCGCGACGGCGCGCGTCTCGGCGATCCGTGCTCGCGACAGGGCCGCGCATCGGTGATAATGGTGCCTCGCCCGTACCACCGTGAGGGAACATGACGCATCGCGCGAGTCTTCTGGGCCGTGGCTATACGGACAGTCACCTGGACTCGCCGCGGATCCGCTTCCGTCGCGCCTTGATGCTGTGCCTGCTGACGGTGCTGGTCCCGGGAGCGGGACACCTCGCGGTGGGCCGCCGGGTCGTCGGGTGGCTCGCGCTGACGCTGTGGCTGGGCGTGCTGGCCGGCGGCGGCTACCTGCTCTGGCGCTACCGCAGCGATCGCGCCGAGGTCATCGGCTGGTTCACCGATCCCGACGTCCTGTTCACCGCGCGGATCGCGATCGTCACGGTCGCGATCCTGTGGGGGATCCTGTTCCTCGACGCCTGGCGGCTCGCCTCGCCGTTCCGGCTCAACTTCGTCCGGGCGGCCCTGGTCACGGTGCTCAACCTGGCGATCATCGGGGGTGTCGCGGGCTCGACGGCGTACGCCTCGCAGGTCATCAAGGTCTCCCGGGAGACCGTGACCCAGGTCTTCCCGGAGAACGTCCCGACGTCCGAGCCCCTCAAGGGCCGCTACAACATCCTCCTGATCGGGTCCGACGCGCGGGCGGACCGCGCCGGCGTACGGCCCGACTCGCTGACGGTCGCCAGCATCGACGCCGACACGGGCAAGGTCGTGCTGGTGTCGCTGCCGCGCAACCTGCAGAACGTCCCGTTCTCCAAGGGCTCGCCCATGCTGCAGGTCTATCCCAACGGCTACAACTGCGGACCGACGTGCCTGCTCAACGCGGTGCACACCGAGGCGCAGAACCGCACCGACCTCTACCCGGACAGCAAGGACCCCGGCCTCGAGGCGACGATCGACGCCGTCGAGGGCGCGACCGACCTCAAGGTCAACTACTACGTCATGGTCAACCTCAACGGGTTCAAGGGCCTCGTCGACGCGGTCGGTGGGGTCGAGATGGACGTCAAGACCCGCATCGCGATGTTCGGCCACGACGACGCCTACAAGCAGACGTACATCGAGATCGGGAAGCAGAAGCTCGACGGGCAGCAGGCGCTCTGGTACGCCCGGAGCCGGGTCCAGTCCGACGACTACACCCGCATGGGCCGGCAGAAGTGCCTGATGGCGGCGATGGCCGACCAGCTCAGCCCGACCACGGTCCTGCGCAACGCGACCAAGATCGCGTCGTCGGGCAAGGAGCTGCTCAGCACGACGATCCCGCAGCAGGAGCTCGGCCAGTTCGCGGATCTCGCGCTCAAGTCACGCGGCACCAAGATCCGGACGGTCTCGATCGTGCCGCCGCAGTTCAACACCGTGACGCCGGACTATGTCGCGATCCACGCCGCGATCCAGAAGGCCATCGACAAGTCCGAGGGCACCCTTCCCTCGAAGAAGGGCCCCAAGGACGACTCGGGCCGGGCGTCCAACAACTCCGACGACCTCAAAGCCACCTGCTGACGGGCCGTGGGCCGTTGGTGACCACGGGCCGAGCGAGCTCGGCTTACTTGTCCTGGGCCTTGTTGTACGCCTCGATGACCTCGTCGGGGTCGCCGTCCATGATCAGGGTGCCCTGGTCGAGCCAGATGACCCGGCTGCAGGTGTCCTTGATCGACTTCATGGAGTGGCTGACGAGGAACACCGTGCCGGCGTTGTCGCGGATCTCCCGGATCCGGGCCTCGCTGCGCTGGCGGAATGTCCGGTCGCCGACCGCGAGGGCCTCGTCGACGATGAGGATCTCGTGCGTCTTGACGCTCGCGAGCGCGAACTTGAGCCGCGCCGTCATGCCGGAGGAGTAGGCGCGCATCGGCAGGTCGATGAACTTCTCGAGGCCCGCGAACGACACGATGTCGTCGTAGTTCGCCTCGATCTCCTCCATCGTGAAGCCCATCGCGAGGCCGCCGAGGACGATGTTGCGGTCGCCCGACAGATCCTTCATGAGGGCCGCGCCGACGCCCAGGAGGCTGGGCCTGGACTGGGCGTAGATCGCGCCGCTGCTGGTGCTGGTCAGGCCGACGATCGCGCGCATCAGGGTCGACTTGCCGGAGCCGTTGGTGCCGATCACGCCGATGCTGTCGTTCTCGTACGCCGTGAAGGAGACGCCCTTGAGGGCGTGCACGGTGCGCATCTGCTTGCCGCGCCCACGCAGCTTCAGGGACCGACGGTCCGACGCCGTGGGGCGCTTGCCGGTCGCGAAGACCTTGTACTCCACGTGCACGTCGTCGACGATGACGATCGGACGACGGGTCTCGGGGCTGTCACTCGACACGTCCGTACCTCTCTTCCGCACGCCAGAAGAACCACACGCCGAAGGCGAACAGGCCGATGGACCAGGCCGTCACGCGCCACCAGAACTGCTCGTTGACGTCGTAGCCGGGCCCCTCGAGCAGGCACGCGCGCGCGAGGCTCAGGAACTCGTGGATGGGCTGCCAGTTGCTGATCGAGATGACCCAGGGGGTGTCGCCGAAACGCTTCTCGACGCTGAAGAAGATCCCCGTCGTGTAGAACACGAAGCGGGTCAGGAACGGCAGGAAGTTGTTGAGGTCGCGCCAGTGGACCGACAGGCGTGCCGTGACGAGCGCGAGGCCCGCGTTGAACAGGTAGAACAGGAAGAACAGCGGGATGATCAGCAGCCAGTGGCCGTTGGGGGGATTGCCGCTGACGAGCAGGAAGATCAGCATGATCGCGACGGTCGGCAGGAACTGCAGGAACCGCTGGGTCACGGCCGCCAGGGGCAGCACCATGCGGGGGAAGGCCAGGCTCTGGACGAGGGAGGCGTTGTTGGTGATGGCCTTGCCGCCGGCGGTCCAGGACTGCGCGAAGAACTCGAAGACGAACACCCCGATGATGAGGAACTCGACGAAGTGCGGCGGCCGACCGGCCGGGCCGATCAGCAGGCCGAACACCGCGCCGTAGACCAGGGCGTTCAGCAACGGCTTGAGGATGACCCAGAACATGCCGAGCGAGTTCTGCTGGTTCTCCGACTCGATCTTGAACCGGGCCATGGAGTAGACGAAGATCCGTCGGCGCCAGACCTCGGCGACGTAGGCGGACAGCGAAGGGCGTTGGCCGACCTTCATCAGGCCCGCGCGTGCCGCATCCTCGGCGGTTGTCATTCGATTCGTGTCCCTACTGTCTCAGACGATCCGGACCGGGGGACGGGCCCCGCGGCGGCCTCGTCGAGTGTAGTGGACTTCGTCATCCGAGCCGCCCGACCTCTTGCGTGGCCACGCGGGAGATCTCCTCGGGTGTGGCGGCCGCCACGACGACGAGGGACCCGCCACCGAGGCAGGCGTCGACGAGGAGCCGGGCGTCCCGGGCCACGGGACCGGGTGCGACGACGCGGCGGACGGGGTCGGGCGTGGCGGCGGCGAGGAGCTCCGCATGGGTCGACGCCGTCCCCTCGAGGTCGATCGCGGGGCTGTCCGGCCCGGGCGGGTCCAGGGCGAGGAAGTGGTCGCCGTGGCCGGGCACCTCGGCGCCGAGGTCCAGGAAGCCCGGCGGTGGCGTCGCGAACCGGGCGCCGAGCGGCCGCAGCGAGGCGGCGACCTTGAGGGGTTCGTCGGCCTCGAGCTCGGGTCCGCTGACGCCGATGTCGGCGTCGCGGTCGACCACGACCCCGCCGACGTTCCACGCCGACAGGATCCAGACGATCCGCAGCCAGTGGCTCGGCAGGCCCAGTCGGATGCGGGTGCCGGGCTCGGCCTCGAGCTCGTCGACCAGGAAGTTGCTGGTCTTGGCGACCCAGTTGGCGGTCGTGACGGTGCTGAGCTCGACGCGCTCGCCCGTCGCCATGTCGTAGAACGTGATGAGCGGCTGCGAGGGATCCGGCGCGACGCGGAGCAGCTGGTCGAGGGACTTCATGCCACGACCTGCCGGGCGCGAGCGACGACGGTCGCCGGATCGGCATCGACACGTTCGGCCGCCCCGGGATCGGTCTCGCGAAGCCCCGCGACCCGGACCAGGTCGGCCGGTGCCGTGTCGTCGTGGTCGACGACCAGGACCGGGAGGTCGGCCGCGACCAGGTCGACGAACCCCGGTGTCCTCAGGACGGGGTCGACCGCCAGCGTGCGGCTCGAGGGGCCGATCACCAGGACGTCGGCGTCACGCACCGCCTCGGAGACGGTTGACGACACCGTGATGCCCTCGGCGATCAGGAGCAGCTGGGTCGCCTCGTGCGCGGCCGGGTCGTCGAGGTACTCCTCGACGTGGACCGCCCGCGGGTCCTCGGACCCGACGACGACGCGCAGCTCGGCACGGTCCTCGCACACCGGCAGCAGCCGGTAGGGGAGCGCGGCCCGGGTCGCCGCGGCGACCGTCGCGTCGGTCAGGGTCCCGCCGTTCAGGACGAGGTCGGTGCGGACCAGCCGGGCGGCGACGGCCTGGTCGCTCGCCCGCTGCCACCGCGGGACGTACCCGATCTGCTCGAGCGAGTCGGCGACGGCAAACGTCGTCCCGGTCGCGGCGGGGACCAGCAGCACGTCGAGGTCCGGGCTCGCGAGCAGTCCTGCCGACACGTGGCCGCGCACCGTCGGCGCGATGACGGTCAGCTCGTCGTCGGGCGCCAGGGCGGCCGCGAGGGAGTGGGCGAAGGGGGCGCCGTCGGCGCCGGAGACGAGCGTGATGCGCATGCGTCCATTGTGTCGTGGGCCCCCGCGGTGAACGGCAGCGGGGCGACACGCCGGGAATTTGGTGAATCTTGCCATTCGGCTTGACATGTGAGAGGCGACAGGACTGTAATTCCACGTATGTCATTCGATTTGGGTCAGCCGCAAGAGCTCGACGAGGAACTCATGTGGCAGGAGCGCGCCCTGTGTGCTCAGACGGACCCCGAGGCATTCTTCCCGGAGAAGGGTGGATCCACGCGTGAGGCCAAGCGGGTCTGCCTGACGTGCGACGTCCGAGGAGAGTGCCTCGAGTACGCCCTGGCACACGATGAGCGGTTCGGCATCTGGGGCGGTCTGTCCGAGCGCGAGCGGCGCAAGCTCAAGAAGCGCGCTTAGAACAGCGCCCTTTCCCTCGTCCACTAGGGTCGGTCCTTGTGGACGAGACCGAGACGACGCGCCACTGGCTCGACGACCCGCCCTCCGTGGCGGCGGTTCTCGTCACCCACAACGGCGCCCGCTGGCTGCCCCAGGTGCTGGCCTCGTTCGCCCAGATGTCCCACGCGCCCACGACCTGGCGCGTCGTCGACGTCAGCTCGACCGACGGCAGCGCCGAGCTGCTCCGTGACTCGTTCGGCGCGGACCGCATCACGTATGCCCCCTCCGGGACGGGCTTCGGGGATGCCGTCCGGCTGGGACTGGCCGAGCTGCCGCCGACCGACTGGATCTGGCTCCTGCACGACGACGCATCGGTGCTGCCCGGCACCCTGTCGGGGCTGCTCGACACCGCGACCTCGGCGCCCGACATCGCGGTCGTGGGGCCCAAGATCCGGGAGTGGCCCTCGCTGCGCCGGCTGCTCGAGGTCGGGCTGACCGTCACGTCCACGGGTGCCCGCGAGACGGGGCTCGAGACGGGGGAGCCCGACGCGGGTCAGCACGACCGGCCGCGGGACGTCCTCGCGGTCAACACCGCGGGCATGCTGGTCCGCCGCGACGTGTGGGACGAGCTCGACGGCCTGGACCCTGACCTGCCGCTGTTCTTCGACGACGTCGACTTCGGCTGGCGCGTGGCGCGCGCCGGCTACCGCACCCGCACGGCGCCCTCCGCGGTGATGTTCCACGCCGAGTCGAGCCGTCGCGGCACCCGGCCGCGGACCTCCGGCGACGTGCCGGTGTGGGAGCAGCGTCGGGCGGCGCTGCACACGCTGCTCGCCAACACCCCGATGCCCCGCTTCCTCTACCAGTACGTCCGGCTGTTCCTCGGCTCGCTCCTGCGGGTCCTCGGCCTGCTGATCGGCAAGGACCCCGAGGCGGCGAGCGACGAGCTGCTGGCCGTGCGGTCGATCTACCTCCATCCGCTGCGGCTGCGTCGCGCCCGGCAGCGCCGGGCCCGCACCGTGCGGCGCAGGCACCGGGAGATCCGCCACCTGTTCGCGCCCTACTGGCTGCCCTACCAGCACGGCTACGACGTCCTGCGCGAGACGATCACGGCGCTGGTGCGACCCGAGACGGTCGCGACGGTCGGGCGTCGGTCGACGGTGACCGACCAGGCGCCGGACGACGCCGTCGACCTCGACGACGGACCGTCGCTGCTGGCCCGCCGCCCGTGGCTCGCGGTGGTGCTGGTGCTGACGATCCTGTCGGTCGTCGCGGCCCGCGGGCTGTTCGGCGGATCGCTCAACGGCGGGGCGCTGCTGCCCGCGCCGGAGACCGCAGGAGGCTGGTGGCGGCTGCTCCTGGAGGCCCGACACCCCGTCGGCCTGTCGAGCGACTCCCTGCCGCCGTTGTTCGCGCTGCCGCTCGCGGTCGTCGCGACGCCGTTCTGGTACCACCCCGGCCTGGTCGTCACGACCCTCATGCTCTTCTCGGTGCCGCTCGCCGCCCTGTCGGCCCACCGGCTCGGCCGCCAGATCAGCGCGCACCGCGCGCCCCGGATCGTCTGGGCCGTGACGTACGCCCTCGCGGTCGTCGCGACCGGCGCGGTGGCGCAGGGCCGGATCGGCACGGTCGTCGCGCTGATCGTCCTGCCGATCATCGTCAACAGCGCGTGGCAGCTCGCCGACAACCCCGGCTGGCAGCTCGCCCTGCGCCTCGGCATCTGGACCGCGCTGGCCGCGGCGTTCGCCCCCATCGTGCTGCTGCTGGCCGTCGGTGGTCTCGCGATCCTCTGGTACGCCGAGGGGCGCTGGGTCGCCCGGCAGCTCGTCGTGGCCCTGGTGACCCCGTTGGTCCTGCTCGGTCCGTGGCTCGCGCAGCGTGCCCTGCACCCGTGGCGGATGTGGTGGGAGGCCGGCTACCCGGTCCCCGGCGACGCCGCCGTGCTCGACGTCGTCCTCGGGCGGTGCGGGGGAGCGGGCGGCGCGCCGGCCTGGCTCACGATCGGCCTGATCGCCCTGGCGGTCGTGGCCCTCGTGCCACGGACCACGCGGACCGGTGTGCGACTGGCCTGGCTGACGGCCCTGCTGGGCCTGGGGGTCGCGCTGCTCGGGACCGTCGTCACGTACTCGACGCCCGCCGGCACGACCGACCTGACCCCCTGGGTCGCGGTCCCGACCGGCCTGTGGATCGGGGGACTCGCCACGGCCGTGCTGCTGGCCGTGCCCGCGACGACCGGCTGGCCGCGCCCGGCGCTCGCCGCCGCGGTCGTCGTGGCGCTGGTGCTCCCCGTGGGCACCGCGGGATGGTGGCTCGCACGCGGCGTCGACGGCCCGCTCACCGACCGGCCGCCCAGCCTCGTGCCGGCGTTCCTGACCGAACGGTCGGGGGACACCCTGATCCTGACCGGCTCGCTCGAGTCGGGCGTCGACTACCGCGTCGTCTCCGGCGACGGCCCCTACCTCGGCCAGGAGGCCGTGACCCCGGCGGAGGCGGACATCCGTCGGGTCACCGTGGCGGTGCGGCAGCTGCTCGCCCAGTCGTCGGGCGACGCGGTCGACGCGATCAGCGCCGCGGGCGTCGACGCGATCTACGCGCCCGAGGCCGACATCGATCTCGCGCAGCGGATCGACGCGGCACCCCGCGTGGCGCCCGCCGGCAGCGAGCGGCCGGGCTCCCGGGTGTGGACCCTGTCGGGCGATCCGCAGGCCCAGCACGCCGGCGCACCCTGGTGGCACCGCGGCCTGACGATCGTGCAGATCCTGCTGTGGCTCGGCGCGATCGTGCTGACGGCGCCCGTGCGTCGCCGACCGACCCCCGAGCCGCTGAGCTCCGAGGACGAGGAGGTGACCGCATGACGTACGTCCGCAGCCTCGCCCTGCCGCTGGTGGCGGTGGTCCTCGTCGTGCTGGCGTCCCTCGTGCCGGGGGACGAGGAGTCCCCGCGCCGCCCGACGGCGGCCGCCGTCACCCAGACGACGTACGCCTGCCCGACCGGCTCGGCCATCGAGGTCGCCGCCGGCCAGGTCGAGGCCGGCACGTCGGCCTCCGCGACGGTCCTGCCCGACGGGTCCGCAGAGGACGGCCTGGCCGACAGCTCCAGGTGGCGCACCCAGCGCGTCGCCGGGCAGGGCGTCATCGTCCAGCAGCAGGGCCGCGGCTCCGGCGCCGTCGGCTACTTCTCCGGCACGGCGCCCACGGCCGGTGGGGGCGGGCTCGTCGTCGGGCAGTGCCCCGGCGTCGTGGACGACTCGTGGCTGCTCGGGCTGGGCTCGGGGGAAAAGCACCTGTCGACCCTGATCCTGACCAACCTCGAGGACACCCCGGCGGTCGCCGACCTGACCCTGTGGGGTGCCCAGGGCAGGATCGAGGCAGTCGACGCCCGGGGCGTCGTGGTCGAGCCGCGATCGGTCCGACGCATCCCACTCGCCGACCTGGCGGCCGGCGAGTCCGAGCTCGCGGTGCAGGTCCACCGTCGCCGCGGCTCGTTGTCGGCCGTGGCCAACGACAGCGCGACGGGGAGCTTCCGAGGGACCGAGCCGATCTCGGCGACCGCGACGCCGCGCCGGGTCCAGGTCGTCAGCGGGCTCGTCGAGGGCACCGAGGGCCGTACCCTGCTGATCCTCAACCCGGGGACCGCGACGGCGCGGGTCGGTGTCGAGGTGATCGGGCCCAAGAGCACGTTCACGCCGTCCGGACTCGGCAAGGTGCGGGTGCGGGCCGGATCGGTCAAGGCCGTCACGGTGCCGAAGTCGGCCGGCCCGGGCGAGCAGGCGCTGCGCCTGACGTCGGACCGCCCGGTGTCCGCCACGGTGCGGATGAGCCCGGGGTCGAAGGACTACGCCTACGCGGAGGCGGCTCCCGCCCTGACCGGGCCCGCCGTCGTCCCGATCGACCTCGGGACCGAGCTGGACGATCCCTCGCTCGTGCTGAGCGCACCCGGTCGGGCTGCCTCGGTCGAGGTCTTGACCTATGCGGCCGACATGGCCCGGTTGTCCTCGACCCGCATCGCGGTGGCCGCCGGCACGACCGAGACCGTGACGCTGAAGGGCCGCGCGGCGTACGCCGTGCTGCACCCCAAGGGGCGTGTGACGGGGGCGGTGACCTACACGCGCGGCGGTGGACTGAGCTCGCTGGTGCTGGGGGCGGCGCCGCGCACGGTTCTCGCGCCCCAGGTCCGACCGCTGGGCTGACGCCGGGTCGAAGGCTCAGTGAGTACGCGGGTCGAGATCGTCCGGCGACATGTGCCAGACCTCGGCGAGCCGGTCGAGGACGACGGTCCAGACCAGGTCCTCCAGGTCCTCGCGCCCCGTGCAGCGCTGGACGATCGGGATCCGGAACAGCACGACCCGCTGCACGTCGGGCCCGCCGGTCAGGATGCTCAGCGGCACGTCGTCGGTCCACTCCGGCGGCAGCAGCGGCGCCTCCTCGACCACGATCTCGACGTGATCGGGCTCGGCGGCGAAGTGCGCGTCCAGGGCCGTCACGATGTCGCGGACCAGGAGGTCGAACGACTCGCGTGCGGGCCGGTGGGCCGGCACGCTGCTCGGTGACAGGGGACCCGGCAGTGCCATGGGTCCGCGCGGCCCGCGGCCGCGGCGGTCCCGCATGCGACCGGGTCGCGGACCACTCACGACACCGCCCAGATGATCCATGCGGTGAGCCTAACGCGGGCGGGCCCGGGCCGGGGCTAACCTCACCACGTGGCAGTAGTTCGACGATGCACGCGTTCAGCGTGCTCCCAGAAGGCAGTGGCGACCTTGACGTACGTCTATGCGGACCAGACCGCCGTGCTGGGTCCGCTCGCGACCTACGCGGAGCCGCACACGTACGACCTGTGCGCCGACCACTCCCAGCGCATGTCCGCACCGCAGGGCTGGAACGTCCTGCGGCTCGCGCCGGACCCGACAGCGTCGGAACCGTCACACGACGATCTGCTTGCACTGGCCGACGCGGTCCGTGAGGCGGGACGTCCACCGGCTCCGGTCCCTGACGGGCCGCCGTCCCTTCGACTCGTGAGGCCCGATTCGTGATCGATCCCCGTCTGGGGCTGGTGGTCAAGGCGTACGACGTGCGCGGCCGCTCGCCCGAAGAGCTCGACCCTGCCCTGACCCGTGCGCTCGGCGAGGCGTTCGCGATCGAGACCGGCGTCGACGGTGGTCGCGGCAAGGTCGTCATCGGGCACGACATGCGGGACACCTCGCCGATCCTCGTCGCGGCGTTCTCCGACGGCGTCCGGGCCCAGGGCGGCGATGTCGTCAGCATCGGCCTGGCCTCGACCGACCTGCTGTACTTCGCCTCGGGGGATCTCGACCTGGCCGGCGCGATGATCACCGCGAGCCACAACCCGGCGGCCTACAACGGCATCAAGCTGTGCCGCGCCGGCGCCAAGCCGATCGGCTACGACACCGGGCTGTCGACGATCGCCGAGAAGGCCACCGAGCTGTTGCAGCGCACCGCGCTGCCCGAGCCGACGGGATCCTACGAGGAGCTCGACGCCCTCAGCCGGTACGCGGCCTACCTCCACGAGATCGTCCCGATCCCGCCCGAGCGGCGTCTCCGGGTCGTCGCCGACGCGGGCAACGGCATGGCCGGGCACACCGTCCCCTCGGTCTTCGCGACGCTCAACGTCGACCTGACGCCGATGTACTTCGAGCTTGACGGCACCTTCCCCAACCACGACGCCAACCCACTCGACCACAGCACGCTGGTCGACCTGCAGGCCACGGTCCGCGAGACCGGGGCCGACATCGGCCTGGCGTTCGACGGCGACGCCGATCGCTGCTTCGTCGTCGACGAGCGGGGCGATGTCGTGTCGCCGTCCGCGATCACGGCGCTGATCGCGCACCGCGCGCTCATCACGACCCCCGGCGCGACGATCCTGCACAACGTCATCACGTCGAGGGCCGTACCGGAGATCATCACCGAGAACGGCGGCACCGCGGTCCGCACGCCGGTCGGGCACTCGCTGATCAAGGCCGAGATGGCCCGCACCGGCGCGGTGTTCGGCGGCGAGCACTCGGGGCACTTCTACTTCAAGGACTTCTTCCTCGCCGACTCCGGCATGATCGCGGCCCTGCACGTCATGGCGGCGCTCGCCGAGACCGACGGCACGGTCTCCGAGCTCATGGCCCAGTACGAGCGCTACGTCGCCTCGGGCGAGATCAACAGCACCGTCGACGACGGCCCGGCGATCCTCGCCGAGCTCGCGCAGACGTACGCCGACCTGCCGCAGGACACCCTGGACGGGCTGACGATCACCGCCGACACGTGGTGGTTCAACGTCCGGGCCTCCAACACCGAGCCGCTGCTGCGCCTCAACGTCGAGGGTGACGACGAGGCGACGATGGCCGGGGTGCGCGACGACGTGCTCGCCGTGATCCGTCGATAGGGTGTTCCCATGAACCTTGACCCGGCCCTCCTGGAGATCCTCGTGTGCCCGCAGTGCCGGGCGACGCTGTTCGTCGACGACGACGCCAGCGAGCTCGTCTGCAACGCGTGCGCGTTGGCCTACCCCGTCCGGCGCGACATCCCCGTGATGCTCGTCGACGAGGCCCGGGCGCTGTAGGGATGTCGACCGAAGGTGGCAACAAGGCGGTCGTCGCTGCGCTCCTGGCCAACACCGGCATCGCGATCACGAAGTTCATCGCGTTCCTGCTGACGGGGTTCTCCTCGATGCTGGCCGAGTCGATCCACTCGCTCGCCGACGCCGGCAACCAGGTCCTGCTGCTGGTCGGCGGCAGGCGCTCGCAGCGCGAGGCGACCGAGGAGCACCCGTTCGGCTTCGGGCGCGAGCGCTACATCTACGCCTTCGTCGTGTCGATCGTGCTGTTCAGTGTCGGTGGGCTGTTCGCGCTCTACGAGGCCTATCACAAGTGGCACGAGATCCACGCGGGTCACGACGCCGGCCTCGACGGCCAGTGGCGGTTCGTGCCGCTCGTCGTGCTGGGCATCGCGATCGTCCTCGAGGGCTTCTCGTTCCGCACCGCGATCGTCGAGGGCAACAAGGTCCGCGGCGACAAGTCGTGGTGGTCGTTCATCCGCCGGGCCAAGGCGCCCGAGCTGCCGGTCATCCTGCTGGAGGACTTCGCCGCGCTGGTCGGCCTCGTCGCGGCCTTCCTCGCCGTGTCCCTGTCGCTCGCGACCGGCAACGCGTACTTCGACGTCGCGGGCACGGGCTTCATCGGTGTGCTGCTGATCGTCGTGGCGGTGATCCTGGCGATCGAGGTCAAGAGCCTGCTGCTGGGCGAGTCGGCGACCCGTGAGTCGATCGCCAAGATCCGGGCCGCGATCGACGGCACCGACGGGGTCACGCAGATCATCCACCTCAAGACGCTGCACACCGCGCCGGAAGAGCTGCTGGTCGCCGCCAAGATCGGTGTCGAGGCCGGCGCGTCCGGCGCCGAGATCGCCGGCGTCATCGACGCCGCCGAGCGCGCCCTGCGTACGGCCGAGCCGATGGCGCTGCAGATCTTCCTCGAGCCCGACGTCTTCCGGGCCGACTACGTCCCGGACGCCCGCCCCGAAGCCCCGAAGGCCCCCAGCCACTAAGGCCGCCGGGCGGTGCGCCGGCGTCCTCCTTCGGCAGGTTCTTGGACGCCAGCGCACCGGCGCGGGACTCCGCCTAGCTCGGGCTGGGGGTCTTCATCGGGTCGAGTCCGTCGGTCACGTCGGGGTCCCCGGCGTCGGCGAGGTAGTCGCTGGGGTGGGTCTGGTCGGTGCCGGCGTCGACCCCCAGCGCCCGGCAGACGTACGTGCCGACGACCGCGACCAGCAGGTTGAGCACGAGGGCCGTCATGCCGAAGTAGATGAGGTTCTCGCTGATCGAGATGCCGAACACCTCCAGCGGCCCGACCGATCCGCCGAAGTGCGACCCCGGGTCGCCGACGACGGGCTTGTTGTACGCCGCGATGGTCCCCCAGACCATGCCGACCGCCCAGCCGGCCAGCAGGGCGTGCCGGTGCAGCCAGCGGGTGTAGAGCCCGATCACGATGGCCGGCAGCGTCTGCAGGATCCAGATCCCGCCGAGCAGCTGCAGGTTGATCGCGAAGTCCTTGGGCAGGACCAGGACGAAAACCAGCGCGCCGAACTTGACCAGGAGGCTGGCGATCTTGCTCTGCTTCGCCTCCTGCGCGTCGGTGGCGTCGGGGTTGAGGAACGGCTTGTAGATGTTGCGGGTCCACAGGTTCGCCGCGGCGATCGACATGATCGCGGCCGGCACGAACGCCCCGATCGCGATCGCGGCGAAGGCGATGCCGGCGAACCAGGGGGAGAACTCCTGCTCGAACAGCTGGGGGATCGCGAGCTGCGGGTTCTTGACCTGGATGCCGGCGGCGATCGCCGCGACGCCCAGCAGGGCCAGCAGCCCGAGCAGGAACGAGTACGCCGGCAGCAGCGCCGCGTTGCGGCGGATGATGTTGCGGTTCTTGGTCGACAGCACCGCCGTGACCGAGTGCGGGTACATGAACAGCGCGAGCGCCGAGCCGAGTGAGAGCGAGGCGTACGCCCACTGCGACGCCCCCAGGGTGGGGATCAGCCCCTTGCTGGTGGCCTCGCCGTTGGCGATCGCGTCGGCGTTGTCCCGGTTGAA
>NZ_JAOPXQ010000203.1 GCF_025965075.1 Aeromicrobium sp.
ATCCATGGTCCCGAAGGTGTGAGGTTCTACACCCAGGCGAAGGTGGTCACCACCCGGTGGCCCCACGTCAGTGAGGAATCCCTCGCCCAGCTGAACTTCCCGACGGCACAATGACGCCGGGTCACCACGGAGAGAACAGGAACACCATGAAGAGAATCAAGATCGTCGGCATCGTCGCCGCCGCCGGCGCGCTCCTCGCGGCATGCAGCGGCACGGGCAGCGACAGCGGCACGGCCGAGACCGCCAAGAAGGACTACACCTACGCCGTCGTCACGCACGGCGCACCGGGCGACGCCTTCTGGGACCGGGTCAAGTCCGGTGCCGAGCAGGCCGGCAAGGACTACGGCGTCAAGGTCGAGTACAGCTCGGACGCCGACCCGGCCAAGCAGTCGCAGCTGATCGACGGCGCGGTCGCCGACAAGGTCGACGGCATCGTCGTCTCGATGGCCAACCCGGACGGGCTCGAGGACAGCATCAAGAAGGCCGTCGCCGCGGGCGTGCCGGTCGTCTCGATCAACTCCGGCGTCGACAAGTTCAAGGACTTCGGCGCGATCACCCACATCGGCCAGACCGAGACGATCGCCGGCGAGGCCGTCGGCGAGCGGCTCAAGAGCGAGGGCCTCAAGAACGGCATCTGCGTCATCCAGGAGGCCGGCAACATCGGCCTGGAGGAGCGGTGCAAGGCCGCGGCCGCGAAGTTCGGCGGCAAGATGACCAACCTGCAGGTCGACGGCACGGACGACTCCGCCGTCCAGGCCACGATCACCTCGAAGCTGCAGGCCGACAAGAGCATCGACACCGTCCTGACCCTCGGTGGCCAGTACGCGATCGACGCCGTCGGCTCGGTCGAGGAGGCCGGCAGCTCGGCCAAGATCGCCACGTTCGACCTCTCCGAGGACGTCATCAAGGACATCCAGTCCGGCAAGATCCTCTTCGCGGTCGACCAGCAGCCCTACGTCCAGGGCTTCCTGGGCGTCACCACGCTGTACCTGAAGGACATCAACGGCAACGACGTGGGCGGCGGACAGCCCGTCAACTCGGGCCCGGCCTTCATCACCAAGGAGAACGCCGACGCGGTCCTGAAGTTCGCCGCTAACGGAACCCGCTGACCTGACCTGCGCAGGGGCCCGGCCCGTCCGGGCCCCTGCGCAGTCAGCCCGACATTGGAGCAGAACATGGCGACAGCCACCGTGGGAGACGAGCGCATCGCGCGGACGTCGACCCTCACCAAACTCATGAAACGTCCGGAGATCGGGGCCCTCGCGGCCGCCATCGTGATCTTCATCTTCTTCGCCGTCACGACCGATGCCTTCGCGACCGCGAGCGGCGCCAGCACCTGGCTGCGCGGGGCATCCACGATCGGCATCATGGCCGTCGCGGTCGCCCTGCTCATGATCGGTGGCGAGTTCGACCTGTCGGCCGGAGCCATCACGGGCTTCAGCGGTCTTGTCGTGGGTGTCCTCACGACGGAGTACGGGGTCAACATCTGGGCCGCGATCTTCGTGTCGCTCGGACTGTGCCTGTTGATCGGGGCCATCAACGGCATCCTGGTCATGCGCACGGGGCTGCCGAGCTTCATCGTGACCCTCGGGACGTTCTTCGTCCTGCAGGGCATCGACCTGGCCGGGACGAAGTCGCTGATCGGCCAGGTGGCGATCCAGGGCATGTCGAACGTGCCGTACTACGACCAGGCCAAGAAGCTCTTCGGCTCGGCGCTGGACATCAACGGCTCCGAGCCGGGCGGTGCGATCTACGCCTCGGTGTTCTGGTGGATCGGCCTGACGGCGATCGCGACCTGGGTCCTGTTGCGGACCCGGACCGGCAACTGGATCTTCTCGGTCGGCGGCCAGCAGGTCGCGGCCCGGCAGATCGGCGTCCCGGTCTTCAAGACCAAGGTCGGACTCTTCATGACGACCGCGGGAGCCGGCTGGCTCGTCGGCATGCTGCTGCTCTTCACGACGTCGACGGTGCAGAGCAACACCGGCGTCGGCCAGGAGTTCATCTACATCATCTGCGCCGTGGTCGGTGGCTGCCTCATGACCGGCGGCTACGGCTCGGCGATCGGCGCTGCGTTGGGCGCGCTGATCTACGGCATGGTCAATCAGGGAATCGTCTACTCGGGCTGGGACAACAACTGGCTCAAGGCTTTCCTGGGAGTGATGCTCCTCGGAGCGGTGCTCCTCAACGAGTGGGTACGCAAGAGGGCGGAGACAGCACGATGATCGGAAAGTCCACGGAGTCCAGCACGTCCAACAAGATCCAGGACGCGAGCAACACGTCCGTCCCGGCCGCTCGCGGCACGGCGGTCATCGAGGTCCGCGACATCGGGAAGCGCTACGGCAACATCATCGCGCTCAGCGACGTCTCGACGTCGGTCCGCGCGGGGGAGGTCACCTGCGTCCTGGGGGACAACGGCGCCGGCAAGTCGACGTTCATCAAGATCCTCGCCGGAGCGCACGAGCACTCCGACGGAGAGCTCCTGATCGACGCGGAGCCGACGACGTTGTCGAGCCCCCGCGCGGCGCTCGAGCTCGGCATCGCGACGGTCTACCAGGACCTCGCGGTCGTCCCGCTCATGCCGGTGTGGCGCAACTTCTTCCTCGGCAGCGAGATCACCCAGGGCGTCGGGCCGTTCCGCAAGCTCGACGTCGAGGCGATGAAGCGGATCAGCAAGTCCGAGCTCGCCGCGATGGGCATCGACCTGCGTGACGTGGAGCAGCCGATCGGGACGCTGTCCGGCGGCGAGCGCCAGTGCGTCGCGATCGCCCGGGCGGTCTACTTCGGTGCCCGCGTGCTGATCCTGGACGAGCCGACCGCCGCGCTCGGCGTCAAGCAGTCGGGTGTCGTGCTGAAGTACATCGCCAAGGCGCGTGAGCGTGGCCTCGGCGTCGTGTTCATCACCCACAACCCGCACCACGCCTACCCGGTCGGCGACCGCTTCATGCTGCTGCGCCGCGGCAAGAGCATGGGCGACTTCCCCAAGAGCGAGATGACCCTCGAGGAGCTGACCTCGATGATGGCCGGCGGCGCCGAGCTGGAGTCGCTCGCGCACGAGCTCGAGAACGAGATGGGGGCGGACTCCGAGGTCGCCCAGGCCATGAAGGCGGAGGTCCAGTGACGACGGAGCTGCGAGTCGGCATCGTCGGGTTCGGCTGGATGGGCCAGGTGCACGCCCGTGCCCTGTCCCGCCTGCTCCAGCACTACCCGGACGCGCCGCTGCGCCCCCGCCTCGTCGCGGTGGCCGACAACGCGCCCGACGACCGCACCAAGCGGGCCGCCGACGCCTACGGGTTCGAGCACCTCGTGACCGACTGGCGCGAGCTCGTCACGCACGACGAGGTCGACCTGGTCTGCGTGACGGGGCCCAACTTCATCCACCGTGACGTGGCCGTCGCGGCGGCGGAGGCCGGCAAGCACCTGTGGGTCGAGAAGCCGGCCGGTCGTGACGCGGCGGAGACCGCCGAGATCGTCGCGGCGGTCGAGGCCGCGGGCGTGCAGGCCGCGGCCGGCTTCAACTACCGCAACGTGCCGGCCGTCGAACGGGCCCGCGAGATCGTCGCGTCGGGCCGCATCGGCACGGTCGAGCACACCACGGTCCGCTTCCTCGCGGACTACTCGGCCGACCCCGACGCCGCGCTGTCGTGGCGGTTCCAGAACCAGTACGCCGGCAGCGGCGTCCTGGGCGACCTCGTGAGCCACGCCGCCGACCTGGTGCAGCACGTCGTCGCGCCGATCGCCGAGCTCGTGGTCGACCGGGCGACGTTCATCCCGCAGCGCCGGGCGGCGCTGCCCGGTGCGATGCACTACGAGAAGGGCGCCGGTGAGCTCGGCGACGTCGAGAACGAGGACTACGTCAACGCGTTGTTCCGTCTCGCGGACGGCTCGCGCGGCATCCTGGAGTCGAGCCGCACCGCGGTCGGCGAGCAGAACACCTACGGCTTCGAGGTGCACGGCACCACGGGTGCCGTCGCGTGGGACTTCCGCCGCATGAACGAGCTGCGGGTCTGCGCCGGCCAGGACTACCTCAACGGCTTCTACGCCACGGAGTACGCCGGTCCGGGCGACGGCGAGCTCAGCGTCTTCCAGCCCGGCACCAACAATCCCATCGGCTTCGACGACCTCAAGGTCGTCGAGGCCCGCCGCCTCGTCGAGTCCATCGCGACCGGCAAGCCGGTCGGCGCCACGATCCGCGACGCCCTGGCGGCGGCGAAGGTCGTCGACGCCATGATCCTGTCCTCCAACGAACGAAAGTGGGTCTCCCTGTGAGCTCCAAGCTGAAGGTCGGCGTCGTCGGCGCCGGCGCGATGGGAGCGTCGCACGTCGCGACGCTCGCCGCCGGTGTCCCGTCCGCCCAGGTCATCCGGGTCTTCGACATGGACACGGCCCGCGCCAAGTCCGTCGCCGAGGCGGTCGGCGGCGAGGCCGCCGACTCCGCCGAGGCGCTGATCGCCGACCCCGAGGTCGATGCGATCGTCATCGCGTCCCCGGACTTCACCCACGCCGACCTGGCCATCGCGGCGATCGCCGCCGGCAAGCAGGTCCTGTGCGAGAAGCCGCTGGCCGTGACCGCCGAGGACGCGCGTCGTGTCGTCGACGCCGAGGTCGCCGCCGGCCGACGGTTCGTCCAGGTCGGGTTCAACCGCCGCTTCGACCCCGGCTTCGTGGACCTCAAGGGGTCGATCGCCGACGGGTCCCTGGGCGAGGTGCGCCTGCTGCACGGGATCCACCGCAACGCGTCCAACACGACCAGCACCGACGACGCGACCCTCGTGACGGGCTCGATGATCCACGAGTTCGACACGTTCCGCTGGCTGCTCGACGACGAGGTCGTGGGCATCCGCGTCGAGTCGCCGATCACCGAGGGCTTCCGCGACCCGCAGGTCGCGACCCTGTGGATGGCCGACGGCCAGATGATCACGGCCGAGGTGTTCTGCAACGCGGCCTACGGCTACGACGTCCGTGTCGAGGTCGTCGGCACGGGTGGGTCCGCGACCCTGGAGCCGCGCACCCCCGTCGTGCGCCGCATCGGCGGCCAGGGGAGCAGCTCGATCGGCAGCGACTTCGTGGCGCACTTCATCGAGTCCTACCGGCTCGAGCTCGCCGCGTGGGCCGATGCCTCGCTCGCGGGTGACGTCGTCGGCGCGACCGCGTGGGACGGCTACGTCGCCAACCTGGTCGCCGCCTCGGGTGTCGCGGCTCTGCACTCCGGCGCCCGCGAGGCCGTCGACGTGCCGGAGCGCCCCGAGCTCTACGGATGAGCTTCCAGCTGGCGGTCTGCGCCGAGATGGTGTTCACGGACCTGCCGCTGCTGGAGCGGGTCGAGCGGATCCATGCGGCCGGCTTCGCGGTGGAGATCTGGGACTGGACGCAGAAGGACGCCGCGGCGCTGGCCGCGACTGGCGCGGCGTTCACGTCGATGACGGGGTACGTGACGGGCGACCTGATCACCCCGGCCGGGGCGGACGACCTGCTGCGCACGGCGGAGGCGTCGATCCCGTTCGCGCAGGCGATCGGGTGCCCGTCGCTCAACCTGCACGGCACGGGGCTCGGGGAGGGTGGCATCCCGGTGCTCCCCGTCGAGGTCGTGACGGGCGACATGTGGCTGGCCGCCGGACGTACGTTGGCGCGGATCGCGGAGCTGGGGGAGCGGCACGGCGTGACGTTCGTGCTGGAGAACCTCAACACCGAGGTCGACCACCCCGGCACGCCGTTCGCGCGGGCGGCCGACACCTTGGCGCTCGTCGCGGCGGTCGACAGCCCGCACCTGAAGATGAACCTCGACCTCTACCACGCGCAGATCGGGGAGGGGAACCTCGTCGAGCTGATCCGGCGCGCCGCCCCGCACGTCGGCGAGGTGCAGGTCGCGGACGTCCCGGGCCGGTGCGAGCCGGGCACGGGGGAGGTGCGCTGGGCGTTCGTCGCCCGGGCGCTGGCCGACGCGGGCTATGACGGCGTGGTGGCGATGGAGGCCTTTGCCTCCGACCCGTCCGTCGAGGGCTCGGTCCGGGCCCTGGAAGGCTTCCGCGAGGCCTTCACCCTCTGACGGTTTACCACGGTCCCTCGGCAACCTGTCACATCCCGTGGGATGTCTCCTGCGGGATGTGCAGGTCTGCTGAGGGACCGTGGTAATCCGACACCGCGCCGCGGGTGTCCCTCAGCGGAACGCGCTGGGCTCGTTGTACGGGGTGACGACCTGGATCGGGGAGGGCAGCGACACGACGGGACCGGGGACGGCGCCGTGGGCCTGCAGGATGATCCGGCAGATCCGCCGCACGTCGTCGCGCAGGTCGTGGTGCACCACCGCGGACAGGCGACGCTGCCGCAGCAGCGCGGCGTTGTCCTCGTCGAGGTCGTGCGCGATGAACACCCGGCAGTCCCGGCCGGCCCGCCGGAACGCCTCGAGGGTCGCGACGTTGCCACCCCCGATCGAGTAGACCGCGTCGATCGCCGGGTCCGCCCGCAGCGCCGCCCCGACCGCCTCCGGCATCGACGCGTCGAGGCCGTCGGTCCCGGTGACCGCGCGGACCGCCCTGCCCGGTGCGAGCGACGCCAAGGTGTCCCGGAACCCGGCGGCACGGTCGTCCTCGCCGCGGAACGTCGTGTTGCTGAGAGTCATCAGCACCGTCCCGACGTGGTCCGCCGTCCACGACGTGACGAGGTACGCCGCGGTCGCCCCGGCGGCCCGGTTGTCGATGCCGACGTACGCCAGTCGGCGGCTCGCGGGCAGGTCCGTCACGAGCGTCACGACGGGGATGCCGCGATCCACGAGCTCCCCCACGGCGGCCGTGACCTCCGGGGTGTCGGGCGCCTTGAGGATCACGCCCTGCGAGCCGCGCTGCGCGACCCGCCGGAGCGTCCGCACGACCTCCGCGGGGGAGCTGGACTCCTGCAGGTGGAACCGTGACCGGATCACGGCCGGGCGCAGGTGCGGGAGCTCGGCCTCCAACGCCTGGCGGACCGCGGCCGAGAACCGTGCGGGGGTCTGCATCACGAGGTCGACGAGGAACGTACGCCCGGCGATCCGCAGCTGGGAGGCCTGACGGTCGAGCTCGGCGATCGCCTGCTCGACCTCCGCCACCGTCCCGGCGCGCACGCCGGGGCGGCCGTTGACGACCCGGTCCACGGTGGCCAGGCTGAGCCCCGACTGCTGGGCGATCTCGCGCAGCCGATAGCGGTGGCCCATCCTGTGCTCCGCATCACTCTGAGGTGTTCTTGAGGGGTTTTGCGTCCGCGGCGATCCTACGCCCGCCACTACCGTCGAGACGTACCCCGACCCCAGGAGACGACCATGACCAGCACGTTGCACGGCTCGCAGGCCCGGCCCGCCCGGCTGCGCGAGGACGACTGCCGCCTCGACGACTTCGCCGCCGTCGTCGAGGCCACGACCGATGCCGCCGACTACCCGTTCGCCGCCCGCGTCGACCACGACGTCCTGGTCTACGAGGCCGCCGCGCTGCGTCCCGTGATCGCCGACCCCGCACGGCGTGAGGACGTCGAGGCCGAGCTCGTCCGGGCCCTGTCCGACGGTCCCGGCATCGTCGTGCTGGCCGGCGCGTTCGACGATCACGCGGTCGTCGACCGGGTCACGGCGGTGTTCGACGAGATCATCGAGGCCGAGCGCCTCGCCGGCACCGCGCCCGGCGACCACTTCGCCAAGCCGGGCGCCAACAGCCGGGTGTGGAACGCGCTGGAGAAGCTCGCGGTCCGCGACCCCGAGGCGTTCGTCGACTACTACGCCAACGACCTGCTCGCGCTGATCTCGCGGTCGTGGCTCGGCCCGGGCTACCAGATCACCTCTCAGGTCAACGTCGTCCGTCCCGGCGGTGTCGCGCAGGACCCGCACCGCGACTACCACCTCGGCTTCCTGGCCAACGACGTCGTGGAGCAGTACCCCACCCACGTGCACCTGCTGTCGCCCGTGCTGACGCTGCAGGGTGCCGTGGCGCACTCCGACATGCCGGTCGAGAGCGGGCCGACGATGTACCTCCCGCACTCGCACAAGTACGCCCCCGGCTACCTCGCGTGGCGCCGACCGGAGTTCCGGGCGTACTTCGCCGAGCACCACGTGCAGCTGCCGCTGGCCAAGGGGGACGCCGCGTTCTTCAACCCCGCGGTGTTCCACGGAGCCGGCAACAACGTGTCCGCCGACGTCCAGCGCATGGCCAACCTGCTGCAGGTCTCGTCGGGCTTCGGCCGGGCGATGGAGGCCGTGGACCGGGCCCGCGTGTCGAGGTCGGTCTATCCCGTGCTGGCGGCGCGACAGGATGCCGGTGCCGACCCGGGCCGGCTCGCGAACGCGATCGCCGCGACCGCCGAGGGCTACCCGTTCCCGACCAACCTGGACCTCGACCAGCCGATCGACGGGCTGACGCCGCTGTCCCAGGCCGAGATCCTGCACCAGGCGCTGGACGAGGGCTGGCCGGCGAGCCGGGTCGACGAGGCACTCGCCGGGTACGCCGATCGGCGGCGCACGGATGGCTGACCTCCTGACCGACCGCGTCGTCCTGGTCAGCGGGGGAACGCAGGGCGTCGGCGCCGGCATCGCCCGCGCCGCCGTCCGGGAGGGCGCCTCCGTCGTGGTGACGGGGCGACGCGCCGACGTCGGCGAGGCGTTCGCGAAGGAGCTGCGGACGCTTGGCAGCGACGATGCGGTCTTCGTGCAGGCGGACCTCGCCGACCTCGACCAGGCCCGGCACACCGTCGCGGCCACGATCGAGGCGTTCGGTCGCATTGACAGCCTCGTCAACGCCGCGGGCCTCACCAGCCGGGGCTCGCTGCTCGACACGACACCCGAGCTGTTCGACGACCACGTCGCGGTCAACCTCAAGGCGCCGTTCTTCCTGATGCAGGCGGCCGTCGCCGACATGGTCGGCCGCGGCGCACCCGGGACGATCGTCAACGTCCTGACGATGTCGGCGCACGGCGGCCAGCCGCACCTCGCGCCGTACTCGACGACCAAGGCCGGGCTCGCGGGCCTGACCCGCAACGCCGCCCACGCCCACCGGTGGGACCGGATCCGGATCAACGGCGTCAACATCGGCTGGACCGAGACCGAGGGCGAGGACGTCGTGCAGCGCAGGTTCCACGGCGCCGACGACACATGGCTCGCGAAGGCGGCGGCGACCCAGCCCATGGGGCAGCTCGGCCAGGTCGACGACATGGCGGCGCTCGTGGTGCTGCTGCTGTCGGACCGCAGCGGTGTCGTGACGGGCTCGGTCATCGACTGGGACCAGCACGTCATCGGCGGCCTGGACTGAGGCGTGTCGAGCGGCGCGGCGTATGCCGTCAGCGAACAGCCGTGTTTTCGCGTGTGTTCGCGTCGTGGCCCGTCTAGGTTTGGGGACGTGAACCTATCTGCCAGCACCAGCCCACTGTCGCCGAGGATGGCCGGCGAGGCCGGCCCCTCGGATCTCGACGGCCACATCTACCAGCGACTCCTCAAGGAACGCATCGTGTTCCTCGGCTCCGAGGTGCGCGACGCCAACTCCAACGCGATCTGCGCGCAGATGCTGCTGCTCAACGCCGAGGACCCGCAGGCCGACATCTTCCTCTACATCAACTCCCCGGGCGGCTCGGTCGACTCGGGCATGGCGATCTACGACACGATGCAGTTCATCTCGAACGACGTCGCGACGTTCGGCATGGGCCTGGCCGCGTCGATGGGGCAGTTCCTGCTCGCGGCCGGCACGGCGGGCAAGCGCTACGCGCTGCCGCACGCGCGCATCATGATGCACCAGCCCTCGGGCGGCATCGGTGGCTCGGCGTCGGACATCAAGATCCAGGCCGAGCAGAGCGTCCTGCTCAAGAAGCAGCTCAACCAGCTGCAGTCCCAGCACAGTGGACAGACCGTCGAGCAGATCGAGCTCGACTCCGACCGCGACCGGTGGTTCACGCCGGAGCAGGCCAAGGAGTACGGCCTCATCGATCACGTCGTGTCGAGCGCAGGAGACATCTCATGAGCTACTACATCCCCCAGTGGGAAGAGCGCACGTCGTACGGGTTCCGTCGCATCGATCCCTACACCAAGCTGTTCGAGGACCGCATCATCATGCTGGGCACCCCGATCACCGACGACGTCGCCAATGCCGTCATGGCGCAGCTCATGTCGCTGCAGGCGATGGACCCGGACCGTGACATCAGCATCTACATCAACAGCCCCGGTGGTTCGTTCACCGCGCTGACGGCGATCTATGACACGATCCGCTACATCAAGCCCGACGTGCAGACGCTGTGCCTGGGCCAGGCCGCCTCGGCCGCCGCGATCCTGCTCGCCGCCGGCACCCCCGGCAAGCGGCTGGCGCTGCCCAACAGCCGCATCCTGATCCACCAGCCCTACACCGAGGGCACCGGCGGTCAGATCTCCGACCTGGAGATCCAGGCCAACGAGATCTTCCGCATGCGCGAGCTGATGGAGAAGATGATCTCCGACGCCACGGGCAAGTCGATCGAGGAAGTCAGCAAGGACGTCGACCGCGACAAGATCCTCACGGCTCAGCAGGCCGTCGAGTACGGTCTCGTCGACGAGGTCCTCAACACCCTCAAGGTCCCCGCGATCTGATTTCATCTCGCACCACGTCATCCGGAGTGGTGACCGAGACGACGAGGCATTTCGCCGCTACGGTGGAATTCTGGTCGCTCGGTCGCCCGCCCGGACCGAGCACTGCAGCATCTCCGTTCGAAAGGGACTCCCCGCATGGCACGCATTGGTGAAACGGCTGATCTGCTGAAATGTTCTTTCTGTGGAAAGAGCCAGAAGCAGGTCAAGAAGCTCATCGCCGGGCCGGGGGTCTACATCTGTGACGAGTGCATCGACCTCTGCAACGAGATCATCGAGGAAGAGCTCGCCGAGGGTGCCGAGCTGAGCCTGGGCGAGCTGCCCAAGCCGCAGGAGATCTTCGACTTCCTCAACGGCTACGTCATCGGCCAGGACGGCGCCAAGAAGTCGCTGGCGGTGGCGGTCTACAACCACTACAAGCGGGTCCAGGCGCAGGCCGCCGGCGCGCGCACCAAGGACGACCAGGTCGAGCTGGCCAAGTCCAACATCCTGCTCGTCGGCCCGACCGGGTGCGGCAAGACGTACCTCGCCCAGACCCTCGCGCGCATGCTCAACGTGCCGTTCGCGATCGCCGACGCCACCGCGCTGACCGAGGCCGGCTACGTCGGCGAGGACGTCGAGAACATCCTGCTCAAGCTGATCCAGGCCGCGGACTACGACGTCAAGAAGGCCGAGACCGGCATCATCTACATCGACGAGGTCGACAAGATCTCGCGCAAGAGCGAGAACCCGTCCATCACGCGCGACGTGTCGGGCGAGGGCGTGCAGCAGGCGCTCCTGAAGATCCTCGAGGGCACCGTTGCGTCGGTGCCGCCACAGGGTGGGCGTAAGCATCCACACAAGGAGTTCATCCAGATCGACACGACCAACGTGCTGTTCATCGTGGCGGGCGCGTTCGCCGGTCTCGACGACATCATCTCCCAGCGTGCCGGCAAGAAGGGCATCGGTTTCGGCGCCCCGCTGCACAGCAAGGGCGACGACATCAACCTCTTCAGCGAGGTGCTGCCGGAAGACCTGCACAAGTTCGGTCTGATCCCCGAGTTCATCGGCCGGCTCCCCGTGGTGACCACCGTCACGCAGCTCGACCAGGTGGCGCTCATGCAGATCCTCACCGTGCCCAAGAACGCCCTGGTACGTCAGTACCAGCGCATGTTCGAGCTGGACGGCGTTGAGCTCGACTTCGAACAGCCCGCCCTCGAGGCGATCGCCGACCTCGCGGTGCTGCGCAAGACCGGCGCCCGCGGCCTCCGCGCCATCATGGAGGAGGTGCTCGGCCCGATCATGTTCGAGGTG
>NZ_JAOPXQ010000207.1 GCF_025965075.1 Aeromicrobium sp.
GTCGCCGTCGAGCTTGGTCAGCACGACACCCGTGAAGTCGACGCCCTCGAGGAAGGCCTCGGCCGTGACGACGGCGTCCTGGCCGATCATCGCGTCGATGACGAACAGGACCTCGTCGGGGTCGACGGCGGCGCGGATGTCGGCGGCCTGCTGCATCAGCTCGGCGTCGATGCCGAGGCGCCCGGCGGTGTCGACGACCACGACGTCGTGCAGCGTGCGCCGCGCCTCGGCCAGGCCGTCGGTCGCGACCCGGACGGGGTCACCGACGCCGTTGCCGGGCTCGGGGGCGAAGACCTTGACACCGGCCTGCTCGCCGACGACCTGCAGCTGCGTGACGGCGTTGGGGCGCTGGAGGTCGGCCGCGACGAGCATCGGCGACTTGCCCTGCTCCTTCAGCCACAGCCCGAGCTTGCCGGCGAGGGTCGTCTTGCCGGCGCCCTGCAGGCCCGCCAGCATGATGACAGTCGGCGGGTTCTTGGCGTACCGGATGCGGCGGGTCTCGCCACCCAGGATCGTGATGAGCTCGTCGTTGACGATCTTGACGACCTGCTGGGCGGGGTTGAGGGCCTGGCTGACCTCGGCGCCGCGGGCGCGCTCCTTGACGTTCGAGATGAACTCGCGGACGACCGAGACGGCGACATCGGCGTCGAGCAGGGCGACCCGGATCTCGCGCGCGACGGCGTCGATGTCGGCGTCGGAGAGTCGACCCTTGCCGCGCAGGTTCTTGAACGCTGACTGCAGGCGGTCTTGCAGGGTGTCGAACATACGGCTGTCGTCGTCCTCAGGCTCGGGTCATCGGTCTCTCAACTCTAACCGAGGACCGTTCGTCCCTCCGCCGCGTGGGGCGGTGCGCTGGCGTCCAGCCCCGGGGAAGGGCGCTGCACCAGCGTCCACGGCAGCGCCGTCCGTGGACGCCAGCGCACCGCCCCGGATCAGGTCAGGGCGGCGGCGAGGGCGTCACGGAGGGACTCGGCGGTGGCCTGGTCGAGCCGCCGACCGTCCTCGTCGACGACGTAGAACACGTCGCGGACCTCGGCGCCGTACGTCGACATGTGCGCCGAGCGGATCGACAGCCCCGCGCTGCTGATCTGGTGGCACACGGTCCACACCAGCCCCCGCCGGTCGTGCGCCCGCACCTCCAGCAGGGTCGCCGTCTCGGACAGCCGCTCGAGCAGCCGCACCCGGGCGTCCTCGGCGTCCGGGATCGACGTCGGCTCGAGCCGGCCGGACAGGTCGAGGTCACCGGCCATCGCCGGGCGGAGCCGCTCGGTGAGGTGGGCGGGATCCACGTCGGGGCGCGACACCTCCCACAGCGACACGGCCACGTCCCCGAGCGTCACGGTCCGCGCGGAGCGGATGGCGTGCCCGGCGAGCGCCAGCCCTCCGGCGAGATCGGCCATCACGCCGGTGCGGTTGGCCGTCACGATCGTCAGCAGCGAACCGCCGTGCTGGGGCGCGACGGTCAGCGTGAAGTCCGCCGGCCCGGTCGTCCCCCAGTCGGGGACCGGCACGTCGGCGGGCCAGCCCTCGTACGTCTCGGGGTCCGGCGTCGCGACGGTCTCGTCCAGGACCCGGCGGACCTTCTCGACGAGCCCGGTGACCAGGCCGCGCCGCCAGACCGACCACGCCGAGGGGCTCGTGGCCTGGGCGTCGGAGGCCGTCAGCGCGGACAGCAGGTCGAGGAAGTCCTCGGTCTCCACGATCTCCGCGACGTTGGCCGCGGTCGACGGGTCCTCGATGTCGCGCCGGGTCGCGATCGTCGGCAGGAGCAGGTGCCAGCGCACGAGCCGGCCGACCGTCGCGGCGTCCTCGGCGCCGAAGCCCCACCGCGCCGCGATGCGGACGGCCATGGGCTCCCCCACCTCCGAGTGGTCTCCCTCGACGCCCTTGCCGATGTCGTGGATCAGCGCCGCGACGGCCAGCAGGTCGGGCCGGGCCACGTCCCGCTTGATCCGCGACGCCTCGACGCAGGTCTCCAGGCTGTGCCGGTCGACCGTGAAGCGGTGCACCGGCGAGGACGACCCGCGCAGGCGGATCGCGGACCACTCGGGCAGGAGCCGGTCGATGACGCCGGCGAAGTCCAGCTCGTCCCACACCGGGACCAGCCCTGGTCCCGCCGTGAGCAGGTCCACCAGGTAGCGCCCGGAGGAGGCCGGCCACGGGTCCGGGAGCTCGCCCATCGCGCGCGCCAGGTGCGCCGCGGAGCTGGGGCTCAGGGCCAGGCCCTCACGCGCCGCAGCGGCCGCGGCCCGCAGCGCGAGCTCGGGATCCGTCGCCGGATCGGCGTCCCGCGTCACGATGACGTCGCCGTCCAGCACCCCGACCCCGTCGTCGAGGGACCTCACGACCGGGCCTGCCGTGGTGAACGCCGCCTTGCGGGTGACCGGGGCGAGCGCGTCGTCGACCTTGCGCCACGCGATCGCGGCCAGGTGCGCCAGGCGCCGCCCCAGCTCGCGGGTGTGCAGGTCGAGCTCCTCGGCGCCCATCCCCAGGTGCCGGGCCACGTCCGGGATGACCTCGGCGTCGAGCCGCTCGACCCGCCGACCGGCGGACTCGTGCAAGGCCTCGCGCACGTCCAGCAGCTGCTGGCGCAGCATCTCCAGCTCCCTGTGGGGCACGTCGATCAGCCACGTGGCCACGAGCGCCCGCAGGATCACGGTGTCGCGCAGCCCTCCCCCGGACTCCTTCAGGTCGGGGACGGCGGCGTGGGCGAGCCAGCCGGCCCGCTCGATCCGCGTCGTGCGGGCCTCGCGCACCTCGGCGACCCGGTGCCGGGCATCGCGCCGCCAGTCGGCGAGCACCTCAGAGCGCAGTCCCAGCACGAGCCCGGCGTCGCCGGCGACGGGGCGCGCGTCGAGCATGCCCATCGCGGCGCGGTGGTCCTGGGCCGCGGCCTGCCGCATCTGGATCGTGTCGCGCACCGAGTGGTCGAGGTCGACGCCGTCGTTCCACAGCGGGTACCAGATCGCCTCGGCGACGCCCCTCACGACCTCCTCGTCGATCGAGGGGTCGTGGAGCAGGACGACGTCCAGGTCGCTGTGCGGCGAGAGCTCCGCGCGTCCGTAGCCGCCGACGGCGACCAGCGCGAGGCCGGAGCCTTCACGTGGGTCGCCGCGGTCCGCGGGCAGTGCCGCGGAGAAGAGCCGACGCAGCGTCCGATCGGCCTCGAGGGCACGATCCTTGCGACGCTGCGCCGGCTCCGGGGTGGTCACGCCGTCGATCTAGAGCGCAGCCTCGTTGGTCTCGCCCGTGCGCACGCGCACGACCGAGTCCACCGGGATGACCCACACCTTGCCGTCACCGATCTTGCCCGTCTGGGCCGAGCTCGTGATCGTCGCGACGACGCTCTCGACGTCGGCGTCGTCGACGACGACCTCCAGGCGGATCTTGGGCACCAGGGACACGTCGTACTCCGCACCGCGGTAGACCTCGGTGTGCCCCTTCTGCTGGCCGTAGCCGCTGGCCTCGGTCACCGTCATGCCGGCGACACCCGCTGCAGCGAGGGCCTCGCGGACCTCTTCCCACTTGTGCGGCTTGATGACCGCAGTTACCAGCTTCATGCTCAGAGCTCCTTCAGAAGGTTGGATCCGCCTGTGCTGCTTCCGGCGTAGTCGTACGCCGTCTCCAGGTGCTCGACCTGGTCGATGCCGGTCACCTCGTCCTCCTCGGTCACGCGGAAGCCGATCGTCACGTCGATCAACTTACCGATGACGTACGTCAGCACGAACGAGTAGGCCAGCACGACGAGCGCCGCGACGGCCTGCTTGCCGAGCTGGCTCAGGTCTCCGCCGTAGAACAGGCCGACGTCACCGACTGCGAGGAAGCCGATCAGCAGCGTCCCGACCAGACCACCGACGAGGTGGACGCCCACGACGTCGAGCGAGTCGTCGTAGCCGAGCTTGTACTTCAGGCCCACGGCCAGCGCGCACAGCACGCCCGCGATGATGCCGAGGATGATCGAGCCGAACGGCGACAGGGCTCCGGCGGCGGGGGTGATCGCGACGAGCCCGGCGACGGCACCGGACGCGGCACCGAGGCTCGTGCCCTTGCCCTCGCGGACGTACTCCACCGCGATCCAGCCGATGATCGCCGCCGCGGTCGCGACGGCCGTGTTGACGAACGCCAGGCCGGCCAGGCCGTTCGCGCCGACCGCGGAACCGGCGTTGAAGCCGAACCAGCCGAACCACAGCAGGCCGGCGCCGAGCAGGACGAACGGCAGGTTGTGCGGACGCATGGGGTCGCGCCGCCAGCCGACCCGCTTGCCGATGACGAGCGCAAGGGCCAGGCCCGCGGCGCCGGCGTTGATGTGGACCGCGGTGCCGCCGGCGAAGTCGATCGCCTCGAGCTTGGTCGCGATCCAGCCGCCGCTGTCCTCGTTGAAGTCGAACACCCAGTGCGCGACCGGGAAGTAGACGACCGTGACCCAGATGGGGACGAACACGAGCCACGCGCTGAACTTCGCGCGGTCGGCGATCGCGCCGCTGATCAGCGCGACCGTGATGATCGCGAACATGAGCTGGAAGGCCACGAAGACGTACTCGGGGATCGTGCCGTACGCGGACTCGACCGAGATGTTGTCCAGGCCGAGGCGCTTGAAGCCGCCGAGGACCCCGCTGCCGTCAGGGCTGAACGCGAGCGAGTAGCCGTACAGCACCCACAGGACGGGCACGATCGCCAGAGCCGAGAAGCTCATCATCATCATGTTGAGCACGGTCTTGGAGCGGACCATGCCGCCGTAGAAGAACGCCAGTCCTGGCGTCATGAGCAGGACCAAGGCCGAGCTGGCCAGGATCCACGCGGTATCGCCGGTATCCATGAAACCTCCGAAGTGATGTCGACGAGCGGGAGCTGCTCGCCATGTCACAGCCTGATGTCACAGGGTTTCGGCGCGAACGTACCTGTGTTGCGGACACGTCACGAAATCGACCGGCGTGTTAACAAAGCGTTACGAGAGCAGCGCGTCGACGAACTCCTCGGCGTCGAACGGGGCCAGGTCGTCGGCACCCTCACCGAGGCCGATGAACTTGACCGGGACGCCCAGCTCACGCTGCACCGCGATGACGATGCCGCCCTTCGCGGTGCCGTCGAGCTTGGTCAGGACGATGCCCGTGACGTCGACGACCTCACCGAAGACCCGGGCCTGCGTCAGGCCGTTCTGGCCCGTCGTCGCATCGATGACGAGCAGCACCTCGGTGACCGGCGCCTGCTTCTCGATGACCCGCTTGACCTTGCCGAGCTCGTCCATCAGGCCCGACTTGGTGTGCAGCCGGCCCGCCGTGTCGACCAGGACGACGTCGGTGCCCTCGGCGATGCCGCGCTGGACCGCCTCGAAGCCGACGCTGGCGGGGTCACCGGCCTCCGGGCCACGGACCGTGGGTACGCCGACTCGCTCGCCCCAGGTCTGCAGCTGGTCCGCGGCGGCGGCACGGAACGTGTCGGCCGCACCGAGGACCACCGACCGGTCCTCCGCCACGAGCACACGGGCCAGCCGACCGACGGTCGTCGTCTTGCCGGTGCCGTTGACGCCCACGACGAGCACGACGCCCGGCTTGCCGTCCGCGCCCTCGGCCGAGAGCGTGCGGTCCAGGGTCGGGTCGACCAGGCGCACGAGCTCGTCGCGCAGGGCGGCCCTGGCCAGCGCGGGATCGGTGATGCCCTCGACCCGCAGCTTGGTGCGCAGGTTGGTCACCAGCTCGTCGGTCGCGCCCACGCCGACGTCGGCGGCGAGCAGGGTGTCCTCAATCTCCTCCCACGCGTCGTCGTCCAGCGTCGAGCGACCCAGCACGGCGAGCAGGCCCTTGCCGAGCGATCCCTGCGACCGGGCCAACCGGGCGCGCAGGCGGACGAGCCGACCCTGTGGGGCCTCGGGGCGTTCGACGGTCTCGACCGGTGCGGTGGGCTCGGGCTCGACGACCTCGGTCTCCGGCGCGGTGGTCTCCGGCGCACGCTCGATCGGCTTGGTCGGCGTCGTCGGGGGCAGCTCGCGCCGCCCGCGGGTGATGACGAGGCCGGCACCGGCACCGACCAGGGCGACAGCGGCGGCGATGATGATGATCAGGAGAGTCGTGGTCACCCCACGATCCTATGCGGGACCGGCGCCTCCCCCACGGACACGACCCGGTCCACCCGGTCGAGCACCGTCTCGGAGTGGCTCACGATCACGAGGCTCCGGGCGGGCGCGAGGGCCAGCAGGTCGTCCATCAACGCTCGCCCGGCCTCGGCGTCGAGATGCTCGGTCGGCTCGTCGACGACCAGCACCCGGTGCCCGCCGAGGACGAGGCGCGCGAGGCACAGGCGCTGCCGCTCCCCGCCCGACAGCCGGCTGCCGCGCTCGCCGACCGTGGTGTCGAGCCCGCCGGGCAGCGAGGCCACGAAGTCATCGAGCCCTGCGACGGCGAGTGCCGCGCGGAGCTCGGCGTCGGTGGCCGTCGGCGACGCGATCCGGAGGTTCTCCCGGATGCTGGTGTCGAAGACGATCTCGTCCTGCGCGAGGTAGCCGACCGTCGACCGTACGTCCGCGGCCGCGAGCGTGCGGACGTCGATGCCGCCCAGCAGGACCTGTCCGCCGCGGGGCTCGACGAGCCGGGCCAGGGTCTGGGCCAGGGTGCTCTTGCCCGAGCCGCTGGGGCCGCGGACACCGATCACGGCCCCGGCGGGCACGTCGAGGCAGATGCCGTCCGCGACGGTCGTGTCCCAGCCGACCGCCAGGTCGCGGACGACCAGGTCGGTGCCGGACGGGCAGGCCGCCGGCGAGGTGGGCTCGGCGATCGCGTCGGGGAGATCGGCGAGCTCGGCGAGCCGTCGTTCCGCGCCCTCGATGACGGGGCGCAGGCGCTCGGCATCGGCCAGCGCCGTGAGCGGGTCGACGAGGGCCAGGGGCGCCAGCACGACGATCCCGACCATGACCGGTTCGAGGCCGGCGGACCAGAGGGCCGCCGTGGCGACCGCGACGCCGGTCAGGACCAGGACCACGGCCTCGCCCAGCCCGCCCAGCACGGCCGCGCGACGCTGGGCAGCCTCCAGCGCGGTGATGCTGCGGTGGGTGCGGTCACGGACCGCTTCGGTCGCCCCGTACGCCACCAGGTCCGCGGCCGTCAGCACGGCGTGCGCCACGTCGGCGGCGAGGTCGCCGCGCCAGGCCGCGGTCCGCTCGCCGGCGACCCGGACCGTCCACGGCACGAGCAGTCTCACGCCCGCCATCGCGGCGACGGTCGTCGTGGCCAGCGCTGCGCCGGAGACCGGGTCGACGACGCCGACGAGGGCGATCGTCACGACCGAGGTCCAGATCGCCACGATCCACGGTCCGCGCAGGCGCAGCACCCGGTCCTGCACGGCGTCGACGTCCGACACGACCCGGCTGACCAGGTCGCCGCGGCGCCGGATCGGCATCCCGGCCGGCGCGATCCGGTCGAGGTCGCGGTAGACCGCGATACGGGCCTCGGTGACCCGGGCCAGGGCGGCGTCGTGCGTCAGTAGCCGCTCGGCGTAGCGCAGCACGGCCCGGGACAGGCCGAAGAACCGCACCGACACGATCGCGACCATGAGGTAGAGGACCGGCGGCCGTTCCGCCGCCCGGACGATGAGCCAGGCCGAGGTCAGCAGGAGGCCGACGCCCGCCAGCTGCGACAGCACACCGAGGACGCGTCCCCACGTGAGCCTCATGACGTCGCCACCGTCTGCCGGCCCAGGGTGAGCTCCCGGTCGGCCATCGCGATCGTGTCGGGGCGGTGCGCCACGACGAGGACCGTGACGGCCAGGTCGCGCAGCGTGGCGAGGACGGCGGCCTCCCGGACGGCGTCGAGGCCCGCGGTGGGCTCGTCGAGCAGCAGCAGTGCCGCTCTCCCCCGTCGCACCCGCAGGACGGCCCGGGCGATCGCGATCCGCCGGCGCTCGCCCGCGGACACGTCGTCACCGGACTCGCCGATGACCCGGGCCGGGTCGAGATCGTCCGCACCGGCGTCGCGGAGGGCGGTGCGCACGTCCGCCGGCGTCGAGACGTCGTCGCCGAGTCGGACGTTGTCGGCGATCGTGCCGGCGACCAGCCCCGGCACCTGCGGGATCCAGGCGATCTGCTCCCGCCACGAGCTCGGGTCGATCTCGGCCAGGTCGACGCCGTCGACCCCCACCGTGCCGGCGGTGGGCCGTTCGAAGGCCATCAGCAACGACAGCAGGGTCGACTTCCCGGAGCCGGAGGGGCCGGTCACGGCCACGAGCTCGCCGGGCCGGATGCGGCCGCGGCCGAGCTCGAGGCTGGCCTCGCTGCGGCCCTCGTGCCGGACCACGATGTCGTCGAGCACCAGGTCGGCCGTGCGGAGGTCGGGGGCGGGGGCCGAGCCGGTGTGCCGGTCGTGGTCGAGCAGCGTCAGGAGCTCTGCGGTCGCCTCGGCTCCCTCGGTGCTGTCGTGGAACTGGGCCCCCAGCCGCTTCAGCGGGGCGAACGCCTCCGGCGCGAGCAGCAGGACGAACAGTGCCGGTGCGAGCGCGAGGTGTCCCTCGACGACGCGCAGGCCGACGCTCACCGCGACCAGCGCGACCGCGAGCGTCGAGAACAGCTCGAGGACGAACGACGACAGGAACGCCAGCCGCAGGGCCCGCACGGTCTCGCGGCGGTGGCGGGCGCCGATCGTGCGCAGACCCTGCTCCTGCCGGCGGCCGAACACCTTGAGCACCGCGAGGCCGTCGAGCACGTCGGCGAAGTGGCGGCCGAGCCGCTCCAACGCCTGCCAGCGGCGATCGACCCGGTCCTTCGTCACCAGCCCGACGAGGACCAGGAACACCACGACCAGCGGCAGCGTCACCGCGACGATGACCGCCGAGAGGACGTCGGCCCGCACGATCGCGACCAGCACCAGTGGCGGGACGAGCGCCGACAGCACGACCTGCGGAAGGAACCGGCCGACGTACCCGTCGAACGCGTCGAGCCCGGGTCCCAGCAGGGCGACGACCCGTGAGCTGCTGGGCCGGGGCCCGAGCCGCCGGGGGTCGAGCAGGTCGTCGACGACCTCGGTGCGCAGCTCGGCCTTGACCGTGGCCGCGGCCCGCGCCGACACCGCGGTGTGCAGCCAGGTGACGCCGGCGCGCACCCCCAGACCCAGCGCGGCGACGACCGCGAGGGCCGTGACGGGCCGCCCGTCGAAGCGGTGCGCGACGACCTCCGCCACGGCGTAGGCCACCGCGACGACCGTCGCCGCGGTCACCACGCCGAGCGCGACGCTGACGGCGAGCAGGCGGCGCACGCCGCGCGAGCGACGGACGAGCCGGGGATCGAGGGGGGGCATGTGCTCAGCCCGGGTGGACGGGCCCGGGGATGTGCTGCACGCCGATGCGGCGGCGGAACACCCAGTACGACCAGCCCTGGTAGCCGATCACGATCGGGGTGAAGAACACCGCGACCCACGACATGATCCGCAGCGTGTAGGGCGTCGACGCGGCGTTCGTCGTGGTCAGGGACCAGGCGGCGTCCAGCGACGACGGCATGACGTCGGGGAACAGGCCCACGAACAACGTCACGACCAGCAGCCCGATCGCGACCGCGGTGCCGGTGAACGCCCAGCCGTCCCGGCGCCCGGTCGCGGCGACCATCCCGAGGACGTACGACCCGACCGCCAGGAGCCCGAGGACCCACACCGCGAGGCTGTCCTGCGCCAGGCCGGTCCACACCACGAACGCCGTCGTCAGGGCACCGGCGAGGACGCCGACCCCGAGCCCGAGCCGGATCGCCCGCTCCCGGATCGGGCCCTCGGACTTCAGCCCGACGAAGAAGGCGCCGTGGACCAGGAACACCGCGAGGGTCACGAGCCCGCCGAGCAGGGCGTACGGGTTGAGCAGGGTGAAGAAGCCTCCGACGTACTCGCCGTCGGCGTCGATCGGCACACCGCGGACGATGTTGGCCAGCGCGACGCCCCACAGCAGCGCCGGCACGACCGAGCCGGTGACGATCGCGATGTCGCAGCGCCGGCGCCACCACGCCTCGTCCCGCTTGGAGCGGAACTCGATGCCGATGATCCGGACGATCAGCGCCAGGAGGATCAGCAGGAGCGGCAGGTAGAAGCCGCTGAACAGCGTCGCGTACCACTCGGGGAAGGCGGCGAACGTCGCGCCGCCGGCCACGATCAGCCACACCTCGTTGCCGTCCCAGACCGGGCCGATCGTGTTGAGCAGGACCCGGCGCTCGCGGTCGTCACGGGCCAGGACGGCCATGAGCATGCCGACGCCGAAGTCAAATCCCTCGAGCACGAGGTAGCCGACCCACAGGGTCGCGATGAGGATGAACCAGAAGGTCGTGAGATCCATGGCTGTCTCCGATTCAGTAGGCGTAGGCGAGCGGCGCGTCGGCGTCGTCGGGGTCGCGGGGCGGGTCGAGCTCGGGCAGGCCGGCCTTGACGTAGCGCAGCAGCAGGCGGACCTCGATGACCGCGAGCACCCCGTAGAGCACCGTGAATGCCGCGAGGGATGCCACGATCTCGAACATCGTGGTGCCCGGCGAGACGCCGGCCGAGGTGGGCATCAGCCCGAACACGACCCATGGCTGGCGCCCCATCTCGGTGAAGATCCAGCCGAACGAGTTGGAGGCCATCGGCAGCAGCGGCAGCACGACCGCCGCCCTCAGCAGCCAGCGCGACGTCGGGGTGCGGCCCCGGCGGGTCGCCCACAGCATCACCGCGCCGGCCGCCATCGCGAGCCCGCCGGTCGTGATCATCATCCGGAAGGTCCAGTACGTCACGGGCACGTTGGGCCGGTAGTCCCCCGGGCCGTACGTCTGCTCGTACTCCGCCTGCAGCGAGTCGATGCCGCGCACCTGTCCGTCGAGCGTCCCGGTGCCGAGGAACGACAGCAGCCGCGGGACCTCGAGGGAGAACACCTCCTCGGACCCGTCGAGCGTGCCGATCGTGAACAGCGAGAACGGTGCGGGCTTCGCGTCGTCGTAGAGCGCCTCGGCGGCGGCCATCTTCATGGGCTGCACCTCGGTCATGACCTTGCCCTGGAAGTCGCCGGTGATCATCGTGCCGAGACCCGCGACGAGCAGCACCACGGCGCCCATCCGGAACGCCGGCCGGAACGCGTCGGCGTCACGCTCGGGGTGACGCATGACGTGCCACAGGGCGACACCCGCGACGAAGGCGCCGGCGACCATGAAGCAGCCGATGATCTGGTGCGGGAACGTCGCGATCAGGACCTTGTTGGTCAACACGGCCCCGAAGTCGGTCAGCTCGGCCCGACCCTTGTCGGCGTTGAACGTGTAGCCGACGGGGTTCTGCATGAACGAGTTGGCCGCGAGGATGAAGTACGCCGACAGGATGGTGCCGGCCGCCGCGATCCAGATGCACGCAAGGTGCAGCCCGGGCCGGAGCCGGTCCCAGCCGAAGATCCACAGGCCCAGGAACGTCGACTCGAGGAAGAACGCCAGCAGTCCCTCGATCGCCAGCGGGGCGCCGAAGATGTCGCCCACGAAGCGCGAGTAGTCGCTCCAGTTCATGCCGAACTGGAACTCCTGCACGATGCCGGTCGCGATGCCCATCGCGAAGTTGATCAGGAACAGCTTGCCGAAGAACTTCGTCAGCCGGAGCCAGCGCTCGTCGCCCGAGCGCCACCACACGGTCTGCATCGTGGCGACGAGGACCGACAGGCCGATCGTCAGCGGCACGAAGAAGAAGTGGTAGACGGTCGTGATCCCGAACTGCCACCGGGAGAGCTCCAGGATGTCCATGCCGACCTCTTTCTCCTACACCGCGTAGTACTTACTACTGATCGTAGTAGATCGCTCGCACTGTGACCTACCGGGCTACTACGGCGTGTCGTAGAATGGCCCCATGCCGCATCTGGGAGAGCTCGAACGCTCCGTCATGAACATCCTGTGGGACGCCCCCGGGCCCCACACGGTCCGTGAGGTGCTGGACGCCCTCGGCGAGCGCGACCTCGCCTACACGACCGTCATGACGGTGCTGGACCGGCTCGGCGCCAAGCAGATGGTGCGCCGCGAGCGCGACGGGCGGGCGTTCCGCTACGCGCCCGCGATCTCGCGCGACGCCGCGACCGCCGAGCTCCTGCACGCCGCGCTCGACCATGCCGGCACCGACCGCACCGCCGCACTGGTCCACTTCGCGCACACCGTCGACCCGGCCGAGGCCGAGGCCCTGCGGGCGGCCCTCGACGAGATCGCGTCGCGGACCTCTCGGTGACCCCGGTCTGGCTCGGTCTCATCGGGCTGGCGCTCGCGCTCCCCGTCCCGGCCGTGCTGGCCCGGATGTCGTGGCCGCAGCTCTCCCCCGCCGCCGGCATCGTCCTGTGGCAGTCGCTCGCGCTGGCCGCGGTCCTCGCGATCTCCGGCGCCGCCCTGTCCACCGCGCTGTGGCTCGTGACGGAGGACCGCCTGACGTGGTGGCGGATCGCCCTGCACGTCGTGATCCTCGGGATCGGCGTCCTGGTGTGGGCGCGATTCTGGTGGGCGGCGTGGCACGTGTGGCGGGAGACCCAGGCCCGTCGGCAGCGGCACCGCGAGCTCGTCGACCTGCTGGGCCAGCCGCACGGGGCGCTGCCGGCGGTCCGGATCCTCGCCGAGCAGACCCCCGTCGCGTACTGCATCCCCCGGCTCCGTGACGCTCGCGTCGTGATCTCCCAGGGCACGCTGGACGCCCTGGACGAGGACGCGTTGCTCGCGGTGCTGGAGCACGAGCGGGCCCACGTGCGTACCCGCCACGACCTGGTGCTCGAGGCCTTCGGCGTGCTGCACCGGGCGTTCCCCCGGCCGTTGCGCACCGACGCGCCGCTGCGTCAGAGCCAGGTGCTGGTCGAGCTCATGGCCGACGACTCCGCGCGCAAGGTCGCCGGTGACCAGGCGCTCGCGCGCGCCATCGTGGCCCTGGCCGGCGGCGTCACGCCCGCCGGTGCGCTGGGCGCCGGCTCCGCCGCGCTGGTGCGGCTCGAGCGGCTGCGGGACGAGTCCCGACCCCGCCGGTGGGCCGGGGCGCTCAGCCTGGCGATCTCACTGGTCGTCCTGGTCGCCCCCACGGTCCTCCTGGCGATCCCGTGGATGTTGCACGCCTGGCAGACCCTCGAGCTCTAGCCCGTTCGCGAGTGGCGCACACCCGTCCGCGAGTGGCGCAGATCTGGACGACACGCCGTCCCAAGAACTTCATCCTGCGCCACTCGCGGTCTGGGTTGCGCCAGTCGTTCAGAGGAAGTCGAGCGGGTCGAACTCGTCGATCGGGATGATGCGGATGCGGGGCAGCTTGTCGTTGAACGCCTTGACGTCGTACTCGAGGTCGTGGAACTCCAGACCGCGGTCGAACAACGGCACGTAGCCGGCGTTGCGGAACTCGCGGAACGCCAGCAGGGCCGTCCGCCGCCCCGGTCCCACCATCGGCTCGAGCTGCTCGATGAAGTCACCGTCGTTGCTCGCGAGCATGACGTCGGCGTCACGGCGCGCGAGCTCGGTGAGCGTGCGCTGGATCGCGATGTCGACGACCTTCTCGTCGGGGCGACCCGACAGCGGCACGGCCCGGAAGCCCATCGACGTCAGCGCCTGCACGAACGGCATCGGCAGCTCGCCGTTGGCGGCCAGGAAGAACAGTCCGGTGACGGGCTGGTCCCAGTGGTCCTCGGCGAACTGCAGCAGCCGGTCCCACCGCGGGCGCTCGTGCGGGTTGGGGCGGCGGCCGAGGATCGACTGACCGAGGGTCGCATCGATGTTCTCGCCGTCGACCAGGACGTACGTCGCGCGATCGGTCATGTTCGGACCCTACGCCAGCAGGGGCTCGACCGCGGCGCGGACCACGTCGGGGATCGGCGTGGGTCGGCGGTCGGCCCGGTCGACGTAGACGTGCACGAACCTCCCGATCGCGGCCGGCTCGTCGCTCTCGCCCTGGAACAGGCCGATCCGGTACGTGATGCTGGACGTGCCCAGCCGGCTCACGGCGAGCCCGGCGTGCACGTCCCCGGGGAAGTTCAGCTCGCGCAGGAACTCGCACTGCGTCTCCGCGACCAGCCCCACGGCCGGGAGCCGCCGGATGTCGGTGCCGGTCGCGTCGATCAGGAAGCCGTTGACCGCGGTGTCGAAGAACGAGTAGTAGACGACGTTGTTGACGTGGCCGTAGACGTCCTCGTCCTCCCAGCGCGTCGTGATGATCCGCAACGCCCGGAAGTCCGAGCGCAGCGTCGGCGCGTCCGTCACGCGGGCTCCTCCTCGCGCAGGCGCTGGCTGATCACCGCGGAGACGCCGTCGCCGCGCATCGAGACGCCGTAGAGCGCGTCGGCGACCTCCATCGTCCGTTTCTGGTGCGTGATGACGATGAGCTGGGAGTTGGCGCGCAGCTCTTCGTAGAGCTCGAGCAGACGACCCAGGTTGGCGTCGTCGAGCGCGGCCTCGACCTCGTCGAGGATGTAGAACGGGCTGGGCCGGGCCTTGAACAGCGCGACCAGGAACGCGACCGCGACGAGGGACCGCTCGCCGCCGGACAGCAGCGACAGCCGCTTGACCTTCTTGCCGGCGGGCCGAGCCTCGACGTCGATGCCGGTCGTCAGCATGTTCTGCGGGTCGGTGAGGATCAGGGCGCCCTCACCGCCGGGGAACAACCGGCTGAAGACGTGCTGGAACGCCGCCTCGACGTCGTACCACGCCTCGGTGAAGACCTGCTCGACCTTGGCGTCG
>NZ_JAOPXQ010000219.1 GCF_025965075.1 Aeromicrobium sp.
ACACCTCGTCACCACCAGACCAAGCCTGGCAACAACCTCAGGGCAACTCGTCCAACTTACACGGCTCGTTTTCACCGGTCAAACCGGGTCGGTCACCATGCACAGCCCCCGTTATCAGCGATCCGTCAGCGCGCACTGAGCGCGGTGACACACATCGTTTCGGTGAAGCTGGCTGGAAGCTCCGAGCAACCGGCCTCTTGGCCTTTCGCTCCGCCGTGCTGTCCAACAAGAAGAACATTAACGGGATGTCTCGCTGCGCGTCAAATCGGTTCAGCGTGGTCCACGCCACACCGCTGGGCGAGCCTGAAATGACGGGGTTCAGGACACCGACACGCCCGAGATCGACCTTTTTCCCTTGCGGAGGACCGCCCAGGTGCCGTGCAGGAGCAGGTCGCCGGCGAGCGGGAGCTCGGGATCGCTGACGCGTTGGTTGTTGACGTACGCCCCGCCCTCCCCCACGGCACGACGTGCCGCGGACCTGCTCTCGGCCAGTCCGGTCGCCACCAACGCATCCACGACGGTCGGCGCATCCCCCGACGACAGGTCGACGGCCCCTGCCTCGCGCAGGGCCGCCGCCAGCGTCGCCTCGGGCAGGTCCCCGAGCTCGGCCCGGCCGAACAGCGCCCGGGAGGCCAGCTCGGCGGCCGCCGTCTCGTCGGCACCGTGCACCAGGGTCGTCACCTCCGCCGCGAGCCGGCGCTGCGCCGCGCGCAGCCCGGGCTTCTCGGCGTGCTCGGCCTCGATCCCGGCGATCTCCTCGAGGTCGAGGAACGTGAACTGGCGGAGGTACTCCACGACCTTGGAGTCCTCGGCCTGGATCCACGACTGGTAGAAGGCGTACGGGCTCATCAGCTCGGGGTCCAGCCACACCGTGCCGGACTCGGTCTTGCCGAACTTGGTGCCGTCGGCCTTCGTGATCAACGGCGTCGCCAGCGCGTGCACCTTGTCGCCGTCGGCCCGCCGGATCAGCTCGACGCCGGCGGTGATGTTGCCCCACTGGTCGCTGCCACCGGTCTGCAGGACGCAGCCGTGCCGTCGGTGCAGCTCGAGGTAGTCCATCGACTGCAGCAGGACGTAGCTGAACTCGGTGTAGCTGATGCCGGACTCGAGCCGGCTGCTGACGACGTCGCGGGCGAGCATCCGGTTGACCGGGAAGTGCTTGCCGATGTCCCTCAGGTAGTCGATCGTGCTGAGGCCGGCGGTCCAGTCCAGGTTGTTGACGATCGTGGCCCCGTTGGCACCGTCGAAGTCGACGAACCGGGAGACCTGCGACGCGATGCGGTCGACCCAGTCCGCGACGGTCTCCTTGGTGTTCATGACCCGCTCCCCCGCCTCCTTCGGGTCACCGATCAGGCCGGTGGACCCACCCACCAGCAGCAGCGGCTTGTGCCCGGCCAGCTGCAGGCGACGCGCCGTCAGGATCTGCAGGAGGTTGCCGATGTGCAGGCTCGGGGCGGTGGGGTCGAAGCCCACGTAGTAGGTGATCGGCCCCTCGGACAGCTCGGCGCGCAGTGCGTCGCGATCTGTCGAGTGCGCGACCAGGCCGCGCGCTTCGAGGTCGTCCAGTACGTGGGTCACAGTTCAGTCCTTCGGATCGGTCGGGATGCACCGCGACTTTAGCGCGGCACCCCGGGATCCCCGGCGGACCGCTAGGGCTTGACGGCGACGACGGGGATCGTGGCGTCCAGCAGGATCGCCTGCGCGACGCTGCCCATGAGGATCTTGCCGACGGGGCTGCGGCGCCGGATGCCGAGGACGAGCGTCGACGCGCCCGCCTGCTCCGCCTCGAACAGGACCGTGTCCGCGACGTTCTCCCCCACGGCCTGACGCACCTCGAACGGGATGCCTTCGGCCGTCAGCCGCTCGGTGATCGCCTGCACGTGGTTGCCGCGCGCGAAGCTGGCGTCCAGCCGCGGCTCGACCTTGCTGATGTTGATCAGGATGATCGCGTCGCCGGAGACCCGCGACTGCGCGACGGCCCAGTCCAGGGCAGCGGTTCCGAACTCGTCCGGCCGATAGGCCACAGCAATTGTCATGACATAGAGGCTACTCGGTCGCCCCCCTCCTGTGGAAGTGGAATACGCTGCCGTCCCGCCGACGTTGCACCCAGCGTGAATGACATCGTCAAGGTCGACATCTGGTCCGACATCGCATGCCCCTGGTGCTACATCGGCAAGCGCCGCTTCGAGACCGCGGCCGCCGAGTTCGCCGCGACCGGCGGTCACGTGGAGGTGGAGTACCACTCCTTCGAGCTGTCCCCCGACACCCCGGTGGACTTCGCCGGCAGCGAGATCGACTTCCTGGTCGCGCACAAGGGCATGCCGGCCGACCAGGTCGAGCTGATGCTGGGCCAGATGGCCGAGCTCGCGACGACGGTCGGGCTGACGTACGACTTCGACGCGCTGCAGCACACCAACACCGTCCGGGCCCACGAGCTCCTGCACCTGGCCAAGGCCGAGGGCAAGCAGCTCGAGATGGTCGAGCGGCTCTTCACGGCGTACTTCGCCGAGGGCCGGCACGTCGGCCGGGTCGAGGACCTCGCGGACCTCGCCGCGGAGATCGGGCTGGACCGGGACAAGGTCGTGCAGGCGCTGGGCTCCGGGACGTACGTCGCCGCGGTCCAGGCCGACAAGGACCAGGCGATCGCCTACGGGATCTCCGGCGTCCCGTTCTTCGTGATCGACGGCCGGCTCGGCGTGTCCGGAGCGCAGGACCCCGCCGTGCTGCTGGACGTCCTGCAGCAGGCCGCGGCCGGCTCGTGACCGGCCCGCTCGAGATCGTCGGCGCCGAGGACGCACCCGTCTGTGAGGACGGCGTGTGCGTGGTCCCCGTCGCCGACGACGCCGACTAGACGAGCGGCTCGGCGCCGTCGGGCTTGACCGCACGACGGGGCACGCCGCGTCGAGCATCAGCCGCTGCGCGACGCTGCCGAGCAGCAGCTTGCCGACCGTCAGCCAGTCGCTGCCCTGCTCGAGGTCGATGTCCTCGCCGTCCTCACCCTCGGCGACGTTCCCGCGTGCGCGCCCGGGTCAGGCGCGTGGGCTGCGGCGGTACGCCGACACCGTCGGGTCGCCGGTGACCCAGAACCGCCACGCCACGTCGGCGGCCTTCGAGACGCCGACCCGGGGTCCGGCGCTGATCTCCGGGA